>CAZCOV010000430.1:0-2424 GCA_964499975.1 uncultured Thermoanaerobaculia bacterium
TTTTCCAAGAAATGGGCGCATTCTCACGCAACCCGGCCGACGGGACCTATCGCGTTGACCCGGCTAAGACGCAAGCTGCAGTCCAGGCCCTCAGCGAAAAGATTTTGCGCCTCCAGGGCGACGGCGATGACGTGGGAGTTGCTGCCCTGGTCGAACGCTATGGGAAAGTGGGGGAGACCTTGGCCCACGACCTCGATCGGCTGACTCACGTTGCCATCCCGGTCGACGTGGTGTTTGAGCAAGGCCTGACGATTCTCGGCATCGGCGAGAGTGCGGAATCCCAGCTAGGTGAAAGTGCGCTATGAGCCCGAGTCCATCGTTGACCGTGGCGTTGATCCGTGCGGTCTTTCCTACCCCGACTGAGCGCGATCAGCTCGACACCTTGTTGCAGGAAGCCAAGGGACGGGGAGCCGAGCTCGCGGTTTTGCCCGAGCTCGCGCTCGATCCCTGGTACCCCGCCAGCCGGACCTGCTCCCCGGAGTCTGCGGAAGATCCGGGCGGACCACGTCACCAATATCTGTCAGTTGCCGCTCAGCGGCATGGGCTGGGGCTGATCGGCGGTGCCATCGTCCGCACGTTCAGCGGAGGACGGCTCAATCGAGCTCTTGCTTTCAACCGCCAGGGCAAACTGGTCGCGACCTATGACAAATTGCACCTGCCCGCCGAGGAAGGCTTTTGGGAGGGGGATCACTACCAAGCCGCGAGCGATCCCCCGCAACCCTTTGCTGGCTTGGGCCTTCCTCTGGGGATCCAGCTCTGCTCTGACATCAACCGTCCAACCGGCGCTTATTTGCTGGCCGCCCAAGGCGCGCTAGCAGTCCTGGTGCCGCGCGCAACCGAAGCTGCAACCTATGATCGATGGTTGCTAGTCCTGCGCGCGACCGCCATGACTGCAGCCCTGTACGTCGCTTCCGTCAACCGTCCCGGCTGGGAACTCGGGATCGAGTTTGGGGGGCCATCGGTGGTGATCAGCCCAGACGGTGAAGTGCTCGCCGAGTCCACGGAGCCCATCACCGTGGCCCAGATCGACCCCAACGCAGTGCTGGCTGCGCGCCAGCGCTATCCTGGATATCTCGCAGTTCGCGATAGCGTGTATGCAGCTGGTTGGGCACAAGTTCGCTGACCGCTTTTGGCTTGACCTCTACTATCAATGAGCGGACAATACAGCCATGGAACCCCACGACGAACTCACCCAAGGCGAATACTCAGGCGAGCGCATTCAGCTGGAGGTCAAGGGGCTGATCATCGACCCCTCGACCCCCAACACTCCCATCGTGGTCCTCCGCGAGTTGACCGGGAACAAATTCCTGCCGATCTGGATCGGACTGTTTGAAGCCAATGCCATCGCCTTCAAGCTGGACGGCATCGAGCCCCCCCGTCCCCTGACCCATGATTTGATGGCCAGCTTGCTGTTTCACCTCAACGCGCGGCTCAAGCGGATCATCATCACGGACTTGCAAGACAACACCTTTTTTGCGCAGATCGTGCTGGAAGACAGTGGGGGAGCGAAGATCGTGGATGCACGGCCGAGCGATGCCATCGCCCTCGCCTTGCGCTTCGAAGCGCCGATTTATGCCGCTACCGAGGTCTTTGCCAAAGCCCAAGTCACTGACCTGACCGATCGCCTGCGCGACGAAGACCGCCTCAAGCAGTGGCTGGAAGAAGTCGATCCTGAGGATCTCGGCAAATACACGATGTAGCGTATAACGCAGCATAACGGCGGATAACTCTATTAATGCCAACAGTTACGCTAAATGTCGGCGCGCCGACACAACTTCATTGTTGAACGGTCATGATCAGCACACCGACTTGCGGGCCAGCCAGCGGGCCAACCAGCAAGCAAACCAGCAAGCACGCCAGCAAATCTGCGTCGCGGCCCTCTTGACCGACCCTATGGCTCTTGCATACACTCCGACTCGCCCATGATTATCGCGATCACCAATCAGAAAGGCGGAGTGGGGAAGACGACCACGGCGATCAACCTTTCGGCGGCCTTGGCTGCGAAGGGATTCAGGATCCTTTTGGTCGACATGGACCCGCAAGCCAACAGCACTATGTCCTTCTTGGACGCGCACTCGGTCAAGCACACGATCTACGATGCTTTGACCGAAGACGGTCTTCACCTGCGCGACATCATCATTCCCACGCCCAAGATTTCCAACCTCTCGCTGGTTCCGTCGGGGATTGCGCTGGCCAAGATCGAGGCCAAACTGCTCGGCGAGCTCGATAGCCATTTCCGACTCAAGGATGAGCTCGATGCGGTGCATAGCGACTTCGACTATGTGATCATCGACACGCCACCCACCTTGGGAATCATCACAGTCAATGCGCTGGTCGCGGCCACCCACGTCTTGATCCCGATCCAGTCGAGCTACTTTGCTTTGGAAGGTACTGACGATTTGATCGAGACCATCGACAAGATCA
>CAZCOV010000430.1:2434-4728 GCA_964499975.1 uncultured Thermoanaerobaculia bacterium
GCGAGCACTTGGTCGCTACCGCCAACGGCGGGACTGACCGCCTAGAAAATCTCGTGCTCGCTAACCTCGCCTGCAACGTGAAGGTCGGAGAGATCAGCCTCGTCGACAAGATCAAGCTGCGGGCTAACCCCAACCTGCAAATCCTCGGCGCCTTGATCACCTTGCATGACAAGCGAACCCTGCTGTCGCGCGATATCCAGCAGGAGATCTTCAAAGTCTTCGGCGACCGGGTCTTTGAAACGGTGATCAGCAAGAGCGTCCGTCTGGAGGAGAGCCCAGCCTACAAAGAGTCGATCTTCAGCTTTGCCCCGCAATCGTCCGGCGCTTTCGAGTACTACAAACTCTCCGAAGAGGTTCTGAGCCGTGTCTGAAGCTGCCACATCTGCTGCTGCCGCCCGCTCCATGGCCAAGAAGCGTGGACTTCCTGAGCAAGTCCGGATGCGGCACAACAGCCACTTCGTTGAAGAATTGACGGTTCGCAACGAAGTCCCGATCGGGAAGATGATTCCGCTCTCGGCTTTAGAGCCAGACCCTAAGCAGCCGCGGACCACCATGGGGGACCTTTCCGAACTGGTGGCCTCGATCCGGGAGAAAGGCATTCTCGAACCCCTTTTGGTCCGGCCATCCCGCACCGAGACCTCAACGCGCGCTTTCCTGATCATCAGCGGTGAGCGACGCTACCGCGCTGCGATGGAAGCGGGTCTGCTCGAAGTGCCGGTAATCGAGATGGACGTTACCGAGGAGGAAGCCCTCGAGATCGCGCTGATCGAGAACCTTCAGCGCAAAGACCTGACGCCTTTCGAAGAAGCTGAAGGCTATCGGGCGCTGGCCGAGCGCTTTGACTATACCCATGAAGCCATTGCCGAGGCTGTGGGGAAGTCGCGCACGGTCATCACCGAAGGCCTGGCCTTGTTGCAGATGTCGCATCGAGTCCGCGAAACCGCCCAAGCCCTGGGCATCCAGAGCAAGTCCTTGCTGCTGGAAGTGCTCAAAGTCGAGCAAGAGGACGAGCGGATCCGCTTGCTGGAAGAAGTCAACCGCCGGGGGCTCAATCGTGATGATCTCAGGCGTCAGCAACGCGGCGCCAAGCCTGGGCAACCCCAGCGACGCAAGCCCTTTACCTTCAACTTCCGTCCGCCTGACAAGAGCTTCAACCTCTCCCTCAAATTCCGGCAGAGCGCAGTGACCAAGGATCAGTTGATCACTGTGCTCGAACAGATCCTCAACGATCTCCGATCCTCAGCCGCTTGATTTGACCACGCTCGGGTGAGAGCAGCAGGAGCCGCCCCTGAATCAGGGCGTGCTGAGGCGTGCTAGTGCGTGCTGGTGCGGTCCGCCATCCTTTGGGGGCCGTCGAGATGTTGAGGCGGCCTTTCGGTGGTTTTAGTTGACATAATATATCTTATCGGACTTTGAAAACCGCGCGGACAGACCCCTGCGGCCAGCATGCGGCCAGCTCTCGGAGTCTCCGCGAACTCCCTGGCTGATCCCCGACGGCAGCGCTATCTGCGGCGGCGTGCGCCCTGACCTGCGGGCTACGCGCTGCCTCCCGGGCTCAGCTCAAGCGCGTTTGCGGGTTCGACTGCCACAATCTTGATGCTCGGCCGGTAGCGTTTCAGCACGGTGGCCACTCCCCGCGAAGAAGCTGCGGTGCCCACACAGTGAACAAAAGCGGCGACCTCGCCGTTCGTTTGCTGCCAGATCTCTTCGCCCAACGAGTAATAGCCGGCGACGCTGTCCAGGTTGTTGAGCTGAGATGTTTGAGCCAGGTCTTCGGCTCTCAGGGCTCACCCCCCGCAGCGAGGTGACGCCGGATGCTTGCGGCGGGGTTGCCGTGGCCGAAGGCCTCTCCACCAAAGCGCCCACCCCCGATGTTGATCCCTGCTACCTCACCGCGAAGGTTGAGGAGGGGTGCGCCACTCGCCGCGCGGACCTTGGACGACTGGTCAGCAAAACGAAAAACAAGGGTCCGCGCGCTGCTCTCGACCACCACCGCGCGGAGCATGCCCTGCCCTCCTTGTTCGCGAGGGCTGACCGCCAACCAGATCGGCTCCCCCACCGCGGCCGGCTCTGCTGCTAGGGACCGCGGAGAAAATGCGGCAGGCTCGGGCAAAGAAAAGACCGCCAAGTCGCGGTCCGAGATCGGCTCCGGCTCCTCGAGCCGCGCTTGGGGCAGGACCCACATAGGGGCGGCTGTCCCTGCTTCGGCGATCATCCACTGGGGGGCGAGCACGTCATAGAGTTGCACCCGGCTCAGCGCAGCGGGCAGCTCGCGCCCGCTGTAGTTCGCGTTG
>CAZCOV010000431.1:0-4726 GCA_964499975.1 uncultured Thermoanaerobaculia bacterium
GCACAAGGTGGGGAGGTTAGCTCGCCCTTTGATTTGCAGCTGGTCGCAGAAGAGCACGCGCCGCTGGGCAGAGTCGAGTTGGTGCTGTGGCGTGCGGGCGGACGCCACCAGGTCACCATGCCGCTCCGGTCCTGGAAACTCGAAGCTCGTCCCCGTTTCGCTGCCGATGAGCTGGCCACTTACGAGTTGGGGGCAACCGCGCTCAAGAGCGGACGCCAAAGCGAAGGGCTGGCGCACTGGCAGCAACTGGCGACCCGCCTCGCAGCGCGGGGCGATCACGAGCTGGCGAGCTGGTTGCTGAGCCGGATTGCCAAGTCTCACCAAGAGCTCGGCAGTTGGGAAGCTGCCGAGCAGATGGCCACTGCAGCGCTCCGCACGGCTGAACGGTCTGGACGCCTTGCAGTCGTGGCTCTGCTGGCGATTGCGGGCGGGCAGCTCGCTGAGGACCACGGCGATTTTGCGCTCGCGGTCGAGCGTTATACCCAAGCCCTGGAATACCGCCGCCAGCGCCACCCACAGAGTCTGAGCGTAGCCCATGCCCTCAACAAGTTAGGCGTCGCCCAAGCAAAAATGGGGCAATTCGCTGCTGCCAAGATCCGGTTCGAAGAAGCGTTGGAGCTGAGCGAAACTCGCGCACCCATGAGTTGGATCACCGACCAAACGCTGAACAATCTGGGCATCGTGGCCCGTCGCTTCGGCGACCTTGCGACGGCCGAGCGGCTGCTCCA
Source organism: uncultured Thermoanaerobaculia bacterium (assembly GCA_964499975.1). Classification (GTDB taxonomy): domain Bacteria; phylum Acidobacteriota; class Thermoanaerobaculia; order Multivoradales; family J023; genus CAZCOV01. Next base: position 729 of record CAZCOV010000431.1, read on the forward strand.
ACGCAGCCTGACGATCACTGAAACCCTGGAGCCGGAAAGCCTCAGCCTCGCTCTGACTTTGGACAACCTGGGCAACCTGGCTCAGGATCGTGGTGATCTGGCTCAGGCCGAGACGCGGCATCAACGCGCCTTGAAGCTGCGCGAACGCCTAGCGCCCGGAAGCGTGAACCATGCTTCCACGCTCGCGGCACTCGGCAACATCGCTCAGCTCCGCGGTCACCTGGTGGGCGCTGAGGACCTGTTCCGCCGCACCCTTGCCTTGACCGAGAAAGCCGACCCAGAGCTTTTTGACGCCAGGGAAATTGCCGCGGGGAGCTACTCGGGATTGGGCGCCGTGGCCTTCTACCGTCAGGACTGGGAAGTGGCCGCTGCCTACCACCGCCGCGCACTAACCCTCTATGAAGCCCTGCAGCCCGACGGTCCTAACGTTGCCTGGAGTCTGGCCAATCTTGGGGATGTCAGCTTGTATCAGGGAGATCTCGAAACGGCTGAGGATTTCTACCAACGCGCGCTGAAAATTCAGCAACGGCTGGCACCTCAGGAACCCGCCGCCTCCATTTTGTTATTGACCCACCTCGGCATGGTCATGGGCGAGCGGGGGGATCTTGCCGCAGCAGAGGCCTACTACCACGAAGCCTTGAATCGCCAGCAAGCGAGCGGAGAAACCAGCCTCTTTGTCGCCTACACCCTGCACCAACTCGGTCTTTTGGCGGTGAAGCAGAAGAACCACGCCGCTGCTGAGTCCTGGCTGCGCCAGGCTTTGACCCTGCGCGAACGCTGGGCTCCAGATAGCGCCCAACTCGCGGACTCTTGCCATCAGCTGGCCCGGGTCCTGCAACCCACCCGTCCTGAAGCAGCTCACGCGCTTTTTGCTCGCGCCCTCGCCGCCCTCGATCGCCAGCAAGGACAGCTCGGCGGTGGGCCGACAGCGCAAGCAGGATTTCGCGCCGCGCACGACCCCATCTATCGCGATTTCCTCGAATTCTTGCTCGCGAAAGGACGCCCAGAGGAAGCGTTTCACGTGCTCGAACGCTGGCGAGCGCGGAGCTTTCTCGCGCTGCTTGCGACCCGCGACCTGGTCTTCGCGAAGGATCTGCCGGAACCGCTCGAACGCGAACGCCGACGCCTCAACACCCGCTACGACCGCCTGGCTGGTGAGCTGTTGGACTCCACCGATGTTCAGCGAGAACAGCTGGCGACAAAACTCGCTGCCCTGCGGCAAGAACAGGAAAGCGTGGCAGCCCAGGTCCGTGCGGCTGCGCCGCAGCTCGCCGCACTGAGCAGCGCTCAGGTCCTCGACTTGCCCGCCACCCGCACGGTTCTCCCCCCCGGAACTCTGCTCCTCTCTTACGTGGTTGGCCCAGAAAAAAGCCACCTGTTTGCGGTCGGACCAGGACGCGACGAGTTTGCCGTTTTCACGCTGCTGGCGAATGAAGCTGCGCTGAAAGAAGCGGTTGAGGGCTTTCGGGCTGTCCTCGAACAAGGACGCCTGGATCCCCGGTTGGCCCGACTGCAGTTCGCAGGACAGCAGTTGAGCGAGCTGTTGCTCCAACCGGTCGCAGCGCAAGTCGCGCGGGCCAAACGCCTGCTCATCGCCCCAGATGGCCCGCTGCACGTCCTGCCTTTTGCCGCCCTCGCGGATCTCCAGCAAGCCGATACGTTCTTGGTCGAAGCAAAGCCCTTGACGGTGGTGGCTTCGGCCACTGTGTTCGCGCAGCTCAGAGCGCGACACCCTCCATCCGGTCCATCCGCGATGCAGCTGGTGGCTTTTGGCGATCCGCAATACCCTGAGATCCACGGCGAGCCAGCGGCCGAGCCCCAGCTGCGCGCTGCCACCCACCAGGGGTTCCAGCTGGCCCCATTGCCCGAAACCCGCACGGAAGTTCTGCAACTGCAACAGATCTACGGGGGCCGGGCGCAAGTCTTGCTCGGCGCAGCCGCCACCGAAGAGCAGGCCAAGGCGGCTGGCACCCAAAACGCGACCCACCTCCACTTTGCTTGCCACAGCTGGATCGACCCGCGCTCCCCGCTCGACTCGGGCTTGGTGCTCTCCATCCCCCAACCTTGGCGCGAAGGGCAGGACAATGGTTTTCTCCAGATCTGGGAAATTTTTGAGCAGGTGCGACTGCAAGCCGAGCTGGTCACTCTGTCAGCCTGCGAGACCGGCTTGGGCAAGAGCTTTGGCGGCGAAGGGCTGCTGAGCCTGACCCGCGCTTTCCAGTTTGCTGGCGCGCGCTCGGTGCTCGCGTCCTTGTGGCGGGTAGGCGATGCGGCCACCAGCGCGCTCATGCCACGGTTCTACCGACTGCTGGCCGCTGGTCGACCGCGTGACGAGGCCCTGCAGCAAGCCCAGCTCGAGTTGCTCCACGATCCAACGCTCGCCCATCCCTGGCACTGGGCGGGCTTTGTTTTGAGCGGAGATCCGCAATGATGACTGGACCTCCCCTATCGTTTAAGCCCCGGGGTGAACCAGCGCAGCCCAGCTCCGAAGAGCTCGAGCTGAGCGCGGCGTTCTTGCGGGGGGAGCCAGCAGCCATCGCCGAAATCAAGTCCTGGCTCAAAGCAGTCGTGCGGAGATACCGCGGCCGCATCCAGATGCCAACCGAAGACGCCCTCCAAGAATTGTTGCTGAAAACCACCTTGCTGCTCAGCCGTGGGTCTTTCCGCGGCGAAGCCCAGCTCAAAACCTTTTTGTGGCGGATGGCCAACAACACCTGCTTGAACTGGATGCGAGAAAAACGACTCGAAGAGCCCGTCGAAGGCTTGACGGAGCTGGTGGATCCGCAGCCTTCGCCTCTCGCTCGGGTGCTGGCGAACGAAACGAAGGCGGGGTTGCGCCGACTGCTCAAAGATCTTGGGCCAGAATGCCTGAAACTTTGGCGGATGATTCTTGCTGGCAAGACTTATCGCGAGATGAGTCGCGCCCTTAAGGTGTCGGAGGGCACGCTCCGGGTCCGGGTCTTGCGCTGTCGGCAGAAGGTCGCCCAAGGGTGGAAGCAGTACGCAGCCGGTTCGGGGTAAAATCTGACCATGGACTGCCAACAAATGGACTGCCAACAAGTTGTCGAGCGCTTGCCTTGGTGGCTGAACCGCACCCTCGAACCCGGAGAGGCCCAGCAAGTGCAGGATCACCTCGAGCGCTGTGACGCTTGCCAGGAAGAACTGCGCGAGACCCAGCTGGCCTGGGCGTTCCATGCCGGGCACTTGCCCGCGGAGGTGATCGTCGACCACGCGCTCGGACGGTTTGCCCAAGACCCCCGGCAGGAGCTGATCCGCGAGCACTTGGCGCAGTGTCCGCAATGCGCTGCCGAGCTGGCATTGGTGCGCTCGACCGGGGTACCGCAGGCAAACGTGCCGCGGGCAAACGTGCCGTGGGCAAACGTGCCGCGGGCAAACGAGCTTCCCGCAGAGCCCCGGCGGCTCAGCCCCTGGCTCGCCTTGGCCGCCTCCCTGGCGCTCGTGGCCGCGAGCGGTTGGTTTTGGAGCGCGCAGCAAGCACGGCAAGCACGGGCTGCCGCAGCTGAACTTGTGGCTAAAAGTTCACTGCCACGGCCCACCACGGCCGAGCTCTACACCCTGACGCCGACCGCGGATCTCCGCTTGCGCGACAACCCTGCGGCTCCAGTTTCCCTCCCGACGATCGCGCAGCCGCCAGCCGGCGCTGCAGTGGTCCTCGAACTGCTGGTCTCCAGAGCGAACTCGGGCAGCTTCTCGGTCGCGGCGCGGCAGGGCGAACAAGAGCTGTGGCGCTTCGAGGAACTGCGCCCTGGCCCTAGCGGCTCGTTGGTCTTGCTGCTCTCCCGCGACGATCTGCCGCTCGGTCCACTGCAGCTGGCAGTTGCGACCGCGGGCGAAGCATCTCCCCGTATCCTGCACTATGACGTCGAAGTCCGGCTCAGCCATGGTGGAAGCGGTAGTTCAGCCGGGCAAAGTAATAACCCCCGTTGATGCCGAACGGCAAAGTCTCCCAACCATAGACGAACCCCAATTGCGGGAAA
>CAZCOV010000432.1:0-4081 GCA_964499975.1 uncultured Thermoanaerobaculia bacterium
CCACCTGGAGCGGAAGAACGGTGGGCTGACGCCCACCCTACGTGCGCTGCTTCACTGGTTTTGCGGCTGACTTGGCAGGATAGCCAAGCAGTTCATCGGCACGCCGGAGCGCACCGGAGCTCCGCAGAAACCTCTTGGCCGAAGGATAAGGCGGTGATGGACGGCGAGAACCTGCGCAGCCGGCGGACGTCGGCATGAATTGCCGTCATTTGGCAACTTCGAGCGGGTCAACCGCTATACTTCGCGGATGCTTCGCGAGGGTGTACCTGCGATCGACGTGTTCATCTCTTACTCGCATGCGGACAAGAAGCATCGTGTAGCGCTCCTCAAGCAGCTTTCTGCACCCAAACGGCAAGGGCTGGTCACGACCTGGAGCGATCGCGATATCGCTGCGGGTGCCGAATGGGAAACGGAACTGCTGCGCAAGCTCGATTCGGCCCCCGTGATCCTGCTCCTGGTTTCACCCGACTTCGTCGATTCCGACTATTGCTGGGACGTCGAGATGGGGCGTGCGCTCGCGCGGCACCACCGAGGAGAAGCGCGCGTCATCCCGATCATCCTGCGTCCCTGCACCTGGCAGGATTTACCGTTTGGCAAGCTCCAGGCCCTGCCTCAAGACGGCAAGCCAGTGACCGAGTGGCGCAACCGGGATAAGGCATGGCTCGACGTCGCTCAAGGAATTGGGAAAGCGGTTCAGGAGCTGCAGGCCAGCGCTTTCGGCCACCGGCCCCAGCGCGACCCCAAAGCCACGCCACGAACGAGCCAGCCCTCCGCCCTGCCGCAAGACCCGCTCGCCCTCTGGTGCAGGCAAGTGGTCGCGGAGCACCGCCGTCTGGGCGACCATTTCGACCGTCCGGCGGAGCTCCGCTTGATCGAGCAAGCCTGGGTGCAAGTGCAGGTGCGTGCGGCCATGGACGCCTCCGTGCGCGGGCTGGACAGCGCCAAGCATGCGCTGCTCGGTCAGCCGACGACGCTGGATGCTGTGCTCGCGCTGCCCCGCGGTGAACCGGCCTGGAACCAGGGCCGCTGGCTGCTCGAAGGTCCGCCCGGCGCGGGCAAGACCACCTTGCTGCGCCACCTGGCCGCGCGCCTGGCCAGCGCAGCGCCGCCCGCGTGCGTGCCGGTGTTCGTGTCGCTGGCCCGCCTCGTCGACGCCGGGCAGGAGTTGCTCCACCACGTCACCGACGGCTTGCCCGGCGCCGAGCGGGTGCAAGGCGCGCTCGCCGCGGCCGGACGTGAAGGCCAGCTGCTGCTCCTGCTCGACGGCTACGACGAGGTCCGCCGCGAACGCCGGGTCGGCGTCCACCGCCTGCTCAACGCTCTCACCGAGGACCCGGCTTGGTCGAGCTGCCGGATGGTGGTGAGCAGCCGGCCGATCGGCCGTGGTGATGCGCTCAACGAGCTGCCGCGCCTCGACCTGCTGCCCCTCGACTTACCACGGCAGCAGGAGTTCCTCGAGAACTGGTTCCGCCATGCCGGCCGCGACGACGCGCAAACCGAGGCCAGTGCCGCGCTGGTGCATCTCATGGGCGTCCGCGGGCTGCGCGACCTCGCGGGCATCCCGCTCTACCTGACCCTGCTCGCGGAGCTGTGGACCCAAGGTGTCCGCCCGCTGGATCTGGCCGCGCTGTACGACGAGGTCTTCCAGCTGCTGCTCGCGGGCAGCCACCGCCAGCCCCCACGGCCGCTGGCTGCCCCGGTGGACGTGCCCCGGCCTCATCAGCCGCAAAACCAGGCGCGATGACGCAACTTGGCCGGATCTGAGCCAAAAGCCGGCAGTTCTCGCCGCTCACGGCCTTCACGCGGCAACTCTCCGGCCATCACGGCCGCGGCTGCCGGGTCAGAAGAGGATGATGCCCACGCTGGAGGCGATTGAACGTTCGAGCTCGACTTCGAGCGTGCCGGCAAGGTGCTGCCGGATGCGCCGGTGCAGGCGGCGCAAGGGACGCTTGAGGCAGTTGATGCCTTCGCGTCGAATGCTGTAGCCGAGGGCGTCGAGGTGACCATGGCACGAAAGGATCGGCGCTTGCGGATGCTTGAGCCGGAGACCGCGCTCGCGCATCAGCCACTCGGCGATGCGCGGTCGCCAGCGCTCCAGCTGCTGTCGCGTATCAGCAAAGTAAAAGGTGTCGTCGAGGAAACGCAAGTAGGCTGGCGCCTTGAGCTGGCGCTTGATCCAGTGGTCGGCGGTCTCGGTGTTCATTCCGTGGTTGGTCCTCGCCCAGCGCTGGGTTCTGGCGTCGAACTTTTCGACCGTTGTAACCCAGCGTTTGATCTTTTGCAGGCTAGCAAAAAAGCCGAGTTGTAGATAACCGCCTTGTTTCGCTGGGGCGGATTGGTATAAATTCTATTCCGTGGAGTTTGAGTATGATCCGGCAAAAAGCCACTCGAACCTGCAGAAGCACGGCATCGATTTTGAGAGCGCCCAGAAATTGTGGTTGGACGATCGATGTTTGGTGATTCCTGCGCGGGTCCGTGATGAGCCACGGTGGGCGATCATCGCCAGGTATCGAGGGAAGTTGTGGACGGGTATTTACACGGTGAGAGCGGGCAGGATAAGAATCATTTCAGTGCGGCGGGCACACGACGATGAAGGAAAGTACTATGACCGCTGAAGAATTCGACCAGCGCTTCGAGCGCGGCGAGTCGGTCACTGAACTGCTGGACTTCGAGCGCGCGAGCCGGCCGCGCTTGCAGGCCCGACGTGTCCACGTCGACTTTCCGGAGTGGATGATCACAGCGCTGGATCAGCAGGCGGGTCGGTTCGGCGTCACTCGACAGTCGATTATCAAGCTGTGGATCGCGGATCGGCTCAAGGCAGAAGAACCGCGCTGAGCCGCCAACTCGAAGTCAGCCGCCACTTGCCGCCTTCTTCTCTCCGATCAACCGCGTGATCCGCTTCTCTACCTCATCACGTCTTTTTGCACCTACTCTCCTACGAACGCCATGAGTTCAGTTCTTCCGCTCCAGGTGGGCTGGCGCCCACCCTACTCCGAACGGGGCAGGCCAGCGATCGACACCGGGGGGCAATCCGCCCTGGGTGCGGCAGTTCGTGCCAGACGCCAGTATCCAGACGGCGGGTTTTGCCGCAAGAGGTCCATAGCTGGCAGATTAGCGTCGCCAGCCACCGACCGCATGCCAGGAGAGCGGGTCTGGTGCGGCCAAGACGCGCCATGACAGCCGCCGCAAGAGCTGCGATTCCCCTGCTCCAGTTGCGAAAACCGAGCTTGCAGTGTTCGCTGTGGGCAGATTTTCGCCCCTGGCGCCGGCAGCCGCTGCCGGCATGCCGGGTTGCACCTGTTTCTCTAAGATCTAAGATCAAGAATCGATGGCCGGCTGGGGGCAGAAGACAGCAGCACGCGGAAGCCCCGGCCCCCGAAACCGACCCACGGATCCCTGAAGTCCCGGCACGCGGACCGGCACCTCGGTGCCGAGTTCCCGTAGCTGCCGCCGCGCACCACGCGCCAGACGCGGGGTGGCCCGGCTATGGCGCCCCCGGCTATGGTGCCCCCGGCTATGGCGCCCCCGGCAACATCTGCCGCTGAGCCGGCTGGATCGACCAGATAGGGCTCTTCGGGCGAGCGGCCCTGGTAACGTGTTTCATCCCATTCCGTGGCGGTCCACTCCCAGACGTTGCCGTGGACGTCGTAGAGCTCCCATGGATTCGCGGGCAGCTCACCCACGCGGTGGGTGCGATCCTGCGAATTGGTTTTGTACCAGCCGACACGAGCGAGGTCGGCCTCGCTGTCGCCGCTCCAGTAACGCGTTTCCGTGCCCGCGCGGCAGGCGTATTCCCATTCCTCTTCGCTCGGCAGCCGGGCGCCGGCCAAGTGGGTTGCCAGCCAGCGGCAAAAGGCCACGGCTTCGTACCAGGTCACGTCGACTACCGGGTGCTGCGCCAGCTCTTCGCGGGAGACGCCTGGCCAAGTCCGCCACGCGTGCGTGGGGTCGAACACCGCATACTGCGCGTTGGTCACGGGCACCACCGCCAGCGCGAACAGCCGGGTGATCCGCACCCGGTGCCGCGGCCGTTCGTCGGCTTGATCCTCCTCGCCCTCGGCAGCGCCGATCAAGCCATCGC
>CAZCOV010000432.1:4091-4721 GCA_964499975.1 uncultured Thermoanaerobaculia bacterium
GTCGAAGCCCACGCGAAGAGCTCCGCCGGTGGTGCTGGGAGGTGCGCGAACAAGCGCCCGCGGACTTGCTCAGCCAGCCGCTCGGCTGCGGGCCAGCGTGTGCGGATGGCGGTCACGGTCTCGCCGAGAAAGAAGAGGTCGTTGCCGTTGCGCGTCCGTTGTCGCAACTGGTCGACCAGCGCCAGCGCGCGCTCGGGATCGTCGCTGATCAGCTCGGGGATCTGTTGGTAAACGTCGCGCCGCTCTTCCCAACTGTCGGTCAAGTGCAAGACGTGCCGCAGCGTCTCGTCGCTCAAACGCTGGGCCGTGGCCACCGCCCGCAAGCCGAGCGCTGGGTTCGCCTCCGCCAGGGACCTCACCAGGGCGTCCGGCTCTGCCACCCGGCCCACCAGCAGCGCAAACGGCTCGGCCCAGCGGCTCTCGTCGCCCGCGACCGCCCGCGCCTTCTCGAGCAGGCTCGCTGCACCGCCGCCTTGCAGGTCCGCGGCCAGCTGCTCGGACGTCAGGGCCTCGCGAAAGGTCCGGTGCCAGAAGCGCCAGTCCGCGCTGGGACCATCGTGCGGGCCGAGGATCCCAACTTTTTCCGCTTGGTCGTCGAGGAACGGCCCCAGCCTCTGCTCCCAGGCCGGC
>CAZCOV010000433.1:0-4720 GCA_964499975.1 uncultured Thermoanaerobaculia bacterium
TGAGCGCGAGCTGTCGCCAGGACATGCAGGATCAGCCGCGCATCGAAGCGCTCGAAGCCAATGACTTTTTTGCCGATGGCATGGGGTCGCGGCAGATCCCGGCCGGCACCGTGGCCCGCGGACAGTTGCGGGCGGATACCGTCTGGTTCACCGGCCATGACGATGCCGGGGTGCTCGTCGCCCAGAGCCCGCAGCCGATCACCCGTGCAACCCTGAGCCGCGGCCAGCAGCGGTTTGAAATTTATTGCAGCGTTTGCCACGACTCGACGGGCGGCGGGCAAGGCATGATCGTCCGCCGTGGCTTCAAGCAACCGCCGCCACTGTGGGAAGCGCGCTTGGTGGCCATGCCCGACGGCTACTTCTTCGACGTCATGACCCGCGGCTTTGGCGTGATGTCGAGCTACGCCAAGCAAGTTCCGGTCGAAGATCGCTGGGCGATCGTGGCTTATTTGCGCGCGTTGCAACTCAGCCAAGGCAGCCGGCTGGCCGACTTGCCACCGCAGTTGCAGCAAGCGTTCCACGAAAGCCTGGCCGCGGCACCCGCGTCCGACGCGAAGAGCAGTGCCGGGCATGGCAAAGCGCACTGAAAAGGCGACGGAAAAGGCGCACTGAAGTCGCACTGAAATCAAGGCAAGGACCCCGGACAGAAGATATGACGGAACAAGCTCACCTCACCCAGGCAGACGTGGTCTTGACACCACGGGCCGACGCCGATCAGCTGGAGCGGCGGGCCTTGATGCTCGGCGCGTTTTTCAGCGCGGCCACCGCCATCGGTTTTTTTGTGGTCGAGCGTCCGCACTTCCTCCGCCCCTACTTGATCGCCTGGCTGCTCTGGCTGGGGGTGGCCATGGGGCTGTTCGGGATCTGCATGCTCAACCACGTTTCCGGCGGACGTTGGGGGGTTTTGCTACGGCGCATTTTCGAAGCCGCTGGCCGCTCCCTGCCGTTTTTCCTGGTCACCGCCTTGCCCTTGCTCTTGAACCTCGAGCATCTTTATCCTTGGGCGGTCCCTGGCGCGGCCGAGCATGACGTCCTGCTGCAGCACAAGCAGCCGTACTTGAACGTACCTTTTTTCACCCTGCGCGCGGTGTTCATCCTCGCTTTGTGGTCGGCAATGGCCTTCTGGATGAGCCGGTTGTCCCACCGCCAGGATGCAACCGCTGACCCGGCGCAGGCCCAGTCCCACGTCCAGACCATGGCCCGGTTCAGCGCTTTCGGCTTGGTGGTCTACATCCTGACTGGCACCTTGGCCGCGGTCGACTGGATCATGTCGCTCGATCCCCACTGGTTTTCAAGCCTGTTTGGCGCTGCGTTCGTGGTCGGCCATGGGCTGTCCGCTTTCGCTTTCTCGATTCTGATGCTGCTCTTCTTGTCGACCCGACAGCCTTTTGCGGGCCTTGAACTGCGGCCGCGTTTCCACGACTTCGGCAAGCTGATGTTTGGTTTCGGCGTGGTCTGGGCTTACTTCACCACGGCGCAGTACCTGATCATCTGGTCGGGCAACATCCCCGAAGAGATCACTTGGTACATCGACCGCAGCCACCAGGGCTGGCAGATCATCTCCTTCCTCTTGGTGGTCGGGCACTTTGTCCTGCCTTTCTTTATCTTGCTGTCGCGCGATGTCAAGCGCAATCCGCAGCGGGTGGCGCTGGTCGCACTCTGGGTGTTGGCGATGCGCTGGCTCGACCTCTACTGGCAGGTCGCGCCTGCGGTGAGCCACGAAAAAGTGGTGTTCCACTGGCTCGACTTAACCGCCGTTTTGGGTCTGGGTGGGTTGTGGCTGGCACTTTTAATTCGCCTGTTCAAAGAACGGCCGCTGTTACCGGTCAAAGAGCCGTCCCTCCAGGAGGTTTTAGCCCATGGCTGAAAGCAACTGGCGCAAGAACGCTCCAGATTATGACGGGCGCTTCGGCGAACGTTTTGACGACGAACTCAAGGTTCCTGGCATCGCTTACACCGTGGTCGGCATCGTGGTCGTGACCCTGCTCGGGATGTTGATCACCTGGGGCATGGAAGTCGCTTTCCGCAGTACCGCCGCCAGTCAGGCAGCTGCGCCGTCCCCATTGCGCGAGGCCAATGAGCGACGCTTGCCGCCGTCGCCGCAGTTGCAGTCGCATCCCGAATCCGAACTCGTGACCTTGCGGCAGGAAATGGCGCACAAGCTGCACGGTTTTGGCTGGGTGGACGCCGCTCAAGGCACGGTCAGGATCCCGATCGAACAAGCCATAGACCTGCTGCTCGCGCGCCAACCCGCCGCGACGTCCATTCCGGCTTCCCCTGGCGCGACCGCGGTCATTCACCCGGCGGCTGCAGCACCAGCCGCGGTCCCGCCGACTTCCCACGAACCGCAGGGAGCAGGCCATTGAACCCCTCACGCGTGCTGGGCAGCTTTGGGCGTTTGGGCGTATTGCTCGCGCTGGCCCTGGGGGCAGGACCGCTCTGGGCCGACGAGCGGATCGTCGATCCCCAGCAAATGCCAGGTCCGCTGCGCGACGTGCGTTTCGATCAGCAACTCGGTGCCGAGTTGCCGAAAAACGCCGAATTCCGCGACGAGACCGGCCGCGCCGTCCAACTCGGCGACTATTTCGGTGAACGGCCGGTGGTCCTCGCTTTCGTCTATTACAACTGCCCGATGCTCTGCTCGCTGGTCTTGGGCGGTCTCGCCAAAAGCGTCGGGGTCTTGCCCTTTGTCGCGGGCCAGGATTTCGAAGTGGTCATCATCTCGTTCAATCCCGCAGAAACGCCAGCGCAAGCCCAGGAAGCCAAAACGCGGACGCTCTCAACTCGCTTTGGTCGTCCCGAAAGCGCTCTTGGCTGGCACTTCCTGAGCGGCAGCGCAGAAGCGATCCAGCGGGTCACCTCCTCCGCCGGTTTTCGCTACGCGTATCTGCCCGAGAGCGGTGAATTCGCCCATGCGGGCGGCATCTTGGTCGCCACCCCGGCAGGGCAAATCGCCCAGTACTTTTACGGCGTCGAGTATCCGTCCAAGGACCTGCGCCTAGCGCTGGTCGAAGCGTCGGCGCAAAAAATCGGCACGCTGGTCGATCAAGTGCTCCTCTACTGCTATCGCTACGACCCCAAACTGGGCAAGTACACTGCCTTGACCTTGCGGATCATGCGCCTTGCGGGCCTCGCTTTTGTGCTCGTCTTGTCCACTTTCCTGTGGCTCATGTGGCGGCGCGAGCGGGTGCGGCCCGCGGTCGTCCAGCCAGGTCCAACGCCTAAACCAGGAGCGGCGTAGAGATCATGAAGCTTTTCGATTTCCCGTTCATTCCGCCACAAGCCTCGACCCTCGCGTCCGAGGTCGATGCCCTCTATTACTTCGCCCTGGCGATCAGCGCTTTCTTCTCGCTGCTCATCGCCGTGGTGATTTTTTACTTCTTCGTCAAATTTCGTCGGCGCTCTGGTCAGGAAGTAGGGCAACCCCTCCACGGTTCGCTGGTGCTCGAAGTGACCTGGTCAATCATTCCCTTGGCGATCACCATGGTGATGTTCGCGTGGGGAGCCAAGGTCTTTTTTGACAGCATGACCGTTCCTCCCGACGCCAAGGAGTTCCTCGGCACGGGCAAGCAGTGGATGTGGAAGTTCCAGCACCCAGAAGGACAGCGCGAAATCAACAGCTTGCATGTGCCGGTGGGCGAAAAAATCAAACTGACGTTGACCTCGGAAGACGTGATCCACAGCTTTTTCGTGCCCGCTTTTCGGGTCAAGCGTGACGTGCTCCCCGGACGCTACTCTTCGGTGTGGTTCGAAGCCACCCAAGTCGGGACGTATCACTTGTTCTGCGCGGAATACTGCGGCACCGAGCATTCGCAAATGATCGGCTCGGTGGTGGTGATGGAACGCGATCAGTACCAAGCCTGGCTCGCCGGAGCTGAAGCCGGACGTCCGCCGGTGGCTTCTGGGGAGCAGCTGTTCGCGAAAATGGTCTGTAACACTTGCCATCTAGACGACGCCTCGGGGCGCGGTCCATCGCTTCATGGCCTCTATGGCAAGGACGTGGTTTTAGCTGACGGCCGCCGGGTCAAAGCCGACGACAACTACCTGCGCGAGTCCATTCTGCAGCCGAGCGCCAAGGTGGTCGCTGGCTATCAACCCTTGATGCCGACCTACCAGGGCCAGATCAACGAGACCAACCTGCTGCAACTCATCGCGTACATCAAGTCCCTGAAAGCTCCAGAACCCCAGCCCCAGGCAACGCAAGCTGCTGGCGGCGCGGTGGGGACGAACTGAGCGCGAGGAAGCCCATGAACCAAGACGCCACGCACCCTGTTCAGCCACCGGCCACCCTGCCGCGCGAGCATTACTTGAACGCGGCATGGGGTTGGAAATCGTGGCTTTTGACCACCGACCACAAGCGGATCGGGCTGCTCTACTTGGCCTCGATCACCTTCTTTTTCCTGGTCGGCGGGATCTATGCCACCTTGATCCGCCTGGAGCTGCTGACGCCCCAAGGCGATCTCGTCGATCCCGACACTTACAACCGCCTGTTCACCATGCACGGGGTGATGATGATTTTCTTCTTCCTCGTGCCGTCGATTCCGGCGGTTTTTGGTAACTTCTTGATCCCGCTGATGATCGGGGCCAAAGATGTGGCCTTTCCCAAGCTCAACTTGGCGAGTTGGTACATGTACATCGCTGGCGCCAGCTTCACTTTGTGGTCGCTGCTCCATGGTGGGGTCGACACCGGCTGGACCTTCTACACCCCCTTCAGCTCGGC
>CAZCOV010000434.1:0-4705 GCA_964499975.1 uncultured Thermoanaerobaculia bacterium
CTCAGCGCGTTCGCGGGCTTGATCGCTTTGGGTGTAGCTCTGGTTGACGTGTTTGAGGAAAGTGACCCAGCGATCGAGCGAGGACGGCAGCTCCGTGCCGCGCAGGCCGAGTTTTTTGAGCTGGCTTTGCAGTGACGGATGCATGGTCGACCGTGCCGTCCTCAGGGGCTCAGAAGCGAAAGTCCATGCCCCAACTCTACCACCGCAGGCCGGCCCAGCAGTACGTCGGCTTGGCGCACGCGCCGAATTGCCAGCACGCTCTGCGCTCGATCCGAAGGTAACCTGCCGGGACGACGTCTGGCATACACTTGAGCTGATGAGCGGAGGCAGCCCACCGTCCACCGAGCAAGCGCGGATCCTTGCCGAATTCGCGCGACGCGACCGCGAAGTCGCGGGCGAACTCTATGCGCCGTGGAATGCCGCCCAACAACTGGCGCTGGCTGAACGACGGCTGCTCGCGGCGCAGTTGCTGCAGCGAGCCGGAGTTTTTCCACAACCGGGGGATGCTTGCCTCGAACTCGGCTGCGGCCGGTTGGGGTGGCTGGCGGACCTCCTCGGCTGGGGGCTCACCAGCGCAGACCTGCACGCCATCGAACTCGATCCCCAGCGCGCGGCTTGGGTGCAGCAAGCCCTGCCGGGAGTCGAGGTCATGGTCGGCGATGCCGCCCGCCTGCCTTGGCCGGCTGCGAGCTTCCGCCTGGTGATCGCCTCGACCGTGTTCACTTCGGTTTTGGACCCGGCCCTGCGGCAGCAAATCGCGGCGGAGATCGTCCGTGTTTTGACTCCGGGGGGAGCGTTCCTGTTCTACGACTTCAAGGTGCAAAACCCACGCAACCCCAACGTGCGCAAAATCCGCCGCCGCGAGCTGCGCGCGCTCTTCCCTGAGCTGACCGGCGAGGTCCGTTCTTTGACCTTGGCCCCACCCTTGGCGCGCCAACTCGCGCCGCTGAGCCGACCCCTCGCCGGGGTGCTCGCTGCCCTGCCTTTCCTCCGCACCCACTTGCTCGCGGTGTTGATCCGGCCGGGAAAATCGTGAGCCAACATGGCAACGGGCCAATTTTCCCCTCTCCTCCCCCCTCTCGCATTGGACCCTGAGCTGCGCTGGCTCGCCCGAGCGCTCAGCCATGACCCGGATGCGCTGCATCAAGTCGCCACTTGGGACCCTCTCCGCATCACGGCAGAGCGGCTGGCACCCGCGCTGGCGCTGCGCGCCAAGCGCGCCGGGATCGACTCCCCAGCGGTTGCGGTCTGGCGGCAAGTACTGCGCTCGCAAGCTGCACTCCAACTCGGCCAAGCTGAGGCCCTGAGCGAGATGAGTGCGGCGTTGGCCCGAGTCAACGTCGACTGGCTGCCGCTCAAAGGCTGCGATTTGCAGACGCGGGTTTATGCCCAAACGGAAGAACGCCCGGCCGCGGATCTCGACGTTTTGGTCCGGCCGCAAGACCTCGATCGCGCGCGCACCGCTTTGCAAGAGAGCGGTTTTAGCGCACTGCGCGACAGCCCGCGCAGCGAGCATTATTTGCGCCATGAAGGCTATGCCTGGCAAGCGCGGGACGGCCGCGGAATGCTGCTCGAACTGCACTTCCGCTTGTGGGGTCTGGTGCCAGAAGGACTCGTCGCGGAGCTTTTTACGAGCGCGACTCCTGATCCCCTGCTCGGTCCCACCGGCCATCGCCTGACCCTGGCGGGAGCGTTCGTGGTGGCGGGAGTACACCTGTGGATGGACCCCCCGCCCCGGCCCCTGCTGCGCTTTTGGGACCTCGAACGGATCGCCAGCGCAGCCGGCCCCGACCTCATCCCAGAGACGTTGAACCTCAGTCAGCGTTGGGGATTGGGCCTGCCGCTCACCTTGGCCGCCTGGTTCAGCGGCGAGCTGTGGCGGGACAGCCCCTGTGGGCAGCTCGCGGCCGCGCTCCTGCCCGGACTGCGCCAAGCCGAACGGCGGGTGGTCCGCAACGCAGCGCGGCAACTCATGACCTTGCCGCTGAGCACCATTGTGCTCGCCCAGATTTGCGCTCGGCGTCCCAGCCGGACGGGCTGGCGTCGGCTGGGACGGCGGCTCTGGGCGCATCCGGCGCAAGTCGAACAGGCCACCCCAGCGTCTTGGAGCTGGCCCCGCCGCCGTGCTACCCACCTGTGGGCAACCCTGCGTCACTTGCGACTGGGATTGAGCGGCGTCAAGAAAAAATCTTAAGCCACAACCCCAAGAGCTGCTTCACCCGCGGCGTCAGTTTGGTCTTCTGATATTCGCCCGCGACCCGGCGGAAGATCTCGCCTTGGGTGGGATACGGGAGGATGGTGCTAGCAAATTTGCTCAGCCCGATCTGGTGCGCGATCGCCAGGCACAAGCTGCCGATCAACTCGCCGGCATGGGCAGCGACCAAGGTTCCGCCGAGGATCTGATCTGTGCCTTGCTTTAAGTGGACGCGCAGAAAACCTTCGGTCTCGCCTTCGAGGATGGCCCGATCATTGCCGGCCAGCGGGACGGTTAAGGTTTCCACCGCAAGGCCTTTGGCTTTGGCCTCTCCCTCGTACATTCCGACGTGCGCGACTTCCGGGCTGGTGTAAGTACACCACGGCACGACCAGGGAGCTGGCTTTGAGCCGCGGGACGAACAGCGCATTCTGCACGGCGATGCGCGCCAACGCGTCGGCAGCGTGGGTGAACTTGTAGGGCGAGGCAATGTCCCCCGCCGCAAAAATCCGCGGATTAGAGGTGCGCAGCAAGTCGTCGACCTTGACCCCGGTGCGGTCGTAAGCGACGCCTGCGGCTTCAAGCCCCAAGCCTTCGACGTTGGGCGCACGGCCCACGGCCAGGAGCAGTTTTTCGACCGTCACCCGGGTCGCTTGACCATTTTTCTCTACCACGATGGTGAGCCCGTCACCTTGCTTTTGCACGCCTTGCAGCTGGACCCCGAGATAGAGGTCGATGCCATCGCGCACCAAAGCCGCCTGGACAATGGCCGCGGCATCCGCGTCTTCGCGCGGGAGCAGGTGGGGGGCGATGTCGAAGATGCTGACCTTGGCGCCGAAGCGGGCGAAGGACTGAGCCAGCTCGCAACCGATCGGACCACCACCGATCACCCCCAGGCTTTGGGGCAGCGCGGTGAGCGAGAAGATCGTCTCGTTGGTGAGAAAACCCGCGTCGCTCAGCCCGGGGATCGGCAGTCCGGTAGCGCGTGCGCCGGTCGCAATCACCGCGCGCCGGAACTCCAACCGCTGGCCCGCAACCTCGACCGCGTCGCTGGCGATGAACCGCCCTTCTCCCAAGAAGACGTCCACCCCCATGTCCCGGTAACGCGCGACGCTGTCGTGCGGGCTGATCCCCGCGCGCAAACGGCGCATGCGCGCCATGGCCGCGGCAAAGTCGCCGGGTGTCGTCCCTGGCTGCGGCGCCCCAAATTCGTGATGCGCGTGGTTCACGGTGTGCCAAGCGCGGGCAGCGCTGATCACGCCTTTGGACGGCACGCACCCGACGTTCAAGCAATCGCCGCCCATGAAATGGCGTTCGATCAACGCGACCCGAGCGCCCGCTCCAGCCGCCATGATCGCGCTGATCAGCCCGGCCGTCCCAGCCCCGATCACCACCAAGTGATAGCGGTCTTGGGCCCGGGGATTGACCCAGTCGTGCGGGTGGACGTTAGCGATGAGCTTCGTGTTGTGCTCATCCATGGGTGCGAGCACGGGTTTGGCGTGGGTTTCAGACATTGGCTTCTTCCTTGAGGGTTTCTTCCTTGAGCGCCCGGCGCGCAATGCGGGTGACGAGCGCGGTGACCAGCACGGTGGCGAGCAAGCCAGCGCCGAGGAGCAACCAGTCACCCAACCCTTTTTTTTGCTGTGCGGCCCCGGCCATCGCGAGGTCCCCGGCGACCTTGCCCCCATAAACGTAGAGGAAGGTTCCGGGCAGCATGCCCACCGAGCCGATGAGGTAGTCGAGGAAACGGACTTGGGTCAAGCCCAGGGCATAGTTGAGCAAATTGAAAGGAAAGATCGGGGACAGGCGCAGCAGCAGCACGATCTTGAGTCCCTGCTTGGCCACCGCCTGGTCGATCGTCGCAAACTTGGGAAAAGCGGCGAGCTTGCGTTCCACCCACTCGCGCGCGAGGTAGCGCGAAATCAGGAAGCACAAAGAAGCCCCGATGGTCGAGCCGATGAAAACGAAGAGGGTTCCCCCCACAAGGCCGAACAGAAAACCCGCGGCAATGGTCAGCGGGGCGCCGGGGAGAAACGCCACCGTCGCCACGATGTAGCCGATCACGAACGCGACCGGTCCCCAAAAACCGAGACCTTGCACCCACGCCGCAAACTGGGTGATCAGACCCTCGCCCTGCTTACCCAAAAGCAACAACCCGGCAATCACCGCGATCACCCCCACGATCTTGAGGATCGTCTTCCACTGGGGAGCGGCAGGCGGCGCTGCGGGTGCTTGGGGGGACGGTGGTGCTTCAGCGAGCGAAGGGGTTTCTGAGTTTGCCATACCAGGTCATTTCTCCTCACGGATCTACGCGGCAACCGCGCCAGCGGTTCAGACGGCCTTGGGCGGTCGCCGGGGGTTGCCAGTTAGCGTTAGCGCCTCAGTCTATCGCGATCCTGCGTGGACGCGACGCTTGAGGCACTGGCTAGGACTTTATCGCTACGCGAATGTGTAGCGCCGGGGAGGGCAGGCACGGGGGCCTGCCCCTACGGGAACGTCAGAATTGCCCTGA
>CAZCOV010000435.1:0-4702 GCA_964499975.1 uncultured Thermoanaerobaculia bacterium
TTCGTCGACCGATCAGATCGGTCCGTTGACCCGTAACGTGCGCGACGCGGCTGTGGCTTTTAGCGTGATCGCCGGCGCGGATCCCTGCGACCCGACCGCGCAGGCCGTGCCGGTTAAGGACCCGCTGACCACGATCGAGGAGGGAATCGCGGGTTTGCGCATCGGCGTCCTCCGCGAGATCGATACCCACAGCTTGACCGCGGACTGCCGGGCGGTGTGGGAACGCGGACTCGCGCGGTTGCAAGCGCTGGGCGCTGATTTGTGCGAAGTCTCGATTCCCCACATCCGCGCGGCGCTCGCCTGCTACTATGTGCTCGCGATGAGCGAAGCGAGTGCCAATCTTGCGCGCTTCGACGGGGTCCGGTTTGGCCGCAGGGCGGCGGGTGGCACCACTCCGGCCGCGCAGTGCGCGCTGAGCCGCAGTCAAGGATTCGGACCCGAAGTCAAGCGTCGGCTGCTGCTCGGCACTTACGCGCTGCGCGCAGGGTTCAAAGCCGCCTGGTATGGTCGCGCTCAGGGCGTGCGCGCGGCCATGCGCCAGCAGTTCGCCGCAGCTTTTTCCCAAGTCGACCTGCTGGTGACCCCGACGGCGCCGAGCGGGGCTTTTGCCCTCGGAGAAAAACTCGACGACCCCCTCACCATGTACCTCTCCGACGTCTATACCACGCCAGCCAGCCTGGTCGGGATTCCCGCCCTTTCGCTCCCGAGTGGCTGTGACGCGCGCGGCTTGCCCTTGGGGCTGCAGCTCATGGCACCGGCTTGGGCCGAAGCCCGGCTGCTGCGGGCGGGACGGGCTTGGGAACTGGCCACGGCGTTTTCGGTGGAGCCCGGTTTTGCGACGGCGATTGCGGGTTAGCGTCACGCGCCGCGGTTGCTTTTGGGGGCTCACCCTGCTCGTCTTGCTGCTCGGCAGGGCAAGAGCGAGCCCGGGCGAAGAGCTCCGCGTGGCGGTCGACCAGGAGTTTGTCGCGGTCTTGACCGAGGAGAACGAAATTTTCCTCGCGGCGTCGCCGCAAACCGGCGAGGGTCTACTCGCCTTCACCCGCCGCTTCACCGGCGATCAGCGCGCGGCCCAAGAGGTCTCGCAGTTCAACGACGGGGTCAAACACCTGGCGGCTGGCACCCGCTACAAGGTCCCGTATGCACGCCTGCTCGACGAGTATCGCCTGCGGCTGATACGAGCGCTTTTTCCCAACGATCAGGCGCGCGCGGACGGCTGGCTGCACGTCGTCGGGCCGACGCAGCAGGGGCTGAGCTTGTGGCGAGTTGCCGAGTGGTGGACTGGACGGGGTGAGAATTTCCGCGCGCTCCGCGAGTTCAACCAGCTGAAAGATGACACCCTCACCCCAGGCCAGAACCTGGTGATTCCAGCGGAGCTGTTGCTGCCCGGGTTCCGCGCCGCGCTCCCCCCTTCCGAAGTCGCGTACCAGCTCGAGTACGGGCGCGACGACGCCGGCGAGTTTGCGGTTTATCGGTTGCGGCCAGGGGAAGCGCTCTACTCGAGCGTGGTGGTGCGCTTTACCGGCCGGACTTTTGCGGAGGACGTCAATGCTCTGGCTGCCGAACTCGCCACCCTCAACCAGATCCCCGATGTCACCGACATCCCGATCGGCCAGCGGATCCGCATTCCCTACGAGCACCTTTTGCCCGAGTACTTGCCTGTCGGTCATCCGCGGCGCGCCGAGTATGAGCAAGCCCGCGCCGAGAGCGAGCGCTACAGCAACACCGTGCAGACCACCCGCCTCGAAGGGATCACGGTGATCCTCGATCCGGGCCATGGCGGTCAAGATCCCGGGGCCATGCGCGACGGGGTGTGGGAAAGCCTCTACGTTTACGACATCGCGTTGCGGGTCAAAGCTCGACTCGAGGCGTTCACTGCCGCTACGGTCTTGACCACGGTGAAGGACGGCGAGAGCTACAAGATCGCCGACCGCGATGTGCTGCCCATCTCGCGCGGTCATGCGGTCTTGACCCTGCCCAAGTACCCGATCGAAGACGCCAAAGTCGGGGTCAACTTGCGCTGGTATCTCGCCAACAGCCTGCATGCCCAGGCCGCGCGCAAAAGCGGTGACCCGGCCAAAACCGTGTTTCTCTCACTCCACGCCGACTCGCTCCACCCCTCGCTGCGCGGCGCCATGGCCTATATCCCGTCCGCGGCCTTGACCCAAGGCGAGTATGAGCGCACGGGCGGGATCTACACTTTGCGCCGCGAGGTCAAGGAACGGCCCAAAGTCAGCTTCAGCCGGGAAGAGCGGGTGAAGAGCGAAGGCCTTTCCCGTCAGCTGGCGCAACGGCTGATCGCCAGTTTAAGGCGGCGCAGCTTGGCGGTCCACACGGAAAAGCCGATCCGCGATCGCATCGTGCGCAGCCGCCACGCGATTTTTGTGCCGGCCGTACTGCGCTACAACGCGGTGCCAGCCAAGTTGTTGCTCGAAGTGGTCAATCTCAACAACGCGGAAGATCGCAAGCTGCTCAAGACGCGCAGCTTCCGGCAGCGGGTCGCGGACGCGGTGGTCGACGGGATTTTGGAATACTACGGCGAAGCGCCCGCCAGCGCATCCCCCGCAGCAGCTCCGTGAAGGCCCCAGCGCGCGATCGACGGCGTCGGCTTACGGGGTGGTGGCGTTGGGTTGGGGGCGCAACAGCGGGATGAGCAACCCCAAAAAAGCCACGGCCAGTAGGGTGGCAAGGGCGAACAGGGTCGGGTAGCTGGTCCTCTCGGTGATCAGACCTGAAACCGCAGAAATGCCGAGCTTGCCCACAACCTCGACAGTCGCGAGCAAGGTGTAGTGAGTGGCGCCGATTTTGCGATTGATGCGCGACATCATGAACGCGAAAGTCGCGGTGGTGATCGCGCCGCCGAACAACTGCTCAGCAGCGACCACGCCGACCACCCGCTCGGTTGTCGGGGTGACGAGGGACAGCCACCACTCGCTGCCCACGGCCAAAGCGCGTAGCACGGCCGTGACCGCCAGCGCGGGCAGTACCCCAAAGCGGCTGGCCAAGAGACCGCCGAGAAAAGATCCGGCGAGGGAGAACAGCATGCCCCAGGTGCCTACCCACAAACCGATCTGCTGCTGGCTGAAGCCGGCGTCGACGAGAAAGGGTTTGAACATAGCGTCGGCCATGGTTTCGCCCATTTTGTAGGTGGCGATGAAGACCAAGAGCCAGCTCGTTCCCGGGGCCTGGAGCGCGCGCCAGAGCATCGCGAAAACCGACTTCAAGGTAGAGATGGCCAGAGCGCGGTCAGGGCGTTCGGGTTCGCGGAAACTCCAGGTGACGAGCAGCGCGCCCAACAGGAGCGCGGCCATGGTGAAAAACTGTCCGCGCCAGCTGAAAAAGCCGCTCGCCCACACCAGCAAGCCGCCGCCGGTCAGCGCTCCCAACTTGTAGCCCACCACCTGGGCGATGTTGCCGTAACCGAGTTCGGACGGCGTCAGCAAGTCGACCGCTAACCCATCGACGGCAACGTCCATGGTGGCGGCAAAGAGGTTCATCAAGAACACCATGGCGAGGAGCAGACCCAACCCGCGTGCCGGCGGGATGAAAGCTGCTGCCAGGCAACTGGCGAGCAACCCCAGCTGGAGGGGCAGGATCCAGGAGCGGCGAGCGCCCAGTCGTCCCCCGCTGAAACGGTCGACCAGCGGCCCCCAGATCACCTTGAACGCCCAGGGCAGCGAGAGCACGCTAGCAAAGCCGATGGCGGTGAGCGACATCCCCTCCTGGCGCAAGTAAACCGGCAACGCGGTCAGCTGAAAGCCATAGGGCAGTCCCTGGACGAAATAGAGCGTCGAGAGGATGAACAGCTTGCGCGACATGGTGCGACTTTCCCGGCGGATCACAACCGGCTGATCACAAATAGCAATCAGCAAACCACTCGCGATGTAAGCGAATGAACTTACTGGCCACAGATGCCAGCTGAGCGCCCTGCGCGGGCGACACTGCATAAACCTTCTTTCCTTTTTCGCGGATGGCGGAGACTGCGGGAGTGAAGTCACCGTCTGCGGAAAGCAAATAGGCTGCGTCAAACTCGTCATGCTCGGCCATGATCACCATGTCTACGGCGAGCATCACGTCGACGGCTTTTTCAACAAAAGTTGTCGCATTCTGATGATTCTTCGCGATGGTCATCAGGTCGCGGTAGAGGTTGGGATCCATGATGCGGTGGTTCGCAAGGTATTGTCGTAACTCGAGCGCAGCCGGATCTTTGAAGGATCGCGGCTCCAAACGGCCAAAATACACAGTTATCTTCTTGTCTGTGTCAAGGAGTGACTGGACAAAACGCCGTTGATCGGCATAGAGGTCAAGGTTGCCCGTCTGCGGCACTGCCCCAATGTAGTAGCGGGTAGTGATCCACGCTCGCGGCCCCAGCAGCTTCTTTGAGATTTTGCCATAGTCGAGCTGGTTGGGCCGATCGACGCCAACGGATTTGAGAGAGTGATACCAATTATTGCCGTCGATAAATACGGCCGCGCGATCTGGCATGAATGGGAGGATATCAAAACAAAAACCCCAGCGTGTGGCTTTAGGCCAGACCCTGGGGGGATTAAACCCTACCCCCGTGAGAGTAGGGCAAAGGAATTATACAGCAAAACGTATCGAAATTGACGTCTATTGGATACTGGCGAGGACAACCCATAATACACGTGCCTATTTACTCACCTGCTCGATGCGGTAGAGGTGAGTTTCGGTGCGGATGAAC
>CAZCOV010000436.1:0-4687 GCA_964499975.1 uncultured Thermoanaerobaculia bacterium
TGAACCCCAAGCCCTGAATGGCGAGCCCATGCCCGAAAACCCCGTGCCCGAAAACCCCATGCCAGAAAACCCCATACCCGAAAACATAGATGAACGGCTGGTGCGGGTTTTGCTGATGTTGGCCACTATCGGTCTCATGGGCATGGTGATTTGCGCGGCCGGCTGGTTCTGGGCCAGCCGCCAGCCGGTCAGTCCAGAACAGCTGTCGCCGCAAGAGCGTCAGGCACTCGTCGACGAGTTGATCGAAGTCAGCCCGGGTGAATTTGCCACCGCCTGGTTTGAACCGCGGATCGGCTACACCCTGCGCCGCAATACGCAGATCACTGCCTGGAACGACACCTTCAAGAGCAATGCTCTGGGTTATCGCGCCCCGGCAATGGCCAAAGCACCAGGTCGCTTGCGGGTGCTATTTGTCGGTGACTCGTGGACTTTTGGCATGGGGGTGCGGGCCGAGGAGACGTTCGCGCACCAGCTGGAGCTGCTGGCCAATACTAGAAACGCGGCCGGCAAAAACGCGGCCGGCCGCCCGGTCGAGGTCGAGGCTTGGCCGCTCGCGCTGCCCGGCTACAACACCCTGGGCGAACTCAACGCGCTGTGGTTCTTCTTCGACCGCCTCCAACCCGACGTCGTGGTCTTGTGCCCGACCCCCAACGACAACCACAGCATGGGGGCAGTCTTGCCCAATGGCTCGCTGTCGCGCGCCGCAATCTTGCGCGATGAGTTCAACGAAGGCCACCCCCTGGTCTATGCGGCGACTTGGGTCGACTCGTTCCGTTTTCGCGAGCGCTGGCGTCTGGCCTTTGCCCAAATCCGGCAGACCGAACTGCGTTTGCAAGAGCTGAAGGTGCCCTTGTTGTTGTTCTTCGTCGGGACTTGGAAGACCGCGATGGCTCATCGGCTGGTCGCAGACGCCGGACTGCAAGCCCCCTACGTCATCGTGCCCCCCCAGCTGACCACCCGGGAATGGCGCAATCCCCCACCCATCGGTCATCCCAATGCGCCGGCCCATGCCCTCTACGGCCGGATGGTCTATCAGGGGTTGGCCCGGCTCCTCGGCTGGCCAGAACTCGAGGACGAACCCGCGGAGACCAAGGTCGAGCTCCATCGCCCTGCCGCAGACAAATCCTGGACGGAAGAGAGCGATCGCCTGCTCGCGGCGGAAACCCAACGCGAAATCCCCACGTCGTTTCGCCCGGGAGCTCAGGCGTCGATCCAGTGCCCGGGACCGATCGACGCCAAAAGCGGCCTCTTGGGTCGCGGAACTACCATCTTGGTGCGCCGCGAAGTCGGCAGTTCCCGTTTGGAAATCGGGGTGCGCCGGATTCCCAACTTGCGTTCGCTTTATCCCCTCGAACTCACCGTTTCGGTCCCTTCGCCGAGCGGCGGCACTCAGACCGTGATCACGGTGCCAGCCACCGGTCCAGAAGCGCAACACTTCACGCTCGACTTGCCTGGAGACCTCAAGGCGGGCAGCGCCTTGGACGTGGTGTTCACCGCTTCCCGCGCGATCTCAGCGCGTCGGCAGCTCTCCCCGGTTTCGCTTTACCTCGAGTCGATCATCCCGCGCTAGATCATGGAAACCCCGGGCAAAAGCCGTGCGGTCATCGTCGCGCTGGGGATCTTGCTCAGCCGCCTGGCCGGGCTGGCACGGGAGAAAGCGCTGGCCTGGGTCTTTGGCGTGAGCGCCCATGCAGACGTCTTGCGCTTTGCTTTTCGGGCGCCCAATTTGCTGCAGAATCTGCTCGGGGAGCAGACCCTGTCAGCCACCTTCATCCCAGCTTACTCACGGCTCTTAGCCGCAGGAAAACCCGAAGATGCTGGACGCTTCGCCGGCGCTATTTTCAGCCTCCTGGTCGCCGCGACCAGCGCGCTGGTGCTTCTCGGGGTGGTGTTTGCGCCGTTTTGGGTCCCAATTTTTTTGCCCGGTCTCCTCACCGACGCAGCCCAAGTCGCTGCCGGGAAACTCGCGGTCGACCGTTTGGCCTTGACTATAAAAGCCGTGCGGATCCTCCTCCCGATGACCGGGATCTTGGTGCTCTCGGCCTGGGCTTTGGGCATCCTGAACAGCCATCGCCGTTTCTTCCTGCCTTATGCCGCGCCGGTTTTGTGGAATTCCGCGATTATGGCGGCGCTGTTTTGGGCGGTGGGCAGGAGCGGATTGCCAGTACCCCAGTCCCCAACCGCCGACGTGTATGACTCGTGGGTCCTCGCAGTTTGTTGGGGCGGGCTGGTCGGTGGGGTGCTGCAATTCGCCGTGCAGCTGCCCCAGGTCTGGCGCTTGCTCCGCGGCTTCCGGCTGGAGGGGTCGCTGCGGACAGCGCTCGCCGTGCCCGGGGTCCGTCCGGCGCTCACCACCTTAGGACCAGCGCTCGCTGGCCGCGGGGTGGTCCAGCTCTCGCTCTACCTCGACCAATTTCTCGCCAGCTTCCTCAAAGTCGGCGCGGCCAGCGCGATCGGTTGGGCGGGCTTGCTCGCCAGTTTGCCCCAGAGCGTTTTTGGCGCATCGGTCGCCGCCGCAGAACTGCCGGAACTCGCCCGCAGCGCAGAGCAAGATCCGCTACCGCAACTGACCACCCGGCTCGACCGCGGCCTGCGGCAGATCGCGGTGGTGATCTGTCCGGCCGTGGTCGGGTTCTGGCTCTTCGGGTTTCTGGTCGCAGCGCTGGTGTTCCAAGGCGGACGCTACACCCCGCAAGACAACTGGCTGATCTCTGCGGTGCTCTGGGGCTACACCCTGGGCCTGCTCGCTTCGACCTGCTCGCGCCTGCTGCAAAACACTTTTTTTGCCCTGCAAGACACGCGGACCCCGGCCCAGGTGGCGCTCGTTCGCTTGTTCAGCTCCGCGGTTTTGGGTGCAAGCTTGATGTTGTGGTTCGACCACTTCACGGTCGCGCAAATTTTTGCCGTGCCCGGTGGGCACTTGCACTTGGGGGCGGTGGGTTTGAGCCTGAGTGCTGGCTTGGCTTCGTGGTGGGAGCTGTGGCGCTTGCAGCGCGCCCTGCAAGCGCGTTTGCCGGGTTTCGCCCTGCCCATCCGCCACTTTGGGCAGCGGCTGGGCCTAGCGCTGCTGGCGGCACTTCCCGCGCTCATCTTGTGGTGGCTCCTCCGCCACCTGGACGCGCTCCCCCAGGCACTCGCGGTTCTGCCGGTTTATGGCCTGACCTACCTCGCCATCGCCCGCTGGCAACGCTGGCCTGAGCTCGATTTGTGGCTCGGACGCCCACGCCGTTAGCCCGTGCCCGCTCAGGTGCAGCCCTGCTAGGATGCGGTCGAGAGGCAAGTGGGAGGAGAGACGTGGTCAGTAGGCCAAATCAGGGGTATCCGGACCGGCTATCTGCGGGTAAAATCAAGTTCAGGAGTTGTTTGAGGACCTCCGGACGACCGCGCGAACTCCGAGGTCCCTGCATCCGGGTGACAAGGGGGTGGCATATGCAGCCGACCAGCACATTTTCCCTCTGGACCGCAACCTCGCTGTTGAGTCTTGGGCTGGGGTTGGGGTGTTCCAGCCTGCCCCATCAGAACGACCTGGCGCGGGAGCAAATCGCCAGGGACATCCAGGATCGCGGGCTCGACCCCAAACAGGTGATCTTGCCTTTTGGCTTGACCGACGAGATGCGCTCCTGGGCGCTGGCCACCGCGCCTTTGACCCACCGACCCGAAGAACGCCTCGAACTGCTGCGCGAACGCCTGCTCAACCCTCAGCACATGAGCCTCGAATATCAGTGGGGCTACACCGGCACCGCGATCGAAGTTTTCGAGCAGCGCAAGGCCAACTGCCTCGCTTTTACCAACCTCTTCGTGGGGATGGCGCGTGAGGTCGATGTGCCGGTCTATTTCGTCGCGGTTTTAGATGCCGAGACCTACCGTCGCTTCGGTGACCTGGTGGTGATCTCGGACCACATTGCGGTCGGCTATGGCCCGCAGACCGATCGGCTGATCTACGACTTTTCCGAGCGCACTGATCTCGACTACCGCTTTGTGCAGCGGGTTTCGGACTTGACCGCGATTGCGATGTTCCATTCCAACCGCGGCGCCGAAGCCCTGCAAGCCGGCCAGGTCAGCCAGTCGGTCCAGTGGCTCACCACCGCAACGATTATTGACCCAGAGCTGGCCAATGCGTGGGTCAACCTGGGAGTGGCACTGCGCCGTTCGGGGGACCTGTCCAACGCCGAACAGGCTTACAAACGCGCCCTCGAAGTCAACCCCCGGCTCTCGTCGGCCTACCAGAACCTGTCGGCCCTGCTCCGCTTGCAAGGGCGGGACGAAGAAGCCCTGGCCTTCGAGCAAACCCTGCGCGATGCCGGCACCCGCAATCCCTACACTTACCTCACCTTGGGGGACCTCAGCTTGCGCAGCGGACGGGTCGAGGAAGCTCAGCGCTTCTATCGCCGCGCGGTCAATTTGAGCGCTGACGACCCGGATTGCCTGGCTGCCCTGGGCCATGCTGCAGTGGCGACCGGTGACCTGCGAACTGCCCGCCGCATGCTCAAGAAAGCGCAAAAAATCGACCGCGACAGCGAACGCACGCGCACGCTCGCCAAACTGGTCAGCTCTGAGACCGGCTGACCTGATCGGACCTGATTGTCGGTTGCGAGCGAAGAGAAAGTGACCGATCGTCCAGGACCTCGCTCATGGCAGATCTGGGCGGACACCGGCGGGACGTTTACCGACTGCCTAGCGGTGGACC
>CAZCOV010000437.1:0-4674 GCA_964499975.1 uncultured Thermoanaerobaculia bacterium
CGGCCCCTGGAAGTAGGCGTCGCGACCCTTCTCCGCGATCAGGCGCAGCGTCTTTAGCACCCACGGTCCGCTGCGGCTCGCGGCATCCATGCGCGCCAGGCGCTTGTTGATGTCGACCGCCTCGGCCGCGGTCCAGCGCGTGCGCTCGCGTAGCGCGCGGCGGGGATCGTCGCCAGCCAGCTGGTGGAACCAGGCGGTCGGGAGCAACGCTACCGTGACCCGTTCGCGCTCGCGCGCTTGCCGCAAATCCGCGCTCAAGAGCGCGCTGTTAGCGTCGAGCAAAGCCAGCCGGGCGCCGCGCACAAGCGGCGCCCACAGCTCGAACGTCGCAGCGTCGAACGCGGGATTGGCCAGCTGTCCCAGGCAGTCATCAGCGTCAAGCTGGGGAACTGCCCGGAGAAACGACGCCAGCGCTCCATGGCTGATTTCGACCCCTTTGGGTGGCCCGCTCGAGCCCGAAGTAGCAAACAGCGCCGCCAAATTGGCTGCAGCGACTGGCCTTGGCGCCCTGGCATTGGGCGCGCTGGGCTGGCGGCCAGCTGTCCCTATCGCCCTGCCCAGGGCGACGCGGTGGACGATCGCCGAGTCCGCAGGCGGCAAGTCCGTGACCGCGGGGCCGTCCGCGACCAGGACCAGCGCGGCGCCTGCAGCGCGGATGAGCCCATCCTGGCGCGCCCGCGGCCAGGCGGGGTCGAGGAGCAGATAAGCCGCGCCTACGCGGTGGATCGCGAGGCAAGTGAAGATCAGCGCAGCAGTAACGGGCAGTGCCACCGCGATCCGATCTTCTGGGCCCACACCTTGTGCTTGCAGCCAAAAAGCGAGCCCCTGAGCTTTTGCCGCGAGGGCAGCAAAAGACCACTGCTCGGGCGCTCGCGCCACGGCGATGCGCTCCCGGTTGAGTTGAACCTGCGCGGCCCAGCGCTCGGGGAGCAGGGTGCCGGGTAGGCTGTCCGTTGCGGTCGACCACTCGAAAAGCAGCTGCTGGCGTTCGGCTGCGCTCAGCAAGTCGAGGTCCTTGAGCGGACGATCCGGCGTTGCCAGCGCACTTTCGAGCAAGGTGAAGAGCTGCGCGACCAGCCGAGTGGCGGTCGTCTGGTCGAAGAGGTCGCGGCTGTAGCTCAAAATCACGCTCAGACCCTCCGCGAGCCCTTCCCATAGCGCGGTTTCCCAGAAAAAGAACGCCAGGTCAAACGCCGTGGTTCCCCAGTCGAGGGGCAGCAAGCTGAGCTTCAAGTCGGGCAGGTCAACCGGCGGCAGGGGCGCGTTCTGCAGCACTAGGCTGACCTGGAACAGGGGGTGACGGCTCAAGTCGCGGCCCAGCGCGAGCTGGTCGACGAGCACGGCAAAAGGCAGTTCCTGCTGGCTCAAAGCGCGCAGCACGGTGGTCTGTGCGACTTGGACTTGAGCGCGAAACGTGGGAGCCAGCCGCAAGCGAAGCGGGAGCATGTTGAGAAAAAAACCCATGACCGCCTCGAGCTGCGGCGGGACGCGGCTGGCACTCGGCGAGCCCAAAATGACGTCGTCTTCGCCGGTGTAGCGCGCCTGGAGCGCAGCCAGTCCCGCCACCAGGGTCATGAACAAGGTGACCCTTTGGGTTTGGCTGAAGGCGAGGAGGCGATCGAGCCCGGATCGCGGCAAGGCCGAGTAAAGCACCCCACCGCGGGGGCTGGGTACTGCTGGCCGCGGGCGATCTCCTGGCCAGTCCCCAGCGGGTAGGTCGTGCAGTTGCTCGCGCCACTCCGCGAGCAGTCCTTCGCGCTTGGTCCTGCTCAGGTCCTGGCGCTGCCACACCGCAAAATCCGCGTACTGGAGCTTGGGCTCAGGCAGCGCTGCCGGGCGTCCGGCAGCCAACGCGGGATAGAGTGCGATCATCTCGCTGACGAAAAGACCGCGCGACCAGCGGTCGACGATGATCTGATGCATCACTAGCAGCAAGACATGCTCGCGGTCGCCCAGCCGAAACAGCTGCCAGCGCTGGAGCGGGCCTCGCGCGAGGTCGAAGGGCGCTTGCCCGCTCGCGCGGAGCAGCTGCCGCAGCAAAAGCTGGCGCTGTGCTGGCAAGATCCCGCTCAAGTCGACCAGGGGCAAATCCGCAGCCGGGGGGGCGCCGATCCATTGGTAGGGCTGGGCGTGAGCGACCGCAAACGTGGTGCGTAGGATCTCATGGCGACGGCTGATCTCGGCGAGGCTTATGGCGAGCGCGTGCACGTGCAGCCGGCCAGTCAAGCGGATGGGGGTCGCCATGATGAAGCGTGGGCTATGTGGCTCGAGTTGATCGAGAACCCACAGACGTTCTTGCGCCCAAGACAGCGGTGCCTGGGTAAGACCCAACCGCGGGATGGTCGGGGCAGCACAAAAACGGACGGCCTTCTCCTCCTTGAGCCGCGCAAAAAGCGCTTGCCGCGGGCTCACTGCTGTCTTGGTCATGGTCAAGGCTGTCTTGGTCATGATCAAGGCAGCGACTCGAGTGCGCGGAGCGCGGCTTCAGGCTGGTTTCCGAACCGCTCGAGCAGGGCATGGAGCCAGCGTTCGAGCCCGAAAGCAACACACCCGGTAAACGCAGGTTTACCGTCGGTGGTGTTGATCGCGCAGCGTTCCCCAAAAAAGTTGCGATGGTAGTTCAGCGAAGCAATGGCCAAGGACTCGCGAAAAACCAGCTCTTCCTTTTGTGGGAACAATTTCTGTAACTGCGCTACCGAGCTTTGCGGTTGAAAAAACGGATCCGTCGCGAACTGGGGTACGAGTGCGCAACCCAACTCCGCAGCGAAGCGTAAGATGCGGGCCTTGAATCCGTGCAAATGTTCTTTCACGGCATCGGCTGGGCCGATGCAGACGATTTCCCGCATGGTAAAACTCCACAAACGCTGCAGCTCATCAAAGTGGTTCTCATTGCGAAAGCAAGTGGCCACGGTCGTGATGTAACAGGGCGCTTCGAGGGTTGCTCCTGCGAGGTGGAGATAGACGTTGTAACAGGCGGCTGAAGGCAAAACGTACTGGCTTGCGGTCAAGTCAGCTGCCGGAATCGCGCTGAGTGTCCCGTCGGTCCCGTCAGTCCCGTCGGCACCATAGCGCTCGCTGGACTCCGCGAGAAGGTCGTCGCGGATCCGGCTGGTCACCAGCGCGAGGTGGGGAAAGTTGCGGAAATAATCCAGACGGGCCAGGGCCGCAGCGGGAAGAAGCGGGGGAAAGAGCATGGCTGACGCACCCACTTCCTCGGCCCAAGCGAGGAAACGCGCTTCGAGCGCGCCCTTGAGCGCCAGCATTTCCGGGCCCAAAGTGGCCAACCCATGACGAACCTGGTAAAGCGGCAGGGATAAAGACAGCGCCGTGCAAGAGGCAGCGTGCTCCTCCTGAGGATGGACTGGCATGCTTACCCGCCTCCCAGATTCTCGGGCCGTGGGCCGGGCAACAGGATGGTTTCGCGGATGCGGCGCAAGGTCCGAAACGCGTCGACCGATCCGGCGTCAGTTGCCAGCTCGCGCCCGGTCACGCTTTCGAGAAAGAACACGAAGTCCATGAAGCCCAGAGAGTCGATCACGCGATTTTCGATCAGGTCAAAATCCAGATCGAAGTCCCCGAACTTCGAGTTTTTGGCGAGCAGCCAGTTTTTCACCGCTTGTAGCGGTTCAGCCAACAGCGTCGCATCTTCGTTTTTTCGTGGTTGAGCTGCGGGTTGCCGCCCTTGGGTTGTCAAGTCTTCTGCTGGATCTTTCTCAGCTAGCAAGCTCACTGAAGATATCTCCCGCCGGAATGATTTTGTTCTTGCTCATGTAGTCAACGGTCCGCTTCAAGGTTTTGCGATCGAACTCCAGCCTGGCGGGATCTGCGAGCAGATCGTTGCGCAGCTTGTACGGCTCGGGCAAACCTGCATCGCGGTAGACCGTCGGGTTGTAAAGTGACTGCACGCTGGCGACGATGTAGCGCTTGACGTATTCTTCTGCCGCCCGGACTTCGTCTGGCGGCTCATGCGCACAGATGTAGTCGTGCAGCTTGGCAACGATTTCGCGGCCGAAAGCGATGTGACGCGACTCGTCTTGATGATGGATGCTGTTGATTTGACGAATGATCGGGTGCAGGGTCTCGTCCCGCCCCATGCGCGAGTTGAAGTAGTCGACGATCTCTTCAAACACAAGAATGCGGCAGAAAACCAATAAAGTTTCGATATTTGCAGAAGTTACGCTGATCGTAAACGGGATCTTTTTATTGGGTTAAATCTTTCGCCCGTACTTGCTGCAGAAAGTGGCAAAGAACCACATGTGCTCGTTTTCTTCACCGATGAAATGGTGAAAAAACTCGGACTCCTCTTCATAGCCAGGGTTTTGCACTCGTTTGACCACTTCGAGCAGGAGCTCGCGGATGCCGTGAACATTCAAGCTGTAGAAGTGAATGCTCTCCCATTTGCTAAGTCGCATCAGTTGTTCGGAACTCAGCTCGTCAGCCCATGGCGTGCCGGCGACGGTGAGTAAATCAGGGGACATCCACATTTGCTCTTCGGGCAAACTCTCCGGCCACTCGAACATGGTGTAGGGATTGTAGTAAGTGTCGACCGACATTTCGCTGATCCGTTTCAGCGTTGCAGCGATGTCGCGCGAGGGTTTTTGAGTTGCGATTTCGGTTGGATTCAAAGGAGGACCTCTCACATGAAACTCAGATTGATACTACCCGCTGCGGCAT
>CAZCOV010000438.1:0-4655 GCA_964499975.1 uncultured Thermoanaerobaculia bacterium
CCTTCAACGTCCGCGGTGAGCCGATCGTCTGCGCGCCGGAACATGCTTACACTTGTTTCATGCGCACTAACATGGACTACTTGGTGGTGGGCCCTTACCTCCTCGCGAAAAAGGACCAGCCGGCATGGCAAGAAGACAAGGACTGGCGCGAAGAGTTCCAGCTCGACTGAGTTACTGAGCTAGGGAACCCTGCCCCTCAAACGCAAGACCGCTAGGCCCCGAGAACATCGAACCAAGGACCCAACAACATGTCACTGCGCGCAGAAATCCGTCAGCTTCCCTCCGATAAGACGACGCTCCGCAAGTTCGGGTGGACCGTGGGCGCAGCGTTCCTCGTCCTCTGCTTCCTCCTGGCCGTTCCCCTCCCCCATTTCTTAGGCAAGGGCGGTTTCTATCCGGTGCTCTTGGGAATCGGCGGGGTGCTGGTCGTCCTTGGAACGCTCTTGCCGCTGGTGCTCAAGCCGATCTACTTTGCCTGGATGTCCTTGGCCTTGGTCTTGGGCGCGGTCATGACCCGGGTGATTTTGACCCTGTTCTTCTTCGTGGTGTTGACTCCCGTCGGCCTCTTCTTTCGGCTGATCGGCCGCGATCCCTTGCACCGTCGCTTCGACCCCAAAGCCACCACGTACTGGATCACCAAGGAATACCCAATCGCCGATCGCTCACGGTTTGAAAAGTACTTCTGAGCTGGACGCTTTAGCCCCAACCCTGCGTCTCCCGCTCCTCAACCGCGGCACAGGTGTGGGGCAAGGATACGACCTTGGATCGCTGGTCAGAACTTCGTCGTAAGGCACCCTCGCGCGGCGGGCCTTGGCTCGGGATCGGGGCCCCTGCGGTCCAAGCCCTGCAAACCTTGAACGCTTTCGGCGTGGAGATCGCGACCGTGAGCGGCCCGCAGCTCCCTGCCGAACCTCCTCTCGGCTCAACGGACGTTTTTGCGCTGATCTTGTGGCACAGCAACGCCGTCCCTGTCACCGCCGAGAACTGGCGTCGGGTCCACAGCTGGCTGACCGCACAAGGTCAGCTAATCTTCTGGTTTCCAGGCAGCGCGGCAGAACTCGCAGGCCCCCTGACGCGTCTTGAACTTGAACTTCCTCCTGCTGGCATGGTCCTCCTCGGGGACAGCCCGCCGCCACCCGGCGCATCGCCGCTGGGCGCATCCTCGCCGGGCGCATCCCCGCCGGGCGTTTGCCGCTGGACCCGGCGCGACCGCTTCAAGGTGCGTTCCTACCAAGCTGGTGACGAAGTCGCGATCCTGCGCCTTTTCACTCCCAGTTTCCACCACGAACGCAGCAGCGAGCACTGGCGCTGGAAGTACCTCGGCAATCCTTGGGGGCAGCGGCTGATCTCCCTTGCTTTTTCCCCTGATGGACGCCTGGCCGCCCAGTTCGCTGGCTATCCGGTTCCTTTTTGGGGAGGTGGAGGGCCTTGCCGTGGGATCCAGGTCGGCGACTTGATGACGGATCCGCAGTTCCGTCGGGTCGGCCGCGGAACTTCGAGCCTGATCGCCCGCTGCGCCCGCCACTTCCAAGCAACCCACGGCCAGACTCACAGTTTCCAGTTCGGCTTCAACACCGCGACGAGCCGCGCTTTTTCTTTGCGTTTTCTGGGCGCTCTAGCGCTCGAACCCGTGGCTTTCTGGCGACGCCCGCAAGCCCTGCCGCTCGCCCCGACGCGCGGCTACCGGGTGGTGGCTGTGCCCACTTGCGATCGCGCGTGGGACCGCTTCTTTCGCCGGGTGGCCCCGGATTATGGTTTTTTGGTCGAACGCAGTCGGGCTTATCTCAACTGGCGATACTGCGCTCGTCCGGACGTCACCTATCGCTTGCTGACTGCATACCGCTGGGGCCGCATGGTCGGTTGGAGCGTGTTCCGGCGCGAGGGGTCCTCACTGGTTTGGGGTGATGCGTTGTTCGACCGCCGACACCCCCAAGCCGCAGCTGCCGTTCTCCAAGCGGCCGTGTCTTCACCGGCCGTGTCTTCACCGGCCGTGTCTTCACCGGCCCCGGACTGCGAACAAGTGACGGCCTGGTTCGCTCGCCATCCTGCCTGGTGGGCGGAACTCCTCACCCGCCTGGGCTTCGAACCTGCGCCGGAACCGCATGACTTGACTTTGACGTTCATTCCCCACGGCGAAGCCGTCAGGACTTGCCTCAAGCAGCTCTACTACACCATGGGCGACAGCGATCTGTTCTGATCTCGGTGGCTGGTTCTGGCTACCCGCCGGCCGGGTGCTGGTCGCGAGATCACTGTTCGATCTGCAGCTCACCCATCTTGCCACTCACCTCCAACGTCAGGGTGGGGGCGTCCGCCGCCACCGTCGAGTCGAGGTTGATTTGCTTTTCGCCCATCACCACGCTCGCCCGCCGGACGTCGATCTGGGCAGTCCTGGGAACCCAGAGTTTGCACGCGCCCATGGCGAAGTCAAAGCTGAGTTCAGCGTTGCGCCGCCAGGGTCCGGCCAGATCGACGAGCAACTCGCCCATGGTGTGATGGACGTCGAAGGTCTGGGGGCTGGCATTGCCGATCCCGCGCAATTCCACGCTGCCCATCGAGCCATCGACCCGCATGGAGCTCATGGCAAACGGCAGGGGTTCACGGAACTCGATGAAGTGTTCCCCCATCTTGAGGTCGAGGTCGAGCCGTTCGAGCCAGAGGCCGCCGAAATCGGCGTTGGTTTCGCCTGGGCCGAGTTCGCCCACGAATTCCAGGCGATGACCGCGGGGGATGATCAAGTCCAACCGATTCTTGCTGCGCCCGGTCGAGAACGCGAAATTGAGAACCCCAACCTTGGGGCCAAAAGAAACTTCGTAGACCCAACCCTGGCTCTCGTCGGTGAAGGACTCGTCGAGCTTGAATTGGTTGGTGTCGAAATCCGCCTCGATGCGCACGGGCTGCCCTTCCGGACCGGGCGAGATGGTGAGGTCCGCCATCTTGATGTCGACCACGATCCGGCCACTCTTGGCGCCAGCCTTGGGGGGTGCTTCCGGCAGCGGCAAGACGTCCGGGACCTGGGGACGGTCACTCTCGGGGGCGATGGAAGCTGGCGGGGGCTCGGGTGGTAGTTCTTGCAAGACTTCTCGCTTCTCGATTTTTGGGTCGTCGACATCGGACGTGAGCTGCAAGGCGCCCGCCAGGAACATCATCCCGAGGAGCAAAGCGAGGAACGCTAGGCAGCCGATACAGCCGTATTTGAAGCATCCGGGCTTGGTCGTGTTCATTGCGTCTTCCTTCCCTGGGCAGAAATCTCTCCCCACAAGCAACTACGCCGGGACAACCGATCTGTTTCGCGAAATGACAACAGTTGACAGTCGGCGCCTCAGACTAACGGCTTAGCGCGGCAGAGTCCAGACACGACCGGAGGTGGCGGATGACGATCTGTCCCGCGCAGCCCCCGCCAGACGCAGTAAGATCAAGCTCATGCTGGAACGGTTGATCATCCGCAACTTCAAACGCTTCACCGAGGTTGAAATCGAGCTGAGCGATGTCGTGGTCCTAATCGGCCCCAACAACTCGGGCAAGACCTCGGCGCTTCAGGCCCTGGCGTTGTGGGACCTGGGCCTGAGGCGATGGAGCGAGAAGCATGCGGTCAAAGGCGCACCGCGGAAACGGACCGGGGTGGCGATCAACCGCCGCGACCTGGTCGCCATCCCAGTGCCGGAAGCCAACTTGTTCTGGAACAGCCGGCAGGTGCGGTGGTCGCGCAAGGAGTTGGGGGATTCTGGCAAAGCCTTGACCGAGAACATCCGGATCGAGATCACGGTGCATGGGATCACGGAGGGGAAACGCTGGGAGTGCGGGCTGGAATTCGATTTTGCCAATGCTGAGTCGATTTATTGTCGGCCGCTGGGCTGGGCAACGGCCAGGTCTTGGCAACCACCGCCACCGTCGTGGGTAGCGTTCGCCGAGCGGGTGGTCTATTTGCCGGCGATGTCCGGGCTGGCGGCCAATGAGACCCGCATTGATCCGGGAGCGGTGCAAGTACGGCTGGGGGAAGGGCGGACTGCAGAAGTGTTGCGCAACCTTTGCTACCGCTTGGCGACCGAGGCCCAACCTCAGTGGGACCAAGTGGTGAAGCGGGTGGAGAAGCTTTTTGGCGTGACCCTCCTGCTGCCCCAATACATTCCCGAACGAGGCGAGATCGCCATGAGCTACAAGGAAGCCTGGGGCGCTGGGGTCGAGCTCGACCTTTCCGCCGCCGGCCGCGGATTGCAGCAGACTTTGCTCCTGCTCGCTTTTTTGGCACTTCATCCAGGCTCTGTCCTGCTCTTGGATGAGCCCGACGCGCATCTCGAGATCCTTCGGCAGCGCCAGATCTACCACACCTTGAGCGAGATGGCGCGCAGCCAGAGGTGTCAACTCCTGATCGCCAGCCATTCGGAAATCCTGCTCAACGAAGCTGCCGAGCAAGACGTGGTCGTGGCTTTTGTCGGCCAGCCGCACCGGATCGACGACCGCAGCAGCCAAGTGCGCAAGGCTCTGGCCGCGATCGGCTTCGAAGATTATTACCAGGCAGAGCTCACCGGTTGGGTGCTCTACCTCGAAGGCTCGACCGACCTGGAGATTCTCCGAGTTTTTGCCGCTAGCCTCGGGCATGAGGCCGCGCAATTCCTGGAACGCCCGTTCCTCCACTACATCGGCAACCAGGCGAAAAA
>CAZCOV010000439.1:0-1499 GCA_964499975.1 uncultured Thermoanaerobaculia bacterium
CTGGGGTGAGATCCTCTTCCCGCAGCACCCGCGCCAAGGCGGCGTCCGCGGTCATGAAACGGAGGCGTTCCACGGGATACTTGGGATCGAGGCCGACATACGCGCCCCCGGCCGCGAGCACCCCGAGCAAAGCCACGACCAGGGACGGCGTGCGTTCGAGCAAGATTCCCACCCGCACTTCCGGCCCAACCCCAAGCTCGCTCAGGTGGCAGGCCAGCTGCTCGGCCTGCGCCGCGAGTTCGCCATAGGTCAGCTGCACGCTGGCGCGCACCACCGCCACGGCCGCGGGCGTGCGCGCGGCCTGCGCCATGACCAGTCCATGGACGAAAGACCTGCGGCCCTGCGGCCTGCCGTCAGTGTCGTTCCACTCGCACAGCATCTGGTGGCGCTCCGCCGGACTCAGCAGTGCGAGTTCGCCCACCGCTTGCTCTGGA
Source organism: uncultured Thermoanaerobaculia bacterium (assembly GCA_964499975.1). GTDB lineage: Bacteria > Acidobacteriota > Thermoanaerobaculia > Multivoradales > J023 > CAZCOV01. The sequence goes on from CAZCOV010000439.1 coordinate 435, forward strand.
TTGCCCGCGATCGCGGATAGCAAAAGCCGCAGGCGGTCCCCCAAATGGCGTAAATCCACCGTGGTGAAAAAGGCGTGCTGCGCTTCACAATCGAGACGTAAACCCCGCACCGTCACGCTCAGCGGATGGGGCGAAAAACCGCTGGGCAACGCCAGCACTTCGGCCGTCGCTGCACCCACGCGCAAGGGAAAGGTTTGCGGCTCATACGACACCACCACTTCGAAGACGCGACGGTGCGCCGGCGCGCCACAACTGCGGCGGATCTCCTCGGCTGCCACCGGACCGCGCCGATAGCCAGCGCGCAACTCCACCCCGATCTGCCGCACCAGCTCACCGCCAGCCAAGTCCGCACGCACCCTCACCGGCAGCGGCAGCAGCCCCACGAACATCCCGAGCGTCCGCTTGGCAGCCACCGTGCGGCGGTTGTGGGTAGCGACTGCGAGCAACAAATCGTCTTGGTGGTGGGTGCGCTGGAGCAGCACCGCGAGCGCTGCCGGGACCAAATGCGGCAGGGCAGCGGGGTCGAGCCCGAGGTCGTCCAATCTCACCCGCCAGCGATGGCTGGTGAAAGACGGTTCCGGCGGCAGCGGGAAAAGCGCAGCTGGCAACGTCGGCCAGGGTGCAGGCCAAGGAACGCTCGAAGCGGTAGCGCCCGGCGCCAAAAACGAAGTGGCTGGCGAGGGCACAGTCGGCGACGGCGCCAACGCCTCATACCAGGCCGCAACCCGCTGCCCAAACAGCGCGATTCCCACCCCGTCGATGATCAGGTGGTGAAACACTCCGAGCAAGTGGTGCTCCTCGGCGCTCACTCGCAACACCAAAAAGCGGCACAGCGCCCCGCCTGCCAGCGCGAACCCCCGGCCCAGCTCACGCGCCATCAGCTGCTGCGCTTGGGCGCGAGCGACGGCCGATCCGCCAGCGCTCAAACGGGTCAAATCGACGATCAGCGGCCAGGCCACCTGCGCCTTGGCCTGCTGCCCCATGCCGTCACCCACTGCCGCCAGCTGCAGGCGCAAGGCATCGCTTTCCGCCACCACCCGCGCCACTGCCAAGGCCAATCGACGC
>CAZCOV010000439.1:1509-4608 GCA_964499975.1 uncultured Thermoanaerobaculia bacterium
CGGTCCATGGATCGTGAGGCGACCTCCGACGTTGTAAAGCGGCACGTCGGGTGCGAGTTGCTGATCGAGCCAGATTTCCTGCTGAGACGAAGAGAGCGGATAGATTGCTTCGGCCATGCCTCAAGCTCCAGCCATGATGACCAACGTGATGGCCAACGTGATGACAAACCTGGGTAAACCTGCTGCCAGAACCTGCTTCCGCTTGACTGAAGTCAGGCGGACTCGACACCATACACTCTACAGAATCCTGCCCGTTGGCTGCAAATGCCACGGTGTAAGGCAGCACTTCACTGAATATGTAACGGATTCCGGCGCTGAGATAGGCCATGAAACAAGGTTCGCCCCAGCTCACCGAGTCAGTCCGAGGGAGCAACCCGCCTTGAACTACGATGACCTCGAAACTGCGCATCTGGACCTTTCACCCACCGACTGGGATTTGCGGCAATTCGCGCGGGAAAACCCCGAGTACCAGCGGCGAGCGAATTTCCCGCTGCTCGCCCACCCTGCAAAGCTGCACGCCTATCCCTTACAAATGTGGCCGACCTTCGTCAAGCGCCACAAGATCGACGAACTGAAATCGCTGAGTATCGCCGTCAGTCAACTGATTCGCAGCATCCCAGAAAGGATTTTTCGCAACGACCCTGCAGCCTTAAGTCGTTATTTCGGCTTGAGCCATCTGGCGCTGACCAAAGTCATGCTCAGTCCGCCGAATGGGCTCGCCGAGGCCTTCTCGCGCGGTGACTTCGTGCTCACCGCGCAAGGGTTCAAATGCATCGAATTCAACTTGGTGGCCAACCTCGGCGGGTGGGAAACCGCGCTGATCGCCGCAATGCACCTGAAAACGCCGCTGACCGCACAGTTTTTTGCCGAGAAAGGGATCGCCGTCCGCTTCACCGATACGTTGGACGTGATGCTTCAACACATCCTGGCAGACGCGCGCTCGCTATTCCCCGACCGGGGTCAACCGTTCAATATTGCGATCGGCTTTGGCACCAACTATCCCTCAGAGCTGTTAGCCGCGCTGACCCCAGTTTTCCAGCCGGTCTACCGTCAAGCCTGCGCCGCGCAAGGCGTCGCCGCCGAGAGCCAGGTTTTGACGTGTCATCCAGAACAATTAACCCTCGACAGCGACGCCAACCTCAAGCTCGGTGCGCAGCGCATCCATGCGGTCGTGACCTTCTACCCAACCAATCCGCCAGCGATTTTTCGTAGCTTCAAGTCGCAAAAAGTGAAACTTTACAACAGCCCGCTGCCCACACTCTTGAGTGACAAGCGCATGCTCGCCATGCTGTCGCTCAGTGCCAGCACCGATTTAGTTTCTGCTGAGGAGCGGCAATGGATTGAAAAAGCCATTCCCTGGACCCGCACCAACGACGTCCCGCCGATTTTGCAAGCAGCCGGTGCGGCGCTGTCGGTTGACGAGGTGGTAGCTCGCCGCGAAGAACTCGTGCTCAAAAGCGCCAACAGTTTTGGTGGTAAAGACGTGTACATCGGTCAATTCACTCCGCACGAAGAGTGGTCAGTGGTCGTTCGCCAGGCGTTCAACTCGCCAAATTGGGTGGTGCAGGAATACCTCCAATCCGTTCCCCTGCTCTATCAGAACGGCGAAGTAGGTTGCTCTCCCCATAACGTGATCTGGGGACCTTTCGTTTTCGGCACGACTTATGGCGGGATGATCTTGCGCATGCAACCCCAAGCCGACAAGACCCCGGTCAACCTCAGCCTGACCGCAACTGAAGGCATGGTTTTCGAAGTCGACTGAGCGGCGCATCATCGCCCGAGCGCCAGTCCGCTTTTGGAGGAGGTTCATATCGAACCACGGAGCAGCGCAACTAGCACTGGGAAGAAAACCAACAGCCCCAGGCCGAAAACGAGGAGATTGCCCGTGGATGGGTTGAAGTCGCTGAAGGCCTTGGCCCATGTGCGCTTGAGCAGAAGCTTGCCCATGACAACGTCGAAGCAAGCCATGAACAGGGCTAGCCCAAGACCAAGAAAAAAGTGAGCTGAAAGTGTCCTGAGTCCGATACCCGGGACGAGCAGGTAGCACACGACGAAGGCCAGCAGCGAGCCGGAAACGATGCTGAGCTTGATCGCACGCTTCTTGCCGACGCGTGGAGCCAAAAGGACGGTGCGAGCAATTCCGTGTAGGGTCTCGGTACAAGCCAGCACAACGCAAAGGGACAGCACACGAAGAAAAGTGTCGGTGGACGCCATATAAAGCTTTCGATATGACGATCCTTTACGTCCTTGATCGGCTCATTCCGCTGCCGCGAGCCTGGCGATGATGTCTTGATACGCGGACGTGATCAGCGCTTCGAGCGATGACCTGTCGAGGGCAAGACCCGGCTTGACCTTCACGTGGCGCATGGACTTGCCCGCACCCTGTAACAGCCCCGCCGGATCTGGCAGCGCGGCACCGTGAAAGAAGCCGACGTTGACGTGAGCTTTGAAGGCGCCAACATAGGCAAAAGCTGCATCTTTGACACACACCGTGGGATAACCATCGTGCATGAGCTCGCGCACGTCCGGGCCGCATCGGCGCATCCAGGCAAACCATACTCGCGCAATTGCGCCGAGCTCACCCGGCTGTGCGTCGAGCCATCTGTCGACGTCGGGAGCGCGTCTGACTGCTCCATTGAACCGCAGAAATGCAGGCAAGGGCGAATCTCCTCAGGGCCTATGTTGATGATGTGACACTAACGATCAAGCTTAGCAGCGGCGGGGCCAAAGTAAGCTGCGGTCTGGAAAAATGTATCATGCCCCGCCGTCGGCTGCAGCGACTACTGGCAGCCTGACAGCGATATGAGCGACTCTTCTGTCGAATGAACGTGCAGGGCGGCTGACTTCAGTCTGCGAAGACCTCTTCTGGAGAAGCGGCAGTCACCGCCTTCTGCAGCCAACGTTCCAGGGTGGCAAGGTTGGTTGTGCTCCAGACGCGGTGACGGACGGCAGTGCTGGGCTCGAGGCCCCGTCCCAAGAGCACCGTCAGGATCGCTTCCCTTTTCCCCTCGATCTTCCCCTCGATCTTCCCTTTGATCTTCCCCTGGACCTCTCCTGCAGCTCGGATCTCCCGGATCACCGGATTCCCCTTGGCGTAGA
>CAZCOV010000440.1:0-4599 GCA_964499975.1 uncultured Thermoanaerobaculia bacterium
CGAAGATTTTGCAAGTCGGCAAGAGATTGCAGTCAGCCTAGTCTTGGTCCTGAGAGTTTGTCAAGCGCTCCCTTAAACGTTTGTTTTTTGGCATTTCTTGGGGTTCAGGCAACTCAGGATCAAACCACGCGAGTCACCGCCGGCTGGACGAACGTCGAGACGGCAGCAGGACCGCGGCGCGGGCGGCGCGCAGGAGGTCAGGGCTGGTGCCAGGATGATGGGCGCCCTCACTCAGGTTGCTTCCAGGCCCGAGCGACTGGCCCTTACCTGGGCGACGATGCCAGGATGCGGGCGATTTCCGGAGGAAGTTCGGTGCCAGCGCGCGCGGCGCGGGCAAAGTGCTGACGGGCTTCTTGGGTTTCGCCGAGGGCCCACTTTAAAGACCCCAAGGCGAGGTGGAAACGACCATTCTCAGGCTCGCGCAAGAGCGCCTGCTCGATTGCCCGCACCGCGGCCCGCGGCTGGCCCCGCGCGTCGAGCACGACGCCCAGGTTGAAATGCGCTTCCGCGTAGTCAGGGTCCGCGACGAGGGCCCGGGTCAGGGCCTGCTCCGCAGCGTCCAGTCGCCCTTGCGCTGCGAGCAGGATGGCTTGGTTGTTGAGCGCCTGGACGTGGTCGGGAGCGAAGGTCAAGACCCGCTCGTATGCGGCCAGGGCTTGATCTTTGTGCCCTTGCTGGGAGTACACCAAGCCGAGATTGTAGAGGATTTCGGCCGCGGCAAGCCCCTCCGGTTGAGCCGCGAGCGCGGCGGTGAGCACCTTTGCGGCCTCCTCCAGGCGACCCGTCCGAGCCAAAGTGATGCCGAGGTCTAGCTGCGCTGCACCGCTGGACGGATCGAGCGCTAACGCCCGTTCGAAGGCGCGCGTGGCGTCGTCGGTGCGGCCCTGGAGCCGGTAAGCCAGCCCTTCTTGCACTAGGACCTCAGCGGTCTCGCCTTTTTGCGCGCGCACTTTGGCAAAGGCCGCGAGCGCGGGTTCAGGCCGCTCGCGCGCGAGCTCCAAGACCCCGAGGTCAAAGTACGCTTCGGGATAGTCAGGACGCAGGGCGATCGCGGTTAGAAGGGCGCGGATCCCGGCTTCCACTTGCCCCAGACTGCCTAAAACCACGCCCAGGTTGAAGTGGTTCTGCGGCATTTGCGGCGCCAGCTCGACCGCCCGTTCGAGCTCTTTTTGGGCCGCAGTCAGCCGTCCGCTGCGCTGGTAAATGATGCCCAAATTGAGGTGGATCTCGGGATGGTCGGGCAACACCTCGACCGCACGCAGCAAGGGCTCTTCAGCCTCTTCCAGCTTGCCCGCCCAGCCCAAAACTTTGGCCAAGTTCAAATCGCGTTGCGCGTAATAGGCGCGGTCCAAACCCGCAGTAGCTGCGGCTTCCGCGGCCGCGCGCCGCGCTTCCCAGCCCGGACGTTGGGTTACCACCCCTTGCTGGATCAAGATTTCGAGCATGCGCTCCGCGATCAATTGGTGGGTCGCGATATCCGGATGCACGTGGTCGAGAAAATACTCCTTGCCCAAAATGCGGTGCCCCCAGCGCTCCTGGCTGTCGCTTTCGAGGATTTGCGGCAAGTCGATCCACGGCACACCCGCCCTTTGCGCCATTTGGGGGACCAGCTCGGCGATCGGTTCTAAAGCGCGGAGCGGGGCAATGTCTTGATCCTTGGCGCGGATGAAAGCCTCCCGCGCGGCGGCGAACTCGCCGAGCTGGAACAGGCTCTGACCGAGGCGGAAATGGGCTTGGGCAAAGTCGGGATCGAGCGCCAAGGCTTGGGTCAGCGTGTTCTTGGCGAGTGCGGGCTGGGCGGTGGCCAGCTGCTTTTGACCCAACTCCAGCAACTCCGCGAAGCGCACCCGGTCCGCGGGCGCGAGGTCAGCGCGATGTTCGGATTTGAAAGGCGAAAAGTCTTTGAGGTTCGAAGCGGGCTTGACGAAAATCACCCCGCTCCCCTGGCGCCGTGCGAGCGCCACAATCTGCTGCAAGTTGTACTCGAAGTGCGCGATGACCGACGCCTTGAGCGCGTCGTCACGGTGGTAAAGCTCGAGACCGGTCCAGCTGTCGAGCTTGGCCGTGACTTCGGCCGGCATGCTGGGCCGCGCTTTCTCCTTGGCGGGCCACAGCTGCTGCGCCAACGTGACGGACCGCAGGCCCAACAGCCAAGTGCGCAGCTGCCGGAGCGCGCGATGCTCGTGGAGGATGTCGGCATAGGTGCGCTCTTCAAGGAACTCGTTTTGCCCGGTGTAGACCAAGAAGAGGTCGGGCTCGTAGCGCACCAGCTCGCGTAGCAAGACGATGATGCGGTAGCTGGCATAGGAATCCGCGCCACAATTGACCACTTCCCACTCGCGGCTCGGATCCGCGGCGTCCAGGTACCGCTCAAGCCAGCGGGGAAAGGCCACGGCCGCATCGTAAGGCCGGCCGGCCGTGGTCGACCCGCCCAAAGCAAAGACCCGGTAGGATCCTGGCGGCTTTTCCGCTTTGAATTCTTGCTCGTTGAAGAACGCCAGCTTGTGCGGCTGGGTCTTGTAGACCGCTTCGCCCGAAGGCTTGGTGGTGCGGGTGAAGAGGTCCCGTCCGGGCACAAAGCCGACGAACGGGTCCTCGTAAACTTGCGGATCGCCCAGATCGAAGAGCGCCAGCACCCCTTCCACCGCAACCAGCCCGAGGGCGAACAGGGCGAGCCCAAAGCCGATCAGCAACAGCTTCTGGCGAGGAGTGGTCGACGTCGAGCGAAAGTTCACTTGAGATACGACATCATCTCTTTGGCCGCGGCAGCGTCAGGATCCTCCGGCGCCATCGCGATGAACTGGGCCAGGTGTTCCTTGGCCTTGGCGGTCTCTTCTCGGTTGGCGTAGCAGAGCCCCAGCTGGTAGTGCGCCTTGGGACGGTTGGCGTCCGCTTCGAGACAACGCGTGAACTTTTCCAGCGCGCCGTTGATGTCGCCGCCATTGAACAGCTCATTGCCGACGCGGCAGAGTTCGTCGGCGAGGGTCTTGGGATCGGCCGCTGCGAGCACCGCGAATGCCTCGTCCTCCTTGGCCTTGTCGCCTAGCCCCTTGTAGCCGTCCCAGCGCGCGCGCATTGCGGTCTTGTCTTTGGGGTCGCGCGCCAGCAGCCGTTCTGCCATGGCCACGGCTTCAGCGTAGCTCTTGTCCTCGATCAGGACGATCACCACTCCCCGCATCGCATGGGTCAAGTTGGGATCGAGATTCAAGGCCTCCAAGAAGCGGCTCTTGGCGCTCACCCGATCTCCCAGTTTCATGGCTTCGACGCCTTCGTTATAAAACATCGCCGCGGTGTCGCCGCTGCTCAGTTTGGACATCGCCGCCAGCGCCTGGTCGGCTGCTTCTTTGTTGCCCAGGCCGCGCTGCGCTTCGTAGACCAGGTAGTAGCCGCGGGTGGTGCCCGGCTCGAGTTCCTGGTAACGCTGGGCCGCGGACAGCGCCGCTGCAAAGTCGCGGTCCGCGAGGTTGACCTGGGCCAAGGCTGCGTATGCCGCCCCAAGCTTGGGGTTCTTCTCCAACGCCTCTGCGAACTTGGTTTTGGCCAAAGCACGGTCGCCGCTCTTCATCGCCTCGACCCCACTGTTGTAGGCCAATTCGGACGGCGTGAACTTGGCTTCCTCACCCTCGGCCGGGGCCACTTGCGAGCCCCCCGCAGACAGATCGATCGTGATCTCGCGGGTCACTGAACTGCCGACCACCGGCTTGATCTCGGCGTCAAAAGGACGGATGCCGGAGTACTCGAAGTGGAAGCTGTACACCTTGGTGGCGTCGACCACGCTGATCGTGGCTTTGCCTTTTTTGTTGGTCATCGCCTCGAACTTGAAATTGGTCTCGGCGTTGGTGGCCGTGACCTTGACCCCTTCGAGCGGGTTACCATCTGGGGTTTTGGCGAAAATCACCACTCGGCCAAAAGTCTGCGCATGGGCGGCAGTGGCCCAGGTGGCGACGAGCAAGGCGATCAAGATAGGGTGGAATCTGCACGACTTCATGGTCTCTCCTTGTTGACCCGGGTACTCTACCCAAGTTCCGGGATCTGAGTCCCGCGCTGCCCCAGGGGAGATCAGCTGACACTCTGACCAGCTGCGCTCTCCCGCGATGGGCCAAGTATTCCACAAGCTTGAGGTCAAGACCACAGCGTCAAGACCACAGCGTCAAGACCCGCGTTCAGGGCGGCACGGGATTTTACTCTCCCGTAGCTCCCGCGTGGATCTTGCCCCCGCGCCAGTTGGGATCGCGGTTAGCGAACTCGTCGAGGTGCGCCGGGACTTCGAGGTAGGTGCGGGTGACTTGCGGGTCGCAGCGGTCGTTCTCGCACTCGTAGGTATAGACGTTCCAGCCGTCTTCGCGCGGAGCAAAGCCGCACAGCGTTTGGTAGTTACCGCAGTGACCGCACTTGATCGACAAATTGCGGATATTGATGGGACTGGGTTCAGACATCAAGACCTCCATTCCTGCTCAGTTTAGCAAGAAGCTATACTCCTTCTGCGGAGCAGCTGGAATCCTAAAGAGCGCACCCTGAAGAGCGCACCCTAAAGAGCGGTAGCCCCAAGAGCCCATGACCAGGAACCCATCCTTGCCGTACCGTCCGTTCGCGGTGGTC
>CAZCOV010000441.1:0-4591 GCA_964499975.1 uncultured Thermoanaerobaculia bacterium
AGCTCCAGGTGGTCTCTCGCTCAAGCGCCGTGCAGAAAGCCTCGATCTTCGACGTCAGCTGGCCGTGTACGTCATAGCTCATGCGGGTCACGATGCCCCGACCGTTGGTCTCCTCGGTCACCCGCATCGGGTTCAAGGCATCGCCGTAAACCTGCAGGCTGTTGGGTCCCAATCCACAGGTCGGACACGAGCCTTCGATTCGCGTGATCCGCGGCTTGTTCAGCGTGCGATCGAGGTGGTAGATCGAGACACCTCCCAGCGGATCGGTCACCGTGGTTTCAGTGGGCTGCAACGGATCGTCGAACGACAGTGACCACTTCTCGACCGCCGTCGCATCTGTGAACAGGCTCGCGCCCTTCCAGGTGCGGATGACGTTTCCCTCGTCGTCATAGTCCCACGCTCGCAAGACGCGCTCGCTCGCGTCCGTGCCTACCAGGATCATCCGCGTCATGTGAAATTTCCCGTACTGGAAGCGGATCGCGGTCCCGTCCGGACGATCAATTCGGAACAGGTCAGACCCGCTCCAGCTGTAGCTCCAAGTCCGCGACGGCGAGCCGCCCACCCCAACTTCCGTGATGCTCGCCAGTTTGCCCGACGGGTGATAGCCGAAGGCCTCGCTGCGGCCGTCCGGAAAGCTCACCTGCGCGAGCCGGCCACTGCTGTAGGTCGCCACCTTGGCGTTGCCGTTCTTGTCGACCGTCCGCTGCCACAGGCCGTTGCCGTCGAAGTGCTGGACCGTGCCGTTGAGGTCGCGCAGCTCAAAGCCGGCAATCGTCCGTGTTAGCTGGCGGTACTCATCGCGCGGACGGACTATCTGATACTCGTTGTCCTGGTCGAAATCCTGAAAATGGCGGAAAGTCGCATGCTTGGTGAGCAACCAGACTTCCTCCCACTCGACCTGTGGGGTGAGGGGATCGTCGACGGGCACCAGAACTTCTGCATAGTCATGCGACCACGCGATACCCAGCTGGGTGTTCCACCAAGACGGCTTGGGATGTGCGGCAAAACCTACCCCCCCGCCGCGGTAGCGCAGTTGGGCTCCTGGTCCAGAGTCGGGCGGTGCCGCGCCTGGCGCTCCTCCCCCAGGGCTGGCGCCGCTGCCCCCCGGACCGCCGCCCAGGCAGCTCTCACATTCCGCGTCGCCAGGACAACCCCAATCGGGTGGAGGGGCCGGGCAGAAGCGGGCAGCCAAAAAATCAGGGGAGAGGTCGGCCTGAGTGAACCGATCGACCTGGCAGCCGGTTCCGTCGCAAGTTCGGGCCTGGAGGTTGTAGACTTGGGCCCCCGGGGTAGCTTCAGGATCCGAGCATTTGAAGCCCCCCACCTGAACCCAGGTTGCCGCAAAATCAGAGAAAATTCGAGCTGCTGCGCTGCCGCAAGCTCCGACGAAGCCGCCGCTGGCGTTGGTCCAGGTGAACTTGACGGGGCTGTCGAAGAAGGGGGTGCTGGCATTCGAGTGGTTGCCCGGCATCTCCAGCCCCACGGTCGCGCGCACCGTGCAACCCGCCACGGGCGGGGTGACCGGATCACAGCCGCCCAGGATCTGGTGAGTGGGCTGCAAGAGAGTTACTGGATAACAGTAAAATAGTCCAACACAATTTGCAGCTGCGCTAATTTCCCCACCTGCTGGGTCGAAACCTACACCAGAACCCACGCAGTACTGCGCTCCCAGTGGCGCTACCGTCAGAAGGCAAAAAATCGTTGCTGCCAGAACGAATCGGGACATGCCAGGTGGAGTGTTGGGGGTGATCACAGGGACCTCGCTATTTGAAGGCGGCCCGCGACTTGGCGTCAAGCCGGGCGAGAGTTGGCGGGCCGGCGTGGTTGCCGCTAAGCACGACCATTTTAAACACAAATTGAAAACACGTGTCCAATTTATGAACACAGGATTCCCCGCGGGCCGAGAAAGGGAAAAAATCTCTTCATGCCCTCTGGACGCCGCCGCTGGCGAGGAGGTAGAGTCGGCCAGTGCGAGAGATGGTCCAAGTCATACCCGGAGACAAGGTGCCGCGCTAGCCGGCCCGTGCTGGAATCCAAGGAGCAGATTCATGGCTTCGTACAAAGATCGGCAACAGCTGAAGGGCATTACCACCGAAACACGTAGGATGGTCCAAGCTCACGGAGCTAAGGCGCCAATGCGACTGAAGCCAGCCTTCGAGTTCATAGAAGCGAATCTTTTCGAAAAACAGCTTAACTACGAAGCCTTGATCCGGGCATGCCCTTCAAAGATCTTTAAGTTCGCCGAGAGATTTCAGGAGGTCACGGGGCTTACACCAATGCGGTACGTTTGGGACCTTCGCCTGTTCGCTGCGTCGCGGCTCCTGCAGGAAACTGACTTCAAGATATGGACAATCGGGCAAGAAGTGGGGTTTGGGGTAGCAGAGAGTTTTGCTCGTTCTTTCAAGAAGTGGTGCGGCGAGACTCCGAGAGAGTTTCGGAAGAAGGTGGTGGCCAATGGAGAATCAAGGCCCAGGGATGGATGGGCAGCGCTGGATAGTGTCGAGTTGCGAAAGGCACGGCTCGGCAGGCTGAACCCTGAGGCATTCAGAACCCTCTTACGGGAACAGCTTGCAAGCTACCCACTTGAAATCTGGCAAGATGTAGTGGAGGAGGCATTGGCGAAATCGCAACCAACACGTGGAGAGGCAGCGGCGGGCGCACCATCACCTACTAGTAGTTGCACAGCAGCCGGGAAACCAGTTCCCGTAGAAGTTTGGGAAGCTGTTGAGAAAACGCCCGCGAGCGAGGCTCCATTGCGCCGAAAGATTGTTTTACCTGCAATAATAGCTTACCTGAAAGAGATGAGCAGGAGGGAAGGTCAGGAGAACCGCAGGCGTGGGGTGCTAATTGCGAGGGACGCGGTCGAAATTGCTGAGATACTAGACACCACCGTGGGACAAGGCGGGCGAAGTAACTTGCAGGCAAGCACTTGGGCTTGGTTCGGAAACACACTACGAATGATACTAGACTTTACTGGAGCCGAAACAGCGCTCAACACAGCAGCAGCTCGGCTTCCAAAATCAGCAGATCCGGCAGTCAAGGCAGATTCGCTCTTTTATCGAGCAGCATTGCGTTGGTATCAGCAAAAGTACCAGGCCGCCGAAGGTGTTCTGAAACGAGCGTTGCTGCTCGCACGCGGCATCAAGGATCATAATCGAATAGCGCAGTACTTAAATTTGAAAGCTTTAATCGAAGTCTACTCGGGAGCTCCCAGGAAGGGGGTTAGTACCATCGAGGAAGCGCTCTACTACGCCCAGGCACCGCCCAAGTATCTTGAGTTCGCTCTCAACTCTACGTTAGCATTCTGCTACTTGGAACTCGAAGAATTTGGGAACGCTGGCGTCGTATTGCCGTATCTCAAGAAGACAGCCGAAGAAGTCAATAACAGATACTTAAAGCTCTTATTCTTATGGGCGGAGGGAAGAGTTGCGTTGGGTTCAGGGCAGATCGAACTCGCATCTCAAAGTTTCCAAGAGGCGTGGCACGGCTTTTTGGCAGGCCACTTCATCGAGCATGCAGCTGCTGTCGCGCTAGACCTAGCATACACATCATCGCTAAAAGGATCGAAACGTGAGATAATAGACTACGCCCTGCAAGCCCTACCGCTCTTTCAAGCATTCAGGAGAAATGAGGAAGCCTCGGTAGCTTTGAAATTATTGAAGAATGGTATCGCAGAAGCGTCCATCCCATGTGAACTTCTTGATCAGGTCAGAAACGCGGCGAGAGCCCTACTACGAGATCCCGCCGCTCACCTGGACGCGCAACAGTCCTCTACTAATTCACTGTGCTGTTAGTACGCCGAATCCGCCAGCCGGATCGGCATGAGGCCCCCATCCAGCAGGGTCAGCAACTGGCGCCCAGGCGACCAAACCAAGCCAGGGGTGGAAGGATGCAGCATAAGCATCTTCCAGGGTTGTAGCCCTCCGGAACCAGTGAGCCACCGGCTGTAGAAGCCGGCCAATCGTTGACAAGGCCGATAAGTCTCTTCTTTTCAACAACATCAAGCGATCTCCTTTCCGAAAGTTGCGGCTGCCCATTGCGGGCCAAGGACTCTTTCTCCTGGCAGAGTACTGCCGCACCATATGGCAGCGTCAAGAAAAAGCGTCGGTTTTGCGCTGGTGAAGAACAGACTCCGCATGTTGAAAAGGCAGAACGTAGATCTGTCAGGAGATTTGGAGGGTTCCGAGCGAGGGGGCTGAGAATCTGACGGTAGAGAATATCTCCATTTGGATAGAGGTTGCGACGAAATACCGTCGAAAGTAGTTTCGGAATCCGGGGTATCGTCCGTTCGATAGAGTCCGGTGAGAACCTAATGATCAAACTGCAAGCGCGATTCGTCCACGAAACGATCCACGCCCTACAATCGACGTGGAAGGTCGAAAAGATCGCAGCACCGGCAGGGGTGACGGTTGCCGAGTGGAAGCAACGACTGCTGGTGGCAGCCCAAGCACTGATTTTCGCCTTGAGCCAGGAAACGCCCGAGCCACCCGCCCAGCTAACTTTTCCCCCGGACTCGAAGTTGAGCAAGAGCACAACCCCCAAGGAGGTCCCCATGTTCGAAGCGTGTTATGTCGACGAAGCCGTAGAAAAC
>CAZCOV010000442.1:0-4576 GCA_964499975.1 uncultured Thermoanaerobaculia bacterium
CGTCTTTGCCCCTGGCTGAAGCTATTGCGATTCCTCGCGGATGAGCATTGCTACGATGCGCGTCGCAGTCTGGATCAGCCGAGCCCAGAGATAGGGCAAGACCAGCGCAACCTCGCCTGGAAGGGTCAAGCAGGGTCGGGACGAATCTTGGGCTCGCTGCGCGGGGTGCATGGATGAGAACGAGGGACCTGATCGTCGGTGTCAGGTGCCTACCCTCCTGGCCACAACATCTGAAACTCGGGTCGTGCCATAAGCGTCCATGCTACCGCGATCACCCCTCCCGCGCTACGGGCTTGGGCTTGAGTGGCTTGAGTGCTTGGCAGTACCGTATCCCGGATGGCTCCCTCAGGAACGCCACGAAGGCCGTCTCGGCGAGCCTCGGGTGGATTCCTCACGGGATCTGCCGCTTGCGGTGTATTCGGCTTTGCGGATACGATGGGCACGAAGGTATACCATGATCGGTCTACTCGAAAACAAGCGCGAAGCGTTAGCGAAAGTATGCGCACGTTACGGGGTTACACGCCTTGACGCGTTTGGCTCGGCGCTGCGCGACGACTTCAAGCCGGACGAGAGCGATTTGGACCTCCTCGTCGAGTTCGCCCCCATGGAGCCGTATGCGCGAGTCGATGCCTACTTCGGCATGCTCGATGAACTCCGGATATTGTTGAACCGGAAAATTGATCTGGTGATGGTCGGAGCTGTAAAGAACCCATACATTGCGCGTGAGATCGAACGCACGAAGCAAGTCTTATATGCCACGTGACGAGCGTGCCTACTTGACCGACATCCTTGAATCCTGCAACGCAATCGGCAGTGCGGTTCGAGATCTGGATCTCGCGGCATACCAACGTACTCGTCTGGTTCGCTCGTCAGTCGAACGCGAATTCATTATTTATCGGTGAAGCCATTGCAGCGCTCGCCCGTATTGCTCCGGGAACCTTCAAAGCGATCACCCGGGTCAGCGCCACACTGGGCAACCTGGACCGCCGCTTACCGCGGCTGGCGCAACCAGCGGGCGAGCAGCGGGACGCGCAGGCGGAAGCGGTCGTTTTCTTCGTCCACCAGCAGGCGACGGCGGAGGGAGCGGGCCACGGCTTCGTCAGCCGGGGGTGGTTGGGTGTCGGCGTGGCGGAAAGCGCTGAGGTAGGCCCATTCGCCCGGCAGGGTCGATTCGCCCTGGAGTAGCTGGCTCAAGACCGTCTCGCCATGGCTCACGGCCTGGGTGATCGCGTTTTCGAGCAGCTCCGGATCAGCCTGCGAGCGTCCGCCGCGGTTGACCAGATCGACCACCTCCCCGGCCAGCAGCTGGACCAGGTGCGGCCAGCCAGCGGCTTCGGCATGGATGCGCTCAATCCCACCCTCACCCCAAAAGCCGGGCACGAAACGCGGACGTCGCGGGTCGCCCTGCGGCCACAACGTCGAGTGGTGGAGCGGTTCGGTGAGCAGCAAGCGGGTCTCCGCGGGCAAGAACAGCGGCACTTCCACCGTGCGCGCGCTCACCAGGTAGGAAGTCCAGGGTGCGTGCTCGAGCTCGTGGATGGAGTGGCTGCCGGCGAACACCCAGGTGATCTGGCGGTGGGTCTGGATGGATTCGCGGAGCAGCGCGAGTAAATCCTCAGGGAAGACGTGCTCGCCGATTTTCCGGTCCAGGTTTTCGTACTCGTCGAGATACAGCAGCAGGCGCTGGTCGCGGGACGCCAGCGCTGCCTGCGCGACTCCGAGCATGTCTTCGAGGCCGATCAAGTCGGTGCGCGCAAGCGTTGCTGGCAGCTCGGGCACGACCGTGCGGACGGCACCGTGCAAGTGCTCGACCAGGTGTTCGAGGCTGGTGAAACTTCTGGGGTTTTGCAGCGAGATCCCCGCCACTTGCACCGCCGGGGGCAAGAAGCCCGGCAAGTTGCGCAGGATGGTGCTCTTGCCGGTGCGCCGCCGGCCATAGAGGATGAGGCCGGGGCAGCCGGTCGCGAGCAGGACTTGCTGTTCGAGCTCACCCAAGACCGTGCGGGGGAGGAACGCCTCGCGTTCGCGGTCGACCGGGTCGCCAGCGCGGAAGACCTGGGGCACGGGTTCGCGTTCGCTGCTCGCACGGACTGCTTGCGCCTGGCGGCGGGCGAGCTCGAGCCAGGCCCGGGCAGCCAGGCGGAACTCGCGTGCCAGCGGCTGGGCAAAGCCAGCGATTTGCGCTTCGAACGTCTCGATCTTGCTCATCAGGAGTTCGGCATAGGGCAGGCGCAGGAACGGACGATCGAGGGTGGCGAGCTGCGCTTGCGCCGCGCTGATCGCGTGGACTCGCGCACGCAGGTCCTGCGTTTGGGCGAGGAATCCGCGCTGGCCGGCGGGCAGCGCGGCCAGGATCTCGTCGAGCCGTGCCAGGTCTGGCTCCCGACCTGCCTCCCGCGCGAGCAAGATCGCTTTCGCGCGCAGCGCCTGGCCGCGCTGGCTGGGGTAGTGGTCGATCAGGCGTTCGATCTCTTCTCGGCCAGCCCGCGGCTGCAGCTCGGCATGGGCGACCAGCAAGCGGTCGAGCCCCGGGAAGGGCACCGCGCAGCAGTCGTCCCAGGCCACGGGGTGATAGGAATACCAGGCTCCGCGGACCGCTGGCCACAGGAAAACGGGATGGATGGGTAAATAGTAGAGACGAAGCAGCGAGAAGGGGAAGGCGATCCCGAAGGCGCTCCCGAAGGCGATCCATCCGGCGATCTCTCAGGAGATCCCGAAGGCGATCCCTACGGCGAACACGACGGCGATCCCTCCGGCGATCCCTCCGGACATCGCGAAGGCGATCCCGACGGCAATCCCGACGGCGATCCCGAAGGCGCTCCCGAAGGCGATCTCTCCGGCGATCCCGAAGGCGATCCCGTAGGCGATCTCGAAGGCGATCCCGAAGGCGCTCCCGACGGTGATCCCTCCGGCGATCCCGAAGAGGATCCCGACGGTGCTCCCGACGGTGCTCCCTACGGCGATCCCGACGGCGATCGCGATGGCCGTCATCGTCAGGTGAAAGCCCAGGCCTTGCGCTGCGCCCTCTGCGGGCAGGCCCAGTCCGCCGAAAAGCAGCCAACGCCCCAAGGCGATCAAGAGCAAGGCGTAGGGCAAGGCGTGGACGTAGAGCCGCAGGCTCAGCGCCCATTTCTCTTCCGCCGCACGTTCCGCAGCTTGTTCAAAAGCCTGCGGTTTGCGATAGAGCAGTGCCAGCCACCCCAGGGCCGAGGCATGGCTGCGCGGCGCGAGGCGGAGCTCGGCGAGGGGTAAGCGCGTCATGACCGGCCGCGCAGGACCACGGTTTGGAGGTGGAGGGTCGACAGCAGGTGGTCGGGCGGCAGCAGGGCGGGCAGCGGCTGGCGCGATTCGATGAGCAGGACCAGCCGGCGCTGCTCCATCAAATGGCGCAGCGCCCCGAACAGGTTGGCGTCGTGGTGCGGGCGCCGGGCCACGTAGTCGAAGTGGAGCAGGGCGAGCCGGCTGGTGCCCCGGCCGCGCAGCTGTTCTTCGAGGGTGACCAGGTCTTCGGGCTCGGGCGGGACAGGCACCGCGCTGCCAGCAAGGGCGCGCAGGATCTCGCGCACCAGCCCGCGCCGGGAGTTGGCCGCCGGGCTTTCGAGGTCAACCTCGCCGAGCCCGCGGAGCTCGGTGCGCAACTCGTCGATCATTGGCCGCCAGGCAACGCGTCCCTGCACCACCAGGTTGATCGACTCACCCCGACCAAGAAAGCTCCGTGCATCCGCCAGCGCGGCCAGCCACTCGGGGGCCGGCATGCCGAGGTCCGCGCTGCAAGCCTGGAGCAGGAGGTCCCAGGGCGCGGTCTGGGTGTCGTCGCCCAGCTCCACCCACAAGGGCCTGGCCTGGTCGATCGCCAGCGGCAGCGCGCAACGCTCGCGGCGGATCGGCACCGTCAGCCCGCGCGCCCAGTCCGGATCGCGGGCGATCGCCCGCTGCATCTCGTGGGTGCAGTAGTCGCTCGCGAGATAGGCCGGGGTCAAAACCAAAACGCTCTGCGCGGCCTGGTCTTGCAATCCGTCCATCTGGCCGCGGACGGCCTTGCCCGCGGTGAAGCGCTCGCGGTCGATCAAGACTTCCGCCCCGCCCCCGCGCAAGCAAGGCGCCAGGCGGTCCAACACCCAGCTCCCCTGCTGGTGGCTGTAGCTGATGAAAACTTTCTGCGCCATCCCTCACCTCCACCGGTCACGGTTCAGCCTGGCGAAATCGTCCCCAGCCTGCGATCAGCCAGCCGCTCCTAACGTTATCCCGGATTGAGGCTGCCCGGGGTCTCAACTCCTCGCGGATTGGAAACCACGCCTTCGCGTTTCGTCGCATTGTCCGGCCCACTCTATCATTCAGGACCGTAGGTTCACCTGGCGGTACAGGGGTCCTCGCTCATGGGATTCGAACTCAGATCTGCCACACTGGAGAACAACTCCTTATTTATAACGAAGATTTATAACGAAGATACCGGCTACCCCTCGCTTGTCTTCTCACACGCCTCACCAGAGGTAGTGTTCAGCAAGAACAAGTTTCGCGTTGAACATGACGGTTACCATTCGTGCTAATGTTGAATCAGAGATTTCACGCGTTTACG
>CAZCOV010000443.1:0-333 GCA_964499975.1 uncultured Thermoanaerobaculia bacterium
CCAGGCTCTCACTTTTCAAGCGGAGTACGTCGCGACCGAGCACAGCGCAAAACGGCGGGTGCTCGACCGCGCCCAAGCGGTCGCAGTGCAAGCCATGGCTGAGCTGTCGGCGCGGTTGCCAGCAGCCCAGGCTGGGGGCCATGGCAAGGGGCCATCTCTTGCGCTTGAGCAGCTGTCTTCTGCGGAGCTGAAAACAGCCCTGGTCGGGGTCCCGGAAGCTGGGCCGATCTGCTTTTGGAGTGCCATCGCTTGGGGGCTTTGGGGCGAGACCGCGGGCAAGATGGCGGCTTTGCGCCAAGGCTTGGGAAGCCGCTTGCGGATCTACGCCGAACA
>CAZCOV010000443.1:343-4558 GCA_964499975.1 uncultured Thermoanaerobaculia bacterium
TACGATCGCGCTCGCCCCGGACTACGCAGATGCTGGCGGCCACCGCTTGCTCGGACGTTTGCACACGGAGGCGCCGAAAATCCCCTTCGCGACCAGTTGGGTCAACCGGCAGACTGCCATCGCCGAGCTGCGCCAGGCCACGGCGATTTCGACCCGCGACCCGCTGAACGAGTTCTACTTGGCAGATGCTTTGTTGCGCTTCGCGCCTAGCGAACGCGCCGCGGCGATCGCCTTGTTGACCGGCCTGGCGCAACGCCAACCGCGTCCGGATTTTGGGGTCGAAGATCGGCACCACCTCGCTCAGGCGCGGGCTCTCCTCGCAATTGTTGCCCCGTGATCCGACGAGTTTCGTCGCTCGCGGGGAGCGCTGGCCGATTTTCTGCCAACCCATCCTGCCGTGCGGTAAGATACTTCGGCGCAAATCGTCCCACGAGATGCTCACGATGCGGCACTCGAGAGGGATAGCAGCCTGGATGTCTGCAGAGGATGTGCCTCAATTCGCCTCATTTCGGTTGTAGCTGTGCCACATTCGAGCGATCCAATCCCCCGTGTATCGAAGGCTGCCTGATTGCGTGGAGCGCGGTTCACCGCGCGCGTTTGAGGTCGCAGCGGGTGAGGCAGTGGGTAGAAGGAGATTGCGTTGGAAAATCGGGTCACATGGCAGGCTCCAGGTACAGTCGCAGCGCCTGAGCGAGCGGAAAGCCGAGCTACGCGCCATTTCTCAACCGGGCTTTGGCAGTTCGTCAAAGAACTGATCAAGCGCCCTTTTTACGCCCTCTACCTGCGCCGCTTGCGCGTTCAGGCCCATGCCTGGAGGCACCCGCGGCACATCGGCGTGATCATGGACGGCAACCGGCGGTTTGCCCGCGCGCAGGGCAAGTTGAGCCCGCTCGAAGGTCACCAGTTGGGCGCGCAAAAGCTGCATGACGTCTTGACCTGGTGCTATGACCTGGGGATCCGCGTAGTCACAGTCTGGTGCTTCTCGCTCGACAACTTCCAGCGCAGTGCGGCCGAGGTCGAGGGATTGCTCCGCTTGTTCGAGGACAAAACCCGCGAAATCGCCAAAGGCAAACAAGTTCACGAGCGGCAAGTCCGGGTCCGCTTTATCGGCCGCATCGAGCTCTTGCCGGAAAGCCTGCGCGAGGAAATCCGCAAGGTCGAGGAAAGCACCGGGGGTTACCGCCAGTTTCAGCTCAACATTGCGATGGCATACGGCGGACGCGAAGAGATCGCGGATGCGCTGCGTCGCTACTTGGCTGACCGCAAATCTCAAGGCACCACCTTCGAAGACATGCTCGCGGGGCTCGATGCTGCTGCGATCGGCCAGTACCTCTACACTTCCGGTCAACCCGATCCCGACTTGATCTTGCGCACCAGCGGCGAAGTTCGGCTTTCGGGATTTTTGTTGTGGCAAAGCGTCTATTCCGAGTTCTACTTCTGCGACAGCACCTGGCCGGCGTTTCGCGAAATCGACTTCCTGCGCGCGCTGCGCTCGTTCGACGTTCGCCAACGTCGTTATGGCCGCTGATGCGCATGTTCTGGCGTTGCCCCGGCCAAGCTGAGCATCGCGCGAGCGCTTATCGATGCCTTCCTGGCGCGAAAAATTCCAAAAAAAGTTGGTCGAGGGGATTGACCCGAGTGCGCAGCCCTTTTTAGAATCTTACTGCTTTTTTACAAGCTAGCCTTGGGTAGGCGCTCTTCAGGAGCGGGGGAGGGCCGCCCCCGTTCCTGAGCACGACAGGCTCGTCGGCTCATCACTTCCAGGTGCGGTCGTGGCTTCGCCGAGCCAATCGCGGGGTCTGAGGAAATCCAAGTAGAGACGCTCTTCGGGCGTTCCCGCCGGCGGATGCCAGGCATAACCCCAGCGCACCAGGGGGGGGAGTGACGCCAAAATCGACTCGACGCGGCCGCCCGACTGCAAACCGAAGCGCGTTCCGCGGTCGTAGAGCAAATTGAACTCGACGTAACGTCCGCGCCGCAACAGCTGAAACTCGCGTTCGCGTTCGCCCGCCGGGATGTTTTTGCGCCGCTCGACCACCGGCAAGTAGGCGGGCAGGAAGTGATTGCCCGCACTCTGGAAGAAAGTCCAGCAGGTCGCAAAATCCGGGGTGTTGAGATCGTCGAAAAAAATGCCACCGATGCCGCGGGTCTCACCCCGATGGTGGAGGAAAAAGTATTCATCGCACAGCTTTTTGTAACGGGGATAAGCGTCTGGACCCAGGGGTGCGCAAGCTGCGCGCGCGGTTTGGTGCCAGTGGACCGCGTCTTCGACAAAACCATAGTAGGGTGTGAGGTCGAAGCCCCCGCCAAACCACCAGACCACTTCGGTTCCTGCGCGTTCGGCGCAGAAGAAGCGAAAATTGGCGTGGGTGGTCGGGACGTAAGGGTTCCGCGGGTGGACGATCAACGAGACGGAAACCGCGGTGAAGGTCGAGCCCACGAGATCCGGCCGGCGTTCGGTGGCGGCAGCGGGCAATTGCTGGCCGTGGGTCAAGGAAAAATTGACCGCGGCTTTCTCGATCACCGGCCCGTCGAGCAGGGCCCGCGGCCGGGCGAGGCCGCCGCGCTCCCCCGGCAGCACGTCTTCGCTGAAAGTGGCGGTGCCGTCCGCGTGTTCCAGGGCAACACAGATCTCGTCCTGCAAGCGCAAGAGATAGTCGCGGACGCAAGCGATCTTGGCAGGCTCGAGGTCGATCGTCGGCGGCTGGCTCATAGCCCTGCCAGCCTATCGAAATCTGCGGCGGGAAGCCAGCGGAGCGCCGCGCGCCAGCGCGCAGCAAGGCTCAGGGGAGACCGCGAGGGAAAGCGATCTCGGTGACGTTGGGGGCGAGTTCGACCTCGTTGGGTAAGTGCGATCCCGCGAGCCAGACGACCAACTGCGCATCGAGGACCCGGTACAAGTTGCTGATCGCCGTTTTGACCGCGGCCAAGTCACGGATCGGCGCTTCTTTGCCCCAAGCAGATGGTCCCATCTCGCCCTGACCACCGATGCGCAGCGGCCAATGAAAGAACGGAACGCGCAGGCTCTGCAAGTAGGCGCGGACCGTCGCTGGATCAAACTGACTGCTGTCGGTCGTTTCCCCAGAACGCACCAGCAGCACGGCCCGCCGTCGATCGGTGCCAGCCGCGGTCACCGCCGCAATCGCGACTGCGTCCGCTAACGGCTGCGCCGCCGTGACTTGGTCGTAGTCTGGGAAGCGGAGCGTGGTCAAAATGCCAAAAATAGAGCGTTGGCTATAGCTGGCAAGGTTTTCTGAGAGCGGAAAGAGGCTGAAGCTCAGGGCCGAGTGATCTTGCGCTTGCGGTGAGGGAAAAGCAAAACGGACCCAATCGTGCTCGGCAAAAGTCCAAGGCAAGGGCACCCGGCCTTGAAGCAGGGTAGCGCGCTGGCCGCCGAGTTGAACTTTGCGCAACTTCTGCAAGGCCTCAAACAGCAGCTCGGATTTCTCCCGCACCACGATCAAGTCGATCGGCTCGCGATGGACCGCCACCACCCGCAGCGGCTGGCCGCGCCGGGTGAACCACCCGGTCATCTCCGCAGGTTTGGGCGTGTTTTTGCCAGTCCGCTCGACCGCAATCGCGGTGAGATCACTGCTCACCGTGTCGCCAAAGGTGCCACCGAAGACCAGTTCCGCGTGGGCCTGGACGTTTTCGGCGAAAACCAGTTCGGCGCGCAGCAGGTGGAGGCTTTTGGGGTCGTGTGCGGGCAGTTCGATGTTTTGCCAGTCGCTGGCCGGGAGCGGGCTGCCGTCGAAAAACAGCTGGACTCTCTGCGGACGATCGTGCTCCATCGCTTGCCAGTTCAACCGCGCGGAAGCAGGCGTCTTGCCAGCGCCCTGGACGAGGGTGAGGTTGGCTTCGGCGCGCGCGCGGGGGAGATTGATGCGCTGCTCTACTCGTCCGAGTTCTTGACCAGCTGCCCCCAAGGCAATTGCGACCAGCTCATGGGGTAAGAGCTCGTCTCCGAAGTCGCCAATGAGGGTCCAAGGTGGTCCGGCGATGCTCCCCAAAGGGCGGCCGTCGAGCTGGATCTCGACCCGCGCTACCTCCGCACCCACACTCACTGCGATCTTTTGCTCGCCAGCGAGGAGCCCGAGGAAGAGGGTCAAAAACTCGATCATGGGCTGGATTTCGGTCTGGTGGAGCCGATCGGGATCGAACCGACGACCTCTTGAATGCCATTCAAGCGCTCTCCCAACTGAGCTACGGCCCCAC
>CAZCOV010000444.1:0-4534 GCA_964499975.1 uncultured Thermoanaerobaculia bacterium
GTCGCGTATCGGAGTCTCACCGACGTCCGCATGATCGGCGAGGCGGACATGCTCGACGGCGAGGAGGTGGTGCCCGGGTTCTCTTGCCGGTTGAAGGACGTCCTGAGCTGATCGGGGCGCCGCCGGCCAGGCCAGCTGCCGCGTTACCGCTTCCCGCTCTTCGGTCGTGCCAACGGGCCCAAAGACCCGGCAACGAGCTCTGCCCGTCCAGGTTGGTGGCGATCCCTCCCATCATGTAGTGGGCTGCCGGGGTCACCGGGATGGAGGTCCGGCAAGGGTCCACGCCATGCGCCTGGCACAGGGCCCAGACCGTGGGAAAGCGTTGGGGGAAACGTTCGCCGATCGCCGCACGGGCGTCGAGGAAAACCTGGTGACTAGCTTGTTGCTGCTGCCAGATCGCGCGCGCCACCACGTCGCGCGGCGCGAGTTCAGCTGCGGCATGGCAAGCGGGCATGAAGCGCTCGCCGTGCTCGTCCACCAAGATCGCGCCTTCCCCGCGCAGCGCCTCGGTCACCAGCGGCAGCGGGGCTGCGCTCTGGGCCAAGGCTTTTGGCCACAAGGCGGTGGGATGAAACTGCACGAATTCGAGGTCGACCAGCTGCGCGCCGGCCCGCGCCGCCATGGCAATGCCGTCGCCCGTGGCGGCTTCTGGATTGGTAGTGCGGGCATAGACTTGCCCGAGCCCGCCGCTCGCGAGGACCACGGCCGAAGCGCGATGGAGGACGGTCCGGCCGTCGTTGTGGATGGCCAGCACGCCGACCACCCGTCCATCGGCCAGCACCAAATCGCAGGCGAAAGTTCGCTCACAGACCGTGATTTGCGGACGCGAACGCAAGGCGGCGACGAGGGCGCGCACCATTTCCGCGCCGGTAGCGTCGCCGCCGGCATGGAGAATGCGGCGCCGGCCATGCGCGCCTTCCCGCCCGAGTTCGAGCGCGCCGTCTTGCTCGCGGTCAAAGCGCGCGCCCAGCTCGATCAGACGCTCGACCCGGGCCGGGCCTTCACGGGTCAAGACGGTGACGGCGTCCTGCGCACACAAGCCAGCGCCAGCCGCAAAAGTGTCGGCCGCATGCTCGGCCGGCGAATCATCGGCCGCGAGCGCAGCTGCCACCCCGCCTTGAGCCCACGAACTGGCACCCCCACCCGCAAGTTCGGTCTTGGTCAGCAGCGTGACTTTCCGCGGCAGCAGCCCGAGCGCGGCGCTCAAGCCCGCCACTCCGCTGCCCACCACCACCACATCGCTGGCATCGACCTCGTCCGCCAAGCGGCGCGCGCTCACCGGAATCATCGCGTGCCCCCGATCCGGAGCATCCGCTCGACCGCCTGCCGCGCGCGCGCTGCCACCGCGGGATCCACCTCGACTGGATATTCGAGGCGTTCGAGCGCGCGCACGATCTTCGGCAGGGTGATCCGTTTCATGTGCGGGCAGAGGTTGCACGGCCGCACGAATTCGACGTCGGGGAACTCGACCGCGACATTGTCGCTCATCGAACACTCGGTGATCATCACCACCCGGCGGGGGCGGCGCTCTCCCACGTGGCGGATCATGCCCGCGGTCGAACCCACGAAATCCGCTGCGGCCAACACTTCGGGCGGGCACTCCGGATGGGCGAGGACCACTACGTCCGGCTGTCCCTGGCGGAAGCGGCGGATGTCGTCGGCAGTAAAACGTTCGTGCACTTCGCAGTGACCGTGCCACAAGATCAGCTCGACCGCGGTCTGGCTGGCCACGTATTTGCCGAGGAATTCGTCGGGGAGAAAAATCACCCGCGGTACCTGGAGCGACTCGACCACGGCCACAGCATTGGCCGAAGTGCAGCAGATGTCGCTTTCGGCTTTGACCTCGGCGCTGGTGTTGACGTAAGTGACGACGGGGACCCCGGGGTAGCGTTCTTTGAGCAGGCGCACGTCCGCTGCGGTGATTGAAGCTGCGAGCGAGCAGCCCGCCTGGAGGTCGGGGATCAGCACGGTCTTTTGCGGGTTGAGGATTTTGGCGGTTTCCGCCATGAAATGCACCCCGCACAAGACGATCACTTGCGCCTCGGTCGCGGCAGCCTGCCGCGCCAGAGCCAGCGAATCGCCGGTGAGATCGGCAACGCCGTGGAAGATTTCCGGCGTCTGATAGTTGTGGGCGAGGATGATCGCGTTCCGTTCGGCCTTGAGCTCGAGGATGCGCTGGATCAGGGGAGCGTGAACCGGCCATTCGACCGGGGGGATGACGTGGCGGACTCGTTCGTAGAGTTGGTTTAAGGCGGGTGCCTGCCCGGAGCTGACCAAAGCGGCACCGGCGGGCAGCGTTTTTTCCGCGAAGGTGGTGTCAACGGTGTTTTCTGCTGGGATCATGGTGATGCGAACCTCCTCCCTATCGCGTCGTGTTGGATATATGCTCATCTTGAGCATATCATTTTCCTGGAAAAACCGGCGGGATGCCGGTCTTGTCCTGAAACCCCTTTATGCTAATTTTGAGCATATCTCGTTGTCAAGACCTCAAACCTCCGCCCCTCCTTTCCTTGGCAGGGCAGGGGGGTGAGCACGTAGGGTGGGCGCCAGCCCACCGTTCTTCCGCTCTACCACAACGGCGCCGTTTCGAACTTGTCTGCCCGAAAGACTGCCAAAGTGGATGTCTCAAGCGGTTATAGCAACATGGATTTCCGGAGAACGTGCAGCGCCATGCCCTCGACCTGTTGCTTACCTGGCCACGCGGTATCGCTCCGGAAGAGCAGCCGGATCACGGCGTGTGATCCTAGACCGACTTGACCTACCACTTGAAAAGGAGGACTTCTGATGAAACGTTTCCTTGCTTGGACCACCTTAGCCCTGGCATTTTTCGTCTTGGCGGCAATTCCGGTGACAGCCGACGACGCCCTAGTTGCCGACCCGACCAGCCAAACCGAGACGCGTGACCACGGCCTGATCGGAGAAGAGCCGGCGCCTCTGGAGCCAGCCGCTGCTGCTCGCGATGAACTTACTCTCGCTGAGGCACCTGCCTCAATCGACCTCTTCGGGTCGTGCGTTGCTCCCAGCCCGCTGCAGCCTACGGCTTCAGCAAGATTTCCGGACCCGCCGCCGCCACCGCCGTGTGCGCTGACGAATTGTGGCTGCGGGAATTTGTCCTGCACCAGTTCGTCTCAGTGCGGAACCTGCGACGGGATGCCTTGCATGTGCACGAGCACCAAACCTAGATACTGTGCTTGCCCTTAGATTGCTGCTTTTTAGAACTTCTGCATATTATCTGAGATTCGAGCTATAGGGTGGGCCCGCCCTCCTGACCTCACTTACTCTCCAGCCAAGGAGAGGGGGGCAGGGGGGTGAGGTCCGCACGGGGAGTGCGATACAGTCGAGCCTGGCCAGCCCACTGCGGGTGGCCCACTCTCGGAGGATGCATGCCGGATTTCAAGGTGGTCTCCCGCTTCAGCCCCGAAGGCGATCAACCCGACGCGATCCGCCAACTGGTCGCGGGACTTGCGCGCGGCGAACGCGATCAGGTGTTGCTCGGGGTCACCGGCTCGGGCAAAACCTTCACGATCGCCAAGGTCATCGAAACAGCCAACCGACCAACCCTGGTCCTCTCCCACAACAAGACCTTGGCCGCCCAGCTGTTTCAGGAGTTTCGGCACTTCTTTCCCCACAACGCCGTCGAATACTTTGTTTCCTACTACGACTACTACCAGCCCGAAGCCTACGTCCCAGCCACCGACACTTACATCGAAAAAGAAACCAACATCAACGAGGAGCTCGACCGGCTGCGCATCCGTGCCACCAAGGTGCTATTCGAACGCCGGGACGTGGTGGTCGTGGCTTCGGTGTCGTGCATTTATGGCCTGGGCTCGCCCGAGTCTTTCCATGGCATGCTGCAATTTCTCGAAGTGGGCCAGGGGCAGGGCCTCGAACCCGTGCTCGAACGGCTGATCGACATGCAGTATGAGCGCACCCAGCTCGACCTCTTTCCCGGCAGCTTCCGCTTGCGCGGGGACGTGCTCGAGATCTTGCCGATTTACGACGAAGTAGGGGTGCGTGTCGAGTACTTTGGCGACGAGATCGAGCGGCTGTCACGTTTTGACCCCTTGCGCGGCGACCTGATCGAAACCCTCGAACGCCTGTCGATCTATCCCAAGACCCACTATGTGACCCCCAAAGAGCAGCTCGAACGGGCGATCGTCACCATCGGGGCCGAACTCACAGATCGCCTCGCCGATTTGGAACAGCAAGGCAAGTACCTCGAACGTCAGCGGCTCGAACAGCGGACCCGCTTCGACCTCGAAATGCTGCGCGAGATGGGGCACTGCTCGGGGATCGAGAATTACTCGCGCCATCTCTCGGGGCGGGCACCGGGGGAGCCCCCACCCACCTTGCTGGAATATTTCCCCGACGACTTGCTGATCGTCATCGACGAAAGCCATCAGACGTTGCCGCAGCTGCGCGGCATGTTCAACGGTGACCGTTCGCGCAAGCAGACCCTGGTCGACTTCGGCTTCCGCTTGCCCAGCGCGCTCGACAACCGGCCGCTGACCTTCGAGGAATTCGACGCGCGACC
>CAZCOV010000445.1:0-4527 GCA_964499975.1 uncultured Thermoanaerobaculia bacterium
GCTTGGGTCTTCCGCGTCCGCGGGGAAATCCACCCGGGTCAGCCGGGTGCGGATGTCGTCGAGCCGACGCTGGAATTCGGCGTCGCTGATCTGTTCGAACTTGATCCACACCAGGCCGGAGTTGCGGCGCGCGCGAGAAAGGATGACGTCGATGTCGTCTAAAGACTGCAACTCGTCTTCGATCGGAATGACGATCAGGTCCTCAGTCTCGGCCGGGCTCGCGCCTGCGTAGACCACGTTGATGAAGGCCCAGTTGAAGGCGACCCGCGGGGTGAGCTCGCGCGGAATGCGCCACAGGGAATAGATGCCGAGGATCAGGACGAGCAGTGTCGCCCCATGGACCAGGATGTGATTGCGGACCGAAAACTTGGCCGGATTGACCACGAGGTCCTCCTTCCTCAGCGCGCAGGGTTAGGCGAAGGGGTCTCGCTGCGGATCGGATCCTTGCGTACCTGATCGCCATCGCGCAGGACGTGCTGGCCGATCACGATCACGCTGTCGCCCGGGTTCACCCCAGAGATGACTTCCACTTGATCGGTCGTGACTTTGCCGGTTTTGGGCTGGACGAACTGAGCGCGCTCACCATGAACGAGGTAGAGGCCCTCGCCCTCCGGAGTCTGGATCAGCGCGGTTTTAGGCACGACCAACGCTTCCCGCGCGCCGATTTCGATCGCCATGGTGCCTTGCATGCCGGGCAGCAGCCGCTCGCCGTTCGGACCGCGGGGATCGTTGATTTCGCCTTCGACCAGATAAGTACCGGTGCGCGCGTCCGCTTCGAGCCCGAGCAAGCGCACCCGCCCGCTGAAAATCGCACCGGGCAGGGCATCCGCGCGCACTTCGATCAGCAGGCCCGCGCGGACCCGTGCGCGGTCGAGCTGCGAGACCGCACCGCGCACTTTGACCCGCTGCTGATCGACTACTCGGATGACCGGAGAGCCGCGCGAGATCCAGCTGCCGACTTCGGCGAAGCGTTCGCTGACCAAACCCGCGAGCGGCGCTTTGACAATGGTCTCCGCGAGTTCCTGCTCAGCCACGGTAAAAGCTGCTTGCAAGGCATCGAGCTGTGACTTGGCAGTGTCGCGGGCGAGGCGCAGCTTGTCGAGATCGCCTTCGGCAATGTCTTGGGTCTCGGCCAGCTGAGTTCCCCGCCGGAGCTCACGGCGGGCCTGCGCCAAAGCGGAGTTGGCCTGCACCAACTGCGCTTCGTGGCGGGCCAACTCGGCGCGCAGGGTTGCGTCATTGACCCGCACCACGACTTGTCCTTGGGTCACCCACTCCGCAACGTCAACCGGCAGCTCGACGATTCGGCCGGTGGCTTCTGCCGCCACCGTCACCACTGCCCACGGCGCGATTTCGGCGGTCACCCGCACGGTGTCGCGCAGGTTGACCCGTCGGGCCAGGGCAGTGACCACGGTGCGGGCCTGGGGAGCAGGAGGCGGTGGGGTTGCGGTCTGCGCTTGCGCTTCGCTCGCAGGCTTGTTGCAGCCCAAGTTTCCTCCTGCGGCTAACCCCAAGGCGAGGAGCAAAACCCCCCATTTTTTGGGTGTTGGCAGTGACGGTGGCGGAGATAACAGATTCTGCACAGTGGCACCTCAGGGAACCAGCCCCCCTTCGGGCGGGGCAGCGCTCGGCCAGGCGAGCTCCAAAGCGGCGATGGCAGCGAGCAAGTCGACTCGAGCGGTCGCTTGGGTGACCTCGGCACTGATCAAGGTCGTGTCAGCATCAAGGAGGTCGAGCAAGCTGGTCAGCCCGATTTCAGTTTGATGGGCGAGGAGCTCGCGCCGCGAATTGGCTTCTTGGGTGGCGCGTTGCGCTGAACGCAACCGCGAACGAGTGCGGATCACTTCGGCGCCAGCGCGTCCCACTTCCAGGCGGGCCGCGGCGCGGGCGTCGGCCACGGCGTTGAGCGCACCAGCCTGCCGCGCCTGGCTGCGGGCGATCTCTGCGCGCAAACTACCGTTGAGGTCAATCGGCAAGGAAAACTGCAAGGTCGCGGACCAGTTGGCAAACGCGTCGAGGTCCAGGGTCTGGTTTTCGAGCCAACCATAAGTCGCGTTGGCGTCGAGCCGCGGGCGCAACGCGGCGCGCGCGCGGCGGACCGCCTGCTCGTTGGCTGCCTGGATCGCCTGAGCTGCCCGCACTTCTGGCATGCGGTCGATATCGGATTCGGCCGCGCGAAACAGCCGTTCGATTTCGAGCGTGTCCGCCCAGGTTTGCATCTTGGCGCTGATTTCGCGGGGAGGCAGCACTGGATCGCCGATGTTCTCCTGGGGGATCCCGAGGCGATCTGCCAGCTCGAGGCGGGTCACCAGGATCGCTGCTTGCGAATCCGCGATGTCAGCTTCGGCTTGGTCGACTTGGACCTGCCAGCGCAGCACTTCTTGCCGGGTGGTGAGTCCCAAGCCCAGCCGGCGCTCGGCTTCGGCTAACCGCCGATTCGCCCGGCGCAGGGCGCGCTGCCGTGCTTTCAGCACTTCCCGGTGCGTGGCGAGCGCAAAGAAGTGGCGTGCCACGTCCAAGCGGACCGCCCGCCAGGCAGCATCAGCCAGCGCTTCTTCGGCGCTGAGGGTCTGCTCAGCAGCTGCGATGCCCGCGGCAACTCCGCCCGATGTCCACAGCGGCACGTTGAGGCTGAACTGCGTGCGGTAACTGTCGCGGAAACGGAAAGGCGGGATCTCGATCCCGATCAATTCAGAGAGGAAATCAGCCGCGGCATTGGCGCGATCGACCGTGCTGTCGTCGACGCGGGTCAGGCGTTGCGAGAAATCGACAGTGGGCTTGCGCTGGGCCGCTGCTTGGCGGAGTGCTGCGCGCTGCTCTTCTGCCCGCGCCGCGGCTGCGACGAGGTCACGATTGCCGCGCTGGGCCAGTGTGAAAGCTTCGGTCAGGCTCAGCTCAGGACGCGATGCCTCGGGCTCCATTCCAGGCTCGGGCCCCTGGCGGGCAGTTGTGGGAACCGCCAGCGCTGCCATACAAGCAACCAGTCCGATGAAAGTTTTCGGCAACATGTGTGATTCGAAGTTGATACCCACTCCGGGTCGACCGACGAAGAGCAATGCTACCCGAATCATGGGCTCAGGGCTAGACATCCCGAAGGTTCGATCGTTCGGGTTCCTGCTGCACCGAATTAAGGTGCCAGCCGAACCCCGAATTAAGGTGCCCGAATTAAGGTGCCAGCCGAACCCCGAATTAAGGTGCCAGCCGAGCCCCGAATTAAGGTGCCAGCCGAACCCCGAATTAAGGTGCCACCGAATTAGGGTGCCAGCCGAACTGCCGAACTGTCGAGCTAGGGCGCTGTCGAACTAGGGTGCCAGCCGAAGGTGCGGACAGGTTGCCAGCAGCCACCAAACTTAGAGTGCAAACTACGGTGCCAGCCGACATCTGAGCACTGACAGGACCTGGGTGGCGAGTTGGGTCGCGCTGCCTCGTCAGCTGAGTTACGTAATAGTTCAGTACGAGGTTTTATTCGGTTCGACGGTGTTCGTTGGCGTGAAGGAGGGGGTTGGGAGGCCCTGGATCGCGCTCATATGGCTTGCTTCCAAGCCTGATAGAGTGCCACGAACTGTTCGAGAGAGAGGGCCTGGGCGCGCAGCTGGGGGTCAATCCCGGCCGTAGCGAGCACTGTGTGACTTAGAGTTCGACCCCAAGCTGCGCCCAGAGCGTTGTGCAAGGTCTTGCGGCGGAAAGCAAACGCGAGTCGCACCACCCGCGAGAAAGCTGCGATCTCAGCTGGCGGCAAAGGTGGTGGCACCAGCGTCAGTCCGACGAACGCCGCGGACACTTTGGGGGGAGGACGAAAACTTGTGGCCGGGATGGTGCCCAGCCGAGTCGTGCGGGCCTGGGCCCTGACCAGCACGCTGAGCGCGCCATAGGCGGCGTCCCCAGGTTGCGCGACCAAGCGTTCAGCCACTTCTTTTTGCAACATGAAAGCTGCCCGGGGTACGGCAAGAACGAGGGGCAGCACCTGCTCGATCACCTGAGTCGCCACATTGAAAGGTAAATTGCCGGCGAGCAGCGTGGGGCTGGGTAGTCGCTGCCAAGGGAAATTGAGCGCGTCCATGGCCACGCTCGTAATCCCCGACGCCAAGGGTGCTTGTTGCCGTAAGCGAAACACCCAGTCGAGATCAATCTCCAAAGTCCAGACCCTGGCCCCAGCGCGAGTCAGTTCCGCAGTCAAGACCCCGTCGCCTGCACCGATTTCGAGTACTCGCTGGTCTTGTGGCGCCAAGAATTCGATCGCCGGTCGGCATAACTGACCCGAACGCAGATGGTGCTGGCCAAAGCGTTTTTTGAGGCGCGGGGAGTTCATTTTTCAGAAGATTGCTTGGGTGTGTCTGCTCAGGAGGCGATTCAGGAGGTCGGCGCAGGTCCTCGGCAGAGTTTATCAGCGGCTGGCACCACAAGGGGGCTGGCACCACAAAGGGAGTCCATTAGCGGCTGGCACCACGAAGGACGGGGCAGGCGCAGGCGCGAGGTGCCACCCTTTGAAGGTCGGTTGGTTGGCACACTCGCGGCTTTTCGTTGGCG
>CAZCOV010000446.1:0-4526 GCA_964499975.1 uncultured Thermoanaerobaculia bacterium
CGCGCAGCTTCGGCATGTCGCCCCTGAAGTCGTCGGCGAAAGCAGATGAAGTGGCAAGGTCACCAGCACGCGCTTTGCGAGCTACGACCTCGAGCATGGCCTTCTAGAAGACGAGGTCTTTGCGATCACCGAGCTCCGTTCGGGCGAACTGGTTTTGGGTCATGGTGGCGGGCTGAGTATCCAGGCCCGAGGATCGTGGCGGACTTTGCCCCTCGAACGCGACCTCAGCGGCACCGATTCTCGCAACCAGGTCCTGGACCTAGATCAAGATACCGCGGGCAATATTTGGGCGGCCTGCTCCAACTTGGGAGTGGCGCGGATCGACCCGGCTGCGCGGGTCAGCTGGTTTTTCGGTGGCACCAGGGAGCAGCGGGCTGACACGGTCCGCGTCGACCGCCAGGGGCAAGTCTGGGTGGGAACTCGCGGTGGGTTGTTTGTGCTGCGTCCAGATCAGCAGACATTTACTCCAGTCACCGAGTTAGCCGCGATCCGTCTGCGGCGGATCGCCTTGGGCTCGGGTGGCACCGCCTTGACCTCGGGTGGCACCGCGTTGAGCTCGGGTGGCACCGCCTTGAACTCGGCCTCGGATGGCACCGCCTTGAACTCGGGTGGCACCGCCTTGACCTCGGGTGGCACCATTTATTTGGCAACGACGGATGCTGGACTTTACGTTGGCAAAAACGCTGGCAAGAGCATCAGCTGGCAGCAATACCAGAGCAGCGAGGGTGGCTTGGCCCACAGCCTGTTCGCGGTGACCGAGGATCGGCGCGGCAACGTGTGGGTAGGTTCTGAGGCTGGGCTGCTGGGGCTCACCGACGAGGCTCTGCGTCGGCCGCGAGAACCTGCCTTGGCGAACATCCGCCGGCCGGTTTATTTTTTGCTCGAAGATCCTCGCGGCCGCTTGTGGATCGGGACCGATTATGGAGTTTATGTGTGGGACGGCAAGAGCCTCCGTCACCTGACGGTCAAGGAAGGGCTTGCGGGCAACTCCACTTATCGTTCGGCTGCGCAGGTGGATCGCCACGGCGCAGTGTGGATCGGCACAGACCGCGGTCTGTCTCGCTTTCAAGAAGCGCAGGACCGGCAGCAGTCTCACCCTTTGCGGGTAGATCAGTTGCAACTCGATGTCGGCAATCAGCGCTTGAGTTTCGACCCTCAGCGCCCCGACTTAGTTCACCAACTCGAATACACCAGCAGCCAGCTGCTTTTTTCCGCACGGGCGATCACATTTGTCGATGAAAACCGCGTGCAGTATCAGAGCTGGCTCGAGGGTTTGGACGCGGGATGGGTCACCAGCCAGTCATCCACTCACTTCGAAAGCCGGTACCCGATCGTTCCTCCGGGCAAGTATCGTTTTCAGATCCGCGCACGTTATGGTGAGGAGAGCGAGTGGGGCGAGCCTGCAACACTCGGGATCGTCATTGCTCAGCCGTTTTGGCAGCAGGGCTGGTTCTTTCTGCTCCTCTTGAGTTTGACCGGGGTAGTCGCGTACTCGGGTTATCACTACTGGGCACAAACCCGCTATTCGCGTCGGCTCGAAGCGGAAGTGCAGGTTCGCACGGCCGCGCTGGTCGCGTCCGAAGGGGCGATTGCAGCGGAACGCGAACGCTTGTCCGTCACCCTCGGCAGCATTGTCGACGGGGTGATCGCCACCGACCGTGAAGGCCGCGTGGTGTTGCTCAATCATGCGGCACAGCAGTTGACCGGTTGGAGTGAGGCCGAAGCGCAAGGACATTTCTTGGCAGAAATCCTCAAACTGCAGCCCGAAGGCGGGGATAGCGGCGATACCTTGCGCGCCGTCGAACCCGTAGCCCGGGTCCTTGCCGCAGCTCAACCCATCGACTTTGGCCACTACTCACTGACCAGCCGGCAAGGTCAGACCTGCCCCCTGGAGCTGACCGGAGCGCCGGTGCAAAACAGCAGCGGAGCGAGCAGTGGGGTAGTCTTTGCCTTTCGTGACATTGGCGAGCGGCGTCGGATCGAGGAAGAGCGCGCGAGAAATCAGCAGCTCGAAGCGCTGGGGGTCTTGGCGGGAGGAATCGCGCATGACTTCAACAACATCCTGACAGGGGTTATCGGGAACTTGTCGCTCGCCAAGCTGCGTGGCCCCCACGAGGACCAGAGCTTGCACTACCTGAGCAAAGCTGAAAAGGCCCTCGATCGGGCTGGCGCTCTGGCCCGCCAGCTCTTGACTTTTGCCCGCGGTGGCGCGCCGGTGACCGGCCCGGCTTCCATTGTCGAACTGGTGCGCGAAGCTGTGCCTTTCGTGTTGAGCGGTTCCAACATTCGCTGTGAGTTCGACCTGCCGGATGACTTGTGGGCGGTCGAGGTCGATCAGGGGCAAATCAACCAGGTACTTAGCAATCTGCTGATCAACGCGCTGCAGGCCATGCCTGAGGGCGGCGTGATCTGGATTCGCGGAAGGAACGTGAAACAGCCCGACGCGAAGAGCACGCTCGCCCTCGGACCCCTCGCTCCGGGAAACTACGTCCAGTTGGTGATCGAAGATCGTGGGGTAGGGATTGCGCCGCGCCACTTGCGTCGCGTGTTTGAACCCTATTTCACGACCAAACAAAACGGCAGCGGCTTGGGCCTCGCGACGGCTTACTCGATCATGAAGAAGCACGGTGGCACGATTTGGGTCGATTCCCAGCTAGGGGTTGGCACCACTTTCGGTCTCCTCCTTCCAGCTTCCGTGCATCCACTCGAAGCCACCACCGAAAAGATCGAGCGCATCCACCTCGCAAAGCCCAACCAGGCCAAGCGCATCCTGCTCATGGACGACGAAGACGCGGTGCTGCAAGTTCTCAGCGAAATGCTTGATCGCCTGGGGCATGAAACCGTGTGTGCTGCAGACGGCCAGCAGGCGATCGAGCTTTACCGCGACGCCATGCAGCAGCACCAGCGCTTCGACTTGGTGGTTCTCGACCTTACCGTCCCCGGCGGAATAGGCGGCCGAGAAGCCTTGCAGCAACTGCATGCCCTGGATCCCGAGGTCGTCGCGGTGGTTTCAACCGGCTACTCGCGCGATCCGGTGATGTCGCTTTACCGTGAGTACGGCCTGCGCGGGGTCTTGCCCAAACCCTATCGTCTGAGTGATGTCGTTTTAATGCTCGAGGAGGTCTTCGCGAGCCCCACTTTCACCGTCGACTCCCATTGAGCTAGTTCCGGTCCAAACCGATGCGCATTTTTGCTGTCTCCGACATCCACGTCGATTTCGCGGAAAACATGGCCTGGATCCAGGCGCTATCCGCCCAAGCCTTTTGCCAAGATGCGCTGCTTTTGGCCGGTGACGTGAGCCACGACCTGAGCAAAATGGCCGACGCTTTAGCGCGTCTCCGGGAGAAATTTGCGCACGTTTTTTACGTCCCCGGGAACCACGACTTGTGGATTGTGGACGCGCGATGGGGCGATTCGCTGGAGAAATTTGCCGAGATCCGCGCGCTTTGTACACGGCTGGGGGTTCTCACCGAGCCCGTCACAATCGGCGCTCTAGGATCCCAAGTTCACGTCTTGCCCTTGCTCTCTTGGTATGTCAAGCCTGAAGAGGGTGACGACAGCCTTTACGTAGTTAAACAAGGGGAGGACCCGAACCTCGAAGCCTGGGCAGACCACCACTTCATTCGCTGGCCCAAGGACCTGTTGAGTCCAGCAAAGCACTTTCTCGCGCTCAACGAGCCCCACCTCACCCACCTCGCCAAGCTGGGGCAAGGTGTCCCGACCATTTCCTTCAGCCACTTCGTCCCGCGCACCGAGCTGATGTTCAGCGACCCGCAAGAAGACGAAGCTTGGGGCGGCAAGATCCCAGACCGTAACCGCAGCTTCAATTTCAGCCGGGTCGCCGGGACTCGCCAGCTTGACGCGCAGATCCGCCGGGCCAACGCGATCATCCACGTTTATGGGCACCAACACCGCAATCGTCACCGCAAACTCGAAGGGTTGCTGTACATTTCCCACTGCCTCGGCTATCACCAGGAAAGGACCGCGGGCATGATCCGCTATCTTGAAGGGAATCAGCCGAAGCAAATTTGGCCGGAGGAGCCTGGAGCATGACCGACGTCACCCCAGTTGAGAGTGCCAGCCCAAACCCCAATGGCTGGCACATCTGGCATCGCTGCTACCACTGCGATCGTCAGCCGATCGTCGGCGACCGTTACCACTGTCGCACCTGTCCAGAAGGTCCAGACAGCGACCTGTGTGCGGCTTGCCACCAGCAGTGGCTGGTCGGCAAGGTACCGCATCCCGCGCCCAATCTCTTTGCCGAAGCCGGGACCCAGCAGCACGACTTGATCGCGATTGCTGGCGCTCCGCCACCCCCGGCGAGCTGGTGCCAAATCCCGGCACAGAGCGCGCCAGATCCCAAGATTCCGCCTGGCTTTCTCCTCCGTCCCGAGTTCCGTGCGGGCTTCCTCTCGGCTTTTGGACCTTACGCTTGCGTGCTGGCGACCGGTGATCACCGCGGCCCAGTGCTGGTCACGGCGCTCCATGTCATGGACGAGTTGATCAAAAAGTTTGGCGTGGATTGT
>CAZCOV010000447.1:0-4472 GCA_964499975.1 uncultured Thermoanaerobaculia bacterium
CGAGCGGACGCAGCGCCCACGTGTCATGCACCTTGCCCGGCACTTTCAACGTGCAAGGACGATCGGTGAGACAGTTCATCGTGATGCGGATCGGTTTCGCGCTTGCGGACGCGCTCGCAGATTCGCTTGCAGACGCGTTTGCAGATTCGCTCGCAGATTCGCTTGCAGATGCCGCTTCGGCGCTGGCGCTTTTTGTCAGGAAAACGTTGCTGAACAGGATCAAGGCACAAAACATCAGGTTTCGCAGGGTCTTTCGCATGGTTCGCATGGTTTGACTTTCCTTTCATTCCCTTCTTTCAAGGGATGGGGTTGGGCTCGCTGGGCGGCGAGCTGAGATCGATTTGATGGTCGAGCATGGCGGTGATCGCCACGCCCAAAGGGTTGAGGGAGGACCGCCACTGGTCCGAGGTCATGACGCGAAAGCGCGCGACGATGGCTTTGCTCAAACCGCTGGCGGCGATTTCCCGCCAATGCACTTCCCAGAGGCTTTCCCGCGCCTCGTCCGCCGCAGGCTCGCGGGTCGGATCGGTTGGATCAGCCGGGGAAAGTTCTCGCGCGGAAATGACTTCGACGCGAGTTTCTCCGACCTGGCGCGGCAAGCTTTCGAGCACGCCAGGCGCGATCGTGCTGCTGGCCCAGTGGTTCAAGACCGCAGCGGGAAATCCCCGGCCCAGGTGGGTGCGCGCATCCGCGATGGCGCGAATCAAGATGCTGCGCATCACTTGTTGGCGCAAGGCGGCGGAGGCGGAGCCGGCTTCTGGGACCGGATAGCCCGCACCGTCCACCAAGTAGACCTGGGCGCGCGGCTCTTTGAACCACAGCAGGACCACCGCCAGGAAGGTGGCGAGCACCAGGTAGCACAAAATCTTGAGTTGACGTTGCATGGGCTTCCTCAGGGCTGGTGGAGCGAAGCGAAAATCGTGACCTGTCCGCCCTGGAGCAGGCTTCCCGAAGTCCACATCAAGAGCAAAAGGACGGTGGCGTAGGCGCTTGCGGCGAGGGCTCCGGCAAGCGGGGTGGCCGGGTTGGTCAAAGACGCAACCACGCTTTCGCTGAGCGGGACCATGATTCCGGCCAGGCCGAGGGTGATCATCAGCGAGAAGGCGGTGTGGATCAGGCTGGTGATGTAAGCGTCGGTGATGCTGGCGGTGGCGCGGCAAACGCCGAAGGCGAAGGCCAAGCCCGCGACGGAAAAGAGGAGGATGCTCTTGCCGTAAAGGAGCGCGACCCTGAGCCCGATGCCGACAAAAGCGAGGGCGGTGAGCACGGTAGCGCCCAGAAGGAGGATGGCGGAGGCCGGAGCCGCGACGAATTCGAGCAGGCCAAGGTCGTCGTAGTGGCCGAGCACGGCGAGCATGCGGACGGCGAGGTCGGTGAAGTTATCGGCGCTGTGCGCGGTGGCTGCGGCGAGCCGGTAACCGTAGGTTTCGCCGGCCATGAGCAAGGCGCCAACCGGGATGTCGAGGTTGATCAAGGCGTTGACCACTCCGGTGATGACCACTTTGCGCGCGACGATGGCCAGGCCGTGGGTTTCACCGCCCAAGACGATGCGCCAGCCCACACCGACGAATTCGAGCAGAGCCAGACCCGCCCAGTAGAAGAGGCCGACCTGGGCCAGGAAGTGGTGCCAGGGGATGAGGTAGTTGTTGAACAAGGTGAGTAGCTGGTTGAGCATCATGGCGTCACCGGTAGCCGAAATTGAAAGGCTGGGTGGGCAGTGGGACGCCGTCTTCCAGCTCGGCGAGGAAGGCGCGTCCGGTGGCTTCGAGGCGGTTAGCTTCGACCTCGCGGACGAGCGCGGTGACGACTTGCCAGTTTTGCTGCTGGAGTCCGATGGCGCGGGCGGACATCTGTTCTTCGCCCTGGAACATGCGGAGAACCGAAGCCATGCGCGCTTGTCGCTCCGCGCCTTGCTCTCCCGCGATCGCGCCTTTAAGCCGCAGCAGCCCGACGATGCCGCGCACCAGCTGGCCGCGGGCGAGGGTCAGGTTTTCGAGGGTGCGCAGGCCGGTCAGGCGCAGGCGCTCCGCAACGTGCGCGCGCCACTCGCGATGGTTGGCATAGCCAAAACGGGTCCCCTGGTAGGGCTCATAGAGCGGGTAGCCTTCGAGCTGCAAGAGCTCGTCCATGATCGCGCCGAGCTCGGGTGAGGAATAGGCCAGGGTTGGCCCGGTTTCGCCCAAGCGGGCGCTGATTTCTTCGTTGTACTCCCCGGCCATCACTTGGGGATAGACCCAAAGCTCATCGAGCAGCAAGGTTTCCGCGTTGAGCAGATCTAAAACATAAGAGCGGTAGGTGTTGAGCTGGTTGAGCACCAGCTGGACGCGGGACATCACGTTTTCGACCAGGTTGGCTGCATCGATGACGGGAATGGACGCGTGCGACTCAGTCGCGCAGACGAGCAGCGCGAGGCCGAAGAAAACCTTTTTTAGGGCGCGCGATTTCATTTCGTGTCCTCACTTTTTGCGTTGGGTTCGTTGGGGTCGGCGCTTTCTGCGATCCATTCGCGGATCGTGCGCCCCTTGGGGGGGAGTAGGTCGTAGGGATAATCGCTCGGTTCAAGGCGCACGGCCGCGCTGCGGTTGGCGGTTTTGACCCACCAGCAGTAAGGCGGCAAGCGGCGCAGGTCGTCGGCTTGCACGCCGTGAGCGCGATAGACCGTGTCATCGCCGCTGGGATCGCGGCCGTAAAGCCGCAAGCCGGTGTTGACCAGCATTTCCGGGGGCACGTCGGCTGCAACTTGGGTGGCGAGGACGAGGCAAATCTTGGCCTTCCTCAAGGTGCGACTCCATTCGAGCAGACGTTGCCGGAACCAAGCGTTTTTGAAGGCAAACCAGGCTTCATCGACGATCACGATGCCGCGCAGGGGTGAAGCGTCGGACGCTTTCATCCGCGCTTCGGCGGCGGCCACGAGCAACAAGATGGCGGCGCCGAGGTCGTCTTGCGAGATCACTTCGCCCACCCCTGCAAGCTCGACGTGCAAGGCCAGGCGGCCCTTGGGCAAAACCAGGGGTCGGCGGAAGACCGCGGGCAGTCGCCGCAGGCTTTGCAGCAGGTCTTCGCGGCGGCAGAAGCGCTCGAAGGTTTTCCACTGCGGGGCTTCGTCGCTGAGGGTGAGGGCGACCGCTTCGCGAATCGTCTGCACGGCCGCGGCGGGTTCGCCTTGTTCCCCGAGCAAGCCGCGCAAAAACAGCTCGATCATCAGGTCATCCGCGCAGGCGAAGGGGTCGAGTCCGGAGGCTTCCCAGTTCCAGCCGGTGAAGCAGGCTTCGAGCAAGGGCCGCAAGGCGGTGCGCCCGAAATCGAAGTAGAGGACGTGGGCGCCCTTTCGCGCGGCTTCGAGGGCGAGCAAGGCGAGGAGGGTGCTTTTTCCCGAGCCCGAAGGACCGACCAGGGGAATGATCGGCGGCACCGGCAAGGGCAGGTGAAACAGGCGCTTTTCGTCCCAGGCCGAGCGCAGGGTGCCCAAGCTGTCTTCTGTGGGGAGGGCACCGCCCCACCAGTCGGTGAGCGCGGCTTGGCGCAGCAGCTTCTCTTGGGGTGCCACGGCCGGGAAGTAGGTGCGCTCCTTGGTGCCGCCAGGGAGCGCGGCTTGCAGCGCGCCCAGACCGACTTCTTGCCAGAAGGCCGCCGAGCGGGCGTTGAGGACCGCAGCTTTGGCCCGCGCCAGGTGGGCAAGGCAGGCGTCGCGTTCCGCGGCAAAGGCGAGGTAGGTGAAAGCACCTGCCGCCATGGGTTCGAGAAAAGCCTCGCGTTCGGCTTCGCCGATCTGCTGGGCGAGGCCATCGCCGGCGCTGCCCTTGCGTCCGGCCGCCGCGCCCAAGAAGTCGATGCCGCCGAGCAGGAAGAGCCGCTTGCGGGTCGCCAGGCGGGCCGCCGCTTCCCTTGAAGAGAGGACGATCAGCTGCTCGACCCAAAAGCCGGGCTCGGTCAGGTGGTAGGGGTCCGGGCTGCCGCGACGGGGAACGAATTGGGCCACGCCGACGAAGCGCAAGCCGTCGCGGTCGAGCACGCGGATCAGGTCATCGCCCCACGAACTCTCGACGCGGACGTCCCCCCAAAAGCCAGGGTCGGCGCTGCGAAACATCGGAGAGAGCAAGTCGAGCGGCGACACCGGTTCGAGGCCCAAGGCGGTTGCCAGCGTTGCATGCTCACTCGCTTTGGCCGCGCTGGTTTCGAGGCATAACCAGTCGGTGCGCGTCCTCACCCCGGCTTCCTCGGCAATCAGCGCGTAGTGGGAGAGCACTGCGCCAGGTGAGAGCCCGCGGGTGACGTTGAGCAGGGCCGCGACGATTTCTTCCCGATGCTCCTCGGGGTGCAGCCTCCAGGTGGTCACCAGGCCGCCATGCACGGTGCGCAAACGGTCGCCCTCGACTTCGAGGTCGAGAAACTGCGCGAAGCCGCGGCGCGGTGCGCGCAAGTAGGCGCGGGTGGCGGCTGCCCACAAGGCCAAGCCGCCCAAGGCCGCAATC
>CAZCOV010000448.1:0-4458 GCA_964499975.1 uncultured Thermoanaerobaculia bacterium
CTGGCGGGAAGGGACCGCTGAGGCCGGTGAGCATGACGTCGATTTCAAAGCCGGCATTGGGGTTACCAATGCGCCAGACCTTGCCGCCGAACCGCGCAGTGCCGTCGTCGTTGACGTAGAGCTTGCCGGGATCCGGATCGAAAATGAAGTCGGTGCCGATGCCCGGTAGCCACAGCGCGTGCCGATGGTTGGCCCCGTGGACCACGGGATCCGAAGTCGCTTCTTCGAGGCAGGTGATGGTGCAGCCGACCAGGTCGATGTTGAAATCGCCCTGCCCTGTAGTCTGTAAGCTGCCGCCCGAGCTCGGCTGCTGGACCACCGTCCAGATGAACCAGCCCGAAGCCCCGAACTTGATGTTCTTGCCATTCGCTCCGACCCCCACCTGGAAGGCTGGCCCGGTCAAAACCAGGTTGACCACTGCACCGGCATAGCTGTCAACTCCGGTCAGGGTGCCGGAAAAGCCGGTGTAGTAATGCCAGGTCGCAGTGTTTACCGGACCGCCGTTCTCGCTATATGCGGGGGGTTTGAGTTCCTTTTTGGGGCTACCAGGCGGTGGGCTGCTGGTCCGCCCGGTGAAGGTGACGTCGACCGTGAAAGCGTGATTCGACTGGGTGGCACTGCGCAGCAGCCCGGTCAAGTGCGCGGTGCCATCGGGATTCTCGACAA
Organism: uncultured Thermoanaerobaculia bacterium; assembly: GCA_964499975.1. Classification (GTDB taxonomy): domain Bacteria; phylum Acidobacteriota; class Thermoanaerobaculia; order Multivoradales; family J023; genus CAZCOV01. Next base: position 667 of record CAZCOV010000448.1, read on the forward strand.
ACGCGCCGGGACCGCTCACAAAGCGGAAATCGGTGTGAATGCCTGGCATCCACGCGGCATGTCCGTCGCTGTACTGACTGTAGGTCGGGTGGTTGTAAGACTCAGAAGCGCAAGTGGTCGTCGGCTCGGTGGCCTGCAGCGGTAGGGCGTGGCTCAGCCCCACAAGCGCCAGCAGGCAAAGCATCCGCTTAGAGGCTAGGAATCGAAATGGAAAGTGACGCAAAGCTAGGTCCCCTTCTGGCTGAGTTGACATTTCAAATACAGCTCAAATCACGCATCCGGTGAGCCCCTCGTGACGCTGTCTGCCTGTCTGTGTGCCTACCTGTCTTGACCGTCGCGAGCGCACCGGAAATCTATCCGTAGCGATAGTTTCACAAACCAAGATGTCGATCCAGATGACAGCAAGGAGTTTTGAAAAATTTGTTAATGTAAATATCTGTAATCGATGAATTACGTAACCGCAGGCATTTACCTGTACCAAAACAACAACGCCGGGTTGAGCGGACTCAACACCGGCGTTGGGGATTATGGGTTCGGCGACTTCGAGCTGGCCGAACGGCTGGGGATCAGCAGGCGGATCAGGGGCAGACTTCCCAGTCAAAGCCTTCGATGTCGTTGAAGGGCAGGAAGTAGTCGAAATCCGTCCGCGTGCAGTTGATCGGGTCGATGATGAACAGGCGCAGGGCCCCGACCCGCTCGTTGTGCCAGCCGCCGGTCAAGTTGCCGAAGTTGTCGTACTCGAGGGCTTCGGTCTTGTCGGGCAGGAAGCCGGCGCCGCAGATCAAAGAGACGGTCTGCGTGGCGGCATCCCAGCGATAGAGGTTCGCGCGCTCGGACCCGTAGACCACCGTGCCTTGCGGATTCCACGCGATCGCGTCCCACTTGCGGGTGATCACCGGGTGGTTGATCGGCGCCCGCCACTGGCGAGTCAGCGCTCCGGTGCTGAGGTTGACCGTCATCAGGCCGATGTTCTTCTGGAAAGCCCACAGCGTGCCGTTCGGGTGGAAGGACAGCGCCGCGACTTCCTTGAACTTCTCTGCACCGGTGTTGCCGAGCAGGGTCAGAGCACCGGTGGCCTTGTCGACACTATAGAAGTGCCCGAGCAGGCTGGCAGTGGTGTACATCACGCCGGTCTGCGGGTGAAGTGCCAGGGATTCGAGGTCGAGCCCGGGATGCACCGGTCCCAGCACGTTCTGGATTTCGGTCGTCAAGTCGAGGGTGAAGAGCTGGCTGTCGTTGAACCCGAAATCCTGGACCCCATAGAGCAGATTGGGGTTGCAGGTGGTGTGATAGCCGAAGTCGACATCGTTGATCAGCTGACCTTTGAGCAGGTTGACCGTGGCCTCGTGAGCCGTGGCAATGCCGTCGCGGTCGTAGGTCGGTTCGAGGTTGAGCGGTAGCGTCGAGTCGTCGACCACTACCGTGTAAGTACCTTGCGTCAACCCAGTAAAACTGTAAATCCCCTGACTATTGGTGACCGTGGTCGCTACCAGGTGGCCGCCCCCGTCGTAGAGGAAGACGGTGACGCCGGCAATGCCAGCCTCGCCAGCATCTTGGACCCCGTCGCCATCGACGTCGAGCCACACCCGATCGCCGATCTCGCCCAACAACTCGCCTTCCTGGCAGTGGCCATACTCGTTGTTGTTATAGCCGTCGAGCAGGTCCTTGATGCGGTTTGCTTCCGTGCGGGCTGCGCCCTTGGGATTGCTGCCCGGCGGGTAGATCGCCAAAAAGGCATCCGCTTGGGCCACTACCGGCTGAATGCTCGGGTCGGAACCCCGCAGCAAGTTGAGCTTGGTCGCGATCAGCTGAATCGCCAGCTTGGTCGCGGGGTCTGGGCCGGCATAATCGAAGAAGGCCATCAGCTGGGTCTTGTTGTAGGTGATGCTACCCAAAGTCAGCGAATCCACCGGCCAGATCTCGGTGTGGTTGCTCCAGAACCCGCGGGTCCGGGCGCACCAGTTGCCGGCGAGGGTCGGCGCCGCGCTGAGGGCAAAAATCAAGATCACTAGTCCAAACACTGAAACTCGCTTGAGTAAGTTCTGCACGATGTCTATCTCCCTGGCTGGTAGATGCGCGGGTTGGCGTCCTCTTTCGTTTACGGAGCCATGAGTCAAAAGCCGACAGCACTCTCCGTGTATTACCTACTTTGCCAGCCCAAGATGACATTCAACATGACATACCGATAAAAGGTAGATCATTGATGAATTCGTATAAGTTGACACGTTCCTCGGGATCACGAAGTCTGTCAGGACTGGCAAAACTGGGGGTTGATTTCGCGGGTGGGGGCGGCTATTCATGCTGAAATATAAATATGCAATCACATTACGCAGTCAACAAATTCTCGGCTCCAGCGGATCATTCGCAGAAAAGCCGCCTGCAACAGAGAAAATTCCGCCCTGCCAGATGCACGGCGGATGCTAGGATGGAAGCTGAGTTGAAAGGAAATAACGACGTAAAAGGAATGGCCGGTAGGCCGTCCTCACCATAACACAAGCGGCCGCTTTAGGGATAGCTAGGCGCAGCTCCGACAGCTCCGACGTTTGCCAACTGTGCCAACTGTGCCAACTGGTGAACTTCAAGGAAACGGTGTTCGGCCTCAGAGCCGCAGAGGGATGCCCGCGTCGCGTGCCGCCCTGACGATGTCGGTGTTCGCCGCAGCTTTGGTGCTCGATAGGTTCAGCAATACATGGAATGGTACGGCCGGTCTATCGAACCGATCACTATCTGCTATCGGCTTGGCCCAGAACTCTCCCGTCGCGTGCAGAACCTTCAGCAATGCAATCTTCTCATCCATGCCATCCTCCAGTAGCAGCTCTTCGGCTCTCTCGACGACGAGAACATACGCATCGGCCGGCATCCATTCGTCGAGATACCCCAAGCACTCCTCAAGTGCATACCAGTTCTCTCCAAACCCACCGAAGAACTGCAGGGCCGCCGCGAACTCGTTCATCAGCGCCCCAGTGTTCCGCATCTTCTGTCCGCGGAGGTGCCGTACGCACACAGAGAGACCTTCGCGCGAATAGAAATGAGAGGGGTTCCACGCCTCCCGTTCGGGTTCTCCGAACCCCACGTAGATCCATGGAGAGTCCACCCGAAAGAGGTAGTCCAGAGTGGTCCTGCTCACCGGATCCGAGTCCAACTCTGAAAGTGATCTGTGCTCCCCCAAACACTTCCATCGCTTCCCGTCACGATGCGATTGCCATCCAGCGATCCTCCTGGCGGCCGCGGGTTAACCGTGTGTTCGATATAGGAAATGGGGTTTCCAGCTTGGTCCGTAGAGGGCAGCCTTGGTGTGCCTCCGCGACCATCATTTGCGAATGGTTTGGGGCTTCGCACGTTCGGCCGCGGTCGGACGGCAACAATGTCATCGAGGGCCTTGGCAAAGTCGCCGCCGAGCACTCCTGTCCTCTCTGGGACGGCCCCCAGCTTCCCCACGACACTGCTGCCAGCAGCCGTAGCTACCCTCCAGTAGCCCACCAGCCCAGCAAACCGCAAGGCATCCTGCCCGACCGCCAGCACAACGCCGCCCGCCGACGCCCCGCTGCCGATTGCCGTGCCGGTGGCCTCGCCCATTCGCAACGGATCAACCGCCAGGAGCAAAGTATCTCCTCCACTCCCGACCACAAAGTTGAGCAAGATCCCCAGCGGATCCCCAGCAGTATTCGCGTTGGTAGTTTCTTTGAGGTCCTGGACATAGTTCCTGGCGTTTTGAGCGAGAGTTCTGAACGACCACTGACCATCAGGATCCACAAGATTGATGGGGTTACCCTGGACGTAGGCGTAGCGGTT
>CAZCOV010000449.1:0-4434 GCA_964499975.1 uncultured Thermoanaerobaculia bacterium
CGCGAACATCACGTCGTTCTCGGTGATCGTCCCGACGCCGGCGTGGATCACGGACACCCGCACCTCGTCGTTGGAGAGTTTCTCCAGCTGCTCCTTCAACGCGATGCCGGAGCCCTGCACGTCCGCGCGCAGGATGATCTTGAGATCCTTGAGCTTGCCTTCCTTCACCGCGCTGAAGATGTCGTCCAGAGTCTGGCGCTTCTTCGCGATGATGCCGATCTGGTTGCGCTTGCGCGCTTCGCGGCGGGCGACGACTTCGCGCGCGGCGGCCTCGTCCTCCACGACCACGAACGGCTCGGCGACCTCGGCCACGCCTTCGAAGCCCATCACCTCGACCGGAGTGCCCGGTCCGACTTCCTTCACGCGCTCGCCGCGGTAGTCCGCCAGCGCGCGCACGCGGCCCCACGTGGTCCCGCAGACGAAGATGTCGCCGACTTCGAGCGTGCCCTCGTTGACCAGCACCGTGGCCACCGGGCCCTTGCCCTTGTCCAGCTTCGCTTCGAGAACGGTCCCGCGCGCTTCCTTGTCGGGGTTCGCCTTCAGCTCGAGCACTTCCGCCTGCAGCGTGATCATTTCCAGGAGATCCGGCAGACCGGTCTTCGCCTTCGCGGACACCGGCACGAACGGAGTCTTGCCGCCCCACTCCTCGGCCACGAGGCCGTGCTGGGTCAGCTGCTGCTTGATCTTGTCGATGTTGGCGCCCGGCTTGTCGATCTTGTTGATCGCGACCATGAAGGGCACCTCGGCGGCCTTGGCGTGGTCGATCGCCTCGATGGTCTGCGGCATCACGCCGTCGTCGGCTGCCACCACCAGAACCACGATGTCGGTGACTTTGGCGCCGCGCGCACGCATCATGGTGAACGCCTCGTGACCCGGGGTGTCGAGGAACACGACTTGGCGGTCCCCGACATCGGCATGGTGCGCTGCGATGTGCTGGGTGATCCCCCCGGCTTCGCCCGCAGCCACATTGCTCGAACGGATCACGTCGAGCAGCGTGGTCTTGCCATGATCGACGTGTCCCATCACGGTCACCACCGGCGCCCGCGGCAAGCGCTCGGCAGTCTGCCCAGCGGAAACCGATTCATGCCGTAGCTGGACCTCTTCCTCAAACGAGACCTTGAGGACAGCGACTCCCATTTCCGCGGCCAGCGATTCTGCCACGTCCGGTTCGAGCACGTGGTTGATGTTGGCGATGATGCCGCGCATGAACAGCGCCTTGAGCAGATCCTTGGCTTTGACCCCGAGCTTTTCGGCAAAGTCGCGGATGGTCATGCCTTCGCCGATCATGACCGGGCCATCCGGGCGCTCGCTCTTGAACTGCAGGACCCGTCCCGGCGACTCGCGGGCAATATCCTGGCGCCGTTCGGTACGCCGTCGCCCGCGCTCGGAGGTCGGAGTCGCAACTTCTTTCTTCTCGGTCTTCTTGCCCCGTTTGGCTGCAGTCGACGCCAGCAAGCCGCTCTCGTCGAGTTCCGTCTCGCGCTTGGCCCGCGCTTGAGCTTGGCCGGCCTTCTTGCGCTTCATCTCGCGTTCGACCACCGCCAGCTCGGCCTCTTCGTCAGGTTCGAGCTCGACTCCGGGAGGCAGGGCGATCGCTGGCACCGCGGGCTCGACCGCATCGGCCTCCACCCGGACAGCTTTGGCGCCTTTACCGCCTTTGCCGCTTTTCGTCTTGGCCGCGGCGGGTTTGGCCACCATCTTGGTCGGCGCTTTGGCTGGCGGAGGTGGCGCGGCAACTGCAGTGGGGACGGCAGGTGACGTTGCCGATGCCGCAGTCGGGACCCCGACCGGTGCGGCCGGCGGCGGGCTGGCGGCGGCCAGCGGGGGTGCAGACGGCGCGGTGACAACCACCCGGGCGGCAGCTGGCGCACCCACGGCCTCTGCCCCCCCGATCGACAGCGGCTCGGTCGCCAGCGGCAGGGCGGGCGTGAGCTCGAGCTCGCCCTCCGCCGCCCGTCCAGCGATACGGTCTTTGAGCTCGATGTTGCGAATCCGCGGTTCGACTTGCTGAATCATCTTGCGCCGCGCTGGGCGGAGCACGTTGGGCGGCGCAGGACGCCGCAGGGGTTGCCGCACCGCAGGCGGCGTCCGACTGATATTGCTGCTGGATGGTGCAGGAGAGTCGTCACGGAAGATGACCTCGCCGGGCTTGCGCAGCTTTTTGCCTTGGAGGATCGCTTCGATCACATCCTTGTCGATCGCCGCTTCCTCACCTTCGACGCGCACCCCGATCGCTCTCAGCTTGAAGAGAAGATCTTGGTTCGCCACGCCCATCATGCGCGCCAGATCTTGCACTCGAATCTTACCCATTGCTTCGTGAGGTCCTCCCCGTTTCCGGCATCCGTTCGCTCAACCTCTGAAGTAGCCTTGCGACTTACTCCTCGTTTCCATCCTGTGCATCGGCCTTACGCTGCTCATCGGCGCGAAAGCGTTCTGACTCCTTGAGCGCTTGACTCAAGGCGGCCATGAACTCCTCATCGTTCATCGCAGGCACCGACTCTTCTTCCTGGATGCGGAAACCGATGTCGATCGGCTTGGTCAACACCGGTAGCGCTTCCTGGCGTGCCGTCAGGCAGGCGAGGACTGCGGCTGCCGTCTCCTCATCGATTCCGACGTCGATTTGCAAACTTTCGAGATCGACCCCGCGCATGGCTTCGCGAGTGGTATACCCCGCGAGCTGGAGCGCTTCGGCCGCGGCCTCTCCCACCCCGGGTACGGTGGTCCAGTCGATCGCTTCCTCAGCGCTCGACAGACTGTCGCCCGTAGCGGTCTGCAGCATGCGCGCGAGGGCGTCGGCCACTTCGTCCTTGACATCGGTTTCGCTCTTGATGTCGATCTTGCAGCCGATCAGCTCGGACGCCAGCCGCACGTTTTGCCCGCGCTTGCCGATCGCGAGCGACAGCTGCTCATCTTCGACGATGACGTCGAGGTGGGGGACCACACCTTGGTGGGTCACGGACACTCGGGTGATCTTGGCCGGGGCCAGCGCGCTCTGGGCAAAAGTGACGAGGTCGTCGCTGAACTCGATGATGTCGATCTTCTCGCCGCGCAACTCGCGGATGATCGACTGCACGCGGGAACCCTTCATGCCGACGCACGCCCCGACCGGGTCCACGTCGCGCTCACGGCTCATCACCGCGACTTTGGCCCGTTCGCCCGGCGCGCGCACCGCATTCTTGATCACCACGGTGCCGTCGTAAATTTCGGGTACTTCCATCTCGAATAGTTTGACCAAAAGCCGGGGGTCCGTGCGCGACAAGATGATCTGGGGTCCTTTGGGCTGGGTGTGGACGTCGACGATCACCGCGCGAATCCGCTCGCCTTGGTTGTAGCGTTCGTGGCGGGCTTGTTCACTGCGCGGCACGATCGCCTCGGTGCGCCCCAAGTCGACGATGATGTCACCGCGCTCGAAACGCTTGACCGTGCCATTGACGATCTCGCCCACCCGATCAATGTACTCTGCATGAACCCGCTCCCGCTCGGCTTCGCGGATCCGCTGGTAGAGCACCTGCTTGGCACTTTGGGCCGCGATCCGCCCCAGGCCGTCGGTCGAGATCGGTAACAGGATCTCGTCCCCCACTTGCGCGTTCGGCTGGTGCGCTTGCGCTTCCATGAGCGACCACTCCGCCAGGGGGTCCTCGACTTCCGCGACCACTTTCTTGACGATCGAGGCGGAAAATCGTCCGGTCTTGGCGTCGAAGTGCGAGCGTACTGGTTCTTTGATGCGATGTTGTTTCTTGGTCGCCGAAGCGACTGCATCTTCGAGCGCGGAGATCCAGCGGGGCAACTCGATGTTCTTCTCGTGAGCCACCTGCTGCAAGACTTGCATCACATCGGCTTCCGGCGTTCGTGCTTGGCGCATGCTGACAATTCCTATCGCGTTTTCCTATCGCGTTTCCAAATCGCGTCCTATCGCGTTTCCGGCTCGTCGCGCAGAGTTTCTGAAGAAACTCCCCTAGAACTCCCTAGAACTCCAGGACGAGGCGAGCCAATTTCACCTCTGCGAGCGGGATGTCATGGCGCGTCCCCGCAGAGGACTCCACCACCGTCAAAGCCCCACCAGCATCTGGGCTAAAGGCTTCCAGCCGGCCGACCACCGTCCGCTTGCGCTGCTCTGGGCCACCCTGCCACGTCACCCGCACTTGCCGACCACAAAACCTCGCGTAGTCCTTGGGACCATAGAGCTTGCGGTCGAGACCCGGTGAACTGACTTCGAGGACGTAGCGCTTGGCACCGAAATCAGTGACATCCAAAAGCGCGGACAGCTGCCGCGAGACCCGCTCGCAATCGGCCAACGAGATTCCTTCTGGCCGATCGAGAATGACGCGCAAGATGCGGTCCTTAAACTCGAGTTCGAGCAACTCGCAGCCTTCACTGGCGGCCACCGCGGCGAACTCCGCCATGATCTCGGAAGTGGCGGCTGGTCCCTTCAAC
>CAZCOV010000450.1:0-4406 GCA_964499975.1 uncultured Thermoanaerobaculia bacterium
ATCGCGGCAACGTCTCCAATTGACTTAGCTTGCCATGTGACTGGAACCTCCCCTAGCTCCGAGTCCTCGAACGAGTCCGGGAAAAGATCCGCCAAGTGCTTCGGCAACCCAGGATCGCGACCCTCGGCCTTGGCGCGAACGGGGTCGAAGTCGACGAACCACGACTTGAAGAGCGCCCGCGCCATCGCCTCGAGCGTTTCGTTCATCCGCCGGTTCAGCTCGATCTTGTCGTCCAGCGTGCCGAGGATGTGGGCGATGGCGCGTTGCTCGCTGCAGGAAGGAACTGCAACAGGGATTCGGCTTAGAGTTGCCTGATTTAGCAGAGGTTGTCCAGAGCCAGATCTCCATTTGTTTAGGCCGATGGATTGCAGTAAATAGAATAAGAAAAGCGATTCATTTTCACCAGCAGCGATGGCGCGGATAGCGTTATCTGTTACCCATGAGCGCTGCTTCGTGAAATATAGTGAGCCGCAGTATGTGCCGACGCGACCTATAACAATCGCACCTGCTTCGCAATTCGATTGATCCGCTCTCCCGATTATACCATTGGAACCGTACACGGGAACTGACCCGAAAACTGAGCGCTCTAGGCTTGATCTGCCGTTGGAGAATACTAGCAACTGGCCCAGGCTTGTTGATGTGAAGCTACTCCCCATACCCCAACTCCTCAAGATTCGCAAGAATCTCCGCATCCAGCCGACGCGCCTCCACCATCTGCACTCGAAGCTCCGCCGTCAACCGCCGCATCGTTTCCTCGAAACCCTCCCCGCTTTCCTCCACGACCTCAGCGCCAACATAACGTCCCGGAGTCAGCACAAACCCATGCGAGCGGATCTCTTCGGTCGTCGCCGCTTTGCAAAACCCCGGCACATCCGCAAACGTCCCCGCCCCCTTGTCGCCCCGCCAAGCATGGTAAGTCCCAGCGATCCTCGCGATCTCCTCATCGGTCAGCTCACGATGCGTCCGGTCCACCATCTGCCCGAGCTTGCGAGCATCGATGAAGAGCGTCTCCCCGCGCCGATCGCGAAACCGCCCGTTGCGCTTGTCGCGAGCCAAAAACCAAAGGCAAACCGGGATCTGCGTCGAATAAAAAAGCTGCCCCGGCAACGCCACCATGCAATCCACCAAGTCAGCCTCGACGATGCTCCGCCGAATCTCCCCCTCCCCCGACTGATTCGACGACATCGACCCATTCGCCAACACAAACCCCGCCACCCCGCTCGGCGCCAGGTGATAAATGAAGTGCTGCACCCAGGCGAAGTTCGCATTCCCCGCTGGCGGCACCCCATGCACCCAGCGCTTGTCATCCTTCAAAAGCTCCCCGCGCCAGTCGCTGTCGTTGAAGGGAGGATTCGCCAGCACGTAGTCAGCCTTCAAATCAGGATGCTTGTCATCATGAAACGTATCGCCATGCGCGATCTGCGCGTCGATCCCACGAATCGCAAGGTTCATCTTCGCCAGCCGCCATGTCGTGTAGTTCGACTCCTGCCCATAAATCGAGATGTCGCCGATCTTCCCGCTGTGCGCCTCGATGAACTTCTCGCTGCTCACAAACATCCCACCCGACCCGCAACAAGGATCGTAGACCCGCCCCTTGTAAGGCGCCAGCATCTCGACCAGCACCTGCACCACCCGCGACGGCGTGTAGAACTGACCGCCCTTCTTGCCTTCAGCGCTCGCGAACTGTGAAAGGAAATACTCGTAGACCCGGCCGAGCACGTCCTTTGCGCGATCCGCCGGGCTCCCCAGCCCGATCTCACTCACCAGGTTGATCAGCTGCCCCAGCCGCTGTTTGTCGAGCCCTGGCCGCCCAAAATCCTTGGGCAACACACCCTTGAGCGTAGCGTTATCGCGCTCGATCGCCGCCATCGCTTCATCCACCAACCGCCCGATCGTCGGCTGCGGCGCCGCCGCCTTCAAGCTCGCCCAGCGTGCCTCCTTGGGCACCCAGAAAATCCCCGCCGCGCGATACTCGTCGGGATCTTCCGGATCCGCCCCCTGAGCCCGCTCCGCCTCGAGCTTCGCATGTTGCGCCTCGAAAGCATCGGAGATGTACTTCAGAAAGATCAACCCGAGTACCACGTGCTTGTACTCGGCCGCGTCCATGTTGTTGCGCAGCGCGTCGGCCGCCTGCCAGAGCTTCGCCTCGAAACCCAACGGCGAAGCCGGCTCCTGAGCCCGCCGCGATGCCCGCACCGCGGGTTGCTGTGGCGCTGTCTTTTGATTTCGACTCATTTCTCGTTTCCTAGCGTAGCGTGCGTACTTCAAGGGACGTGGTACATGACGTGATCCATCGTCGACCCTGAGCTAAGATAAGGCATCTCTGACGGGTACTTGGGCAGTGCCGTCGATCCGAACCCACCCATGGGCTGTTGTTTCCAGGCGACGAGGAACTACGTGACATGAGCATTCTACCCTCGCAACGGTACTTGTTCGACATACCCGATGAGATCGCTTACTTCAATTGTGCCTACTACTCGCCGCAACTGAACGCCACCCGCGACAAACTGATCGCCAGTGTTGGCAGCAAGAGTCGCCCCTGGGAGCGCACGGCAGCACACTTCTTCGACGATGTGGAGACGATCCGCGGCCTGGCGGCGGCTATCTTTGGGGGCGATGTCGACGGTTGGGCCGTGGTTTCTGCTGCCAGCTATGCCATGAGCACGGCAGCACGCGCGGTTGAACCGCGGCTGCGACCAGGGGACCGCATTCTGGTGATGGCTGAGGAGTTCCCCAGCAATGTCTTGCCCTGGCGAAGAACCGCCCAAGAGGTTGGCGCGTCGATTTTGACCGTCCCCACTCCTGAGCATGGCAACTGGACATCGGCGATCCTGGACCAGATCGACCCACGCGTGAAGGTCGTGGCGGTGTCGGCTTGCCACTGGACCAACGGAGCCGATGTGGACCTGCGACCGATCGGGCAAGCTTGTCGCGAAGTGGGCAGCGTGCTGGCTGTTGATGCCACGCAGTCGCTGGGCGCCATGCCTTTCCCGCTGGCAGAAATCCAACCAGACTTTCTGGTGGCAGCTGGATACAAGTGGCTGCTCAGCCCTTATGGCTTCGGCTTGTTTTACGTTGCTGAGCCGTGGCGTTCTTGCCGTCCCCTTGAAGAATCCTGGCAAGCGCGCACCCATGCTGAAGACTTCGCCGGACTGGTCAAGTATTCCGAGACCTACAAGCCCGGATCGCGCAGGTTTGATGTAGGAGAAAAGTGTACTGCCATCCTCCCCGGCGCAATCGCCGCGCTGCAACAGGTCGCGGCTTGGGGGGTTGCCAATATCGCAGCATCGTTGTCCGGGATCAATGCCACGATTGCGGCCCATCTCAGCACGCTGGGATTTCGCTTGCCCGCCGCAGCGGCGCGCTGTCCGCACATGTTCGGCGCCCTTTTGCCACCGGCTTACTCCGGAAACCTGGTAACCGAGCTCAAGCAGCGGAACATCTACATCAGCCAACGCGGCAACGCGCTGCGATTCTCTCCCCATCTTCATATCAGCAATCCGGACGTGGACCGCCTGCTGGAAGCTCTCGACGAGCTTCTGGGCGCAAGCCCCAAACCCAGGGGTCATCTATAGTGAATTAGACATATCTATCCAAATGCGTTATCTTGTTCCTGGTGCGCCCGCTGGCCCGGGCGCCACCGCGCTAAGGTGCTGACAGACAAGGTGCGTGCAGTCATGGACAGCAAATCTCCCAGAATCCAGCCGCAAAGAATTCTCATCATCGATGATGAAGCCGCTATGCGCGAGGTCTTGGCGATGCGGCTCAAGCCATGGGACTTCGCTGTGGCCACCGCGGCTTGTGGCGCGGAAGCCCAAACCCTGGCGCGGGAGTTCCAGCCCGACGTCATCATTTCAGACGTCGCACTTCCCGACGTTTCGGGCCTGGAGCTGCTCACCTTTTTCCAACAAGAACTGCCCGACTCACCCGTCATCTTGATCACCGCTTTTGGCAACATCGACGCCGCTGTCCAGGCCATGAAGGAAGGAGCGTGCGACTTCCTGACCAAGCCGCTCGATTACCCGAAGCTCAAGGACACGCTGGACGCAGCGCTTAACCTGCGCGCCGAACGGCATTTCAACCGCGAGCTCTCGACGCAGCTGGAAACCCGAGTGGGTTTGGGACCCCTGGTTGGGCAAAGCCGGTCGATGCGCGCGCTCTACAAGTTGATCGCGTTGCTCGCTGAAAACCAAGCGACCGCGATCGTGACCGGCGAAAGCGGCACCGGCAAGGAGCTGGTGGCCCAGGCCCTGCACGAGCTGTCCGACCGCTGGGAGCGGCCGTTCGTGGTGGTCAACTGCGCCGCGATTCCGCGCGAGCTGGTGGAGGCGGAGCTCTTCGGCTACGTGCGCGGCGCCTTCACCGGCGCGGTGAAGGACCACGAGGGGAAGTTCCAGCGCGCGGAC
>CAZCOV010000451.1:0-4380 GCA_964499975.1 uncultured Thermoanaerobaculia bacterium
GGCGGCGCCTTCTGCCGCGTCGTACACCCGGAACTCGCGTTGGGCGAGCAGGAGAGCCAAGGTGAGCGGACCAATACGGCCGAGAAACATCACGAGGATGATCACCATTTTGCCCAAAATGTCGAGCTGGGGGGTGGCTCCGATCGACAAACCCACGGTCCCGAGAGCGCTCACCACTTCAAAGAGTGCCACTTCAAAACGAAACGGCTGGGTGGCGAGCAAGATCGCGGTGGCAACGAACGTGATGAGCGACGCGATCACCGTGATCGCAGCGCTGCGGTAGACCGTTTCCATGGAGATCGTCCGACCGAAAACCATGACTTGCTCTTGCCCTCGCGCGATCGCTGGGATGCCGCTTAAAAGCACAGCAGCCGTGGTGGTCTTGATGCCGCCGCCGGTGCTCCCAGGTGAAGCGCCGATGAACATCCACACCAGCATCATCAACAAGGTCACCCCCTGCAGGTGCAAGAAGTCGACCGAGTTGAATCCGGCCGTGCGCAGGGTCACGCTTTGAAACAGCGCATTGCACAGCTTGTCGAAAGTGCTGAGTCCAGCCAAGGAATTGCCCCATTCGCTGACGGCAAACCACGCGGCACCGAGGATGACCAGGGCACCCGAGGTCCACAAGACCAACTTCACCTGGGTGGCGAGGTAGCTGCGCTCGGTGCGCCGACGGCGGCGGTCCCAGAAGGCGGCCAAAACCGCGAAGCCGAGGCCGCCCAAAGTGATGAGGGCAGCAACCGTGGTCAAAACCACAGGATTGTCGCAAAACGACAGCAAGTTGTCCGAGTACAGGGCAAAGCCGGCGTTGCAAAAAGCCGAAATCGCATGGAAGACGCCTTGCCACAGAGCTTCACCCCAAGGTGTGCCAAGCTGCCAATGCGCCAGCGTCAAGATCGCGGCACCGACTCCTTCGATCGTCAGGGTGGCGATCACGATGAAGCGCACCAAGGGATAAGCCGAATTCTCGGGGCGCAAGTCGAGGACTGAGGCCAACATGGATTCTCCGCGCAAGCTGAGACTACGGCCGAGCAAAATCGCCGCGAAAGTCGAGAGTACCATCATGTTGAGTCCCCCGACTTGAATCAACAGGAGGATGACCAGCTGCCCCAAACGGGAGAAGGCGACCGGGGTGTCGAGGACCACCAGCCCCGTGACGCAAGTAGCGCTGGTGGCGGTGAAGAGGGCGTCGATGGGTGTCACGGTTTGGCCGGGACCCGCTGCCACCGGGAAACTCAGCAGCAAGGTGCCACAGCCGATGATCAGGACGAACGTCCCTGCGATCAGGGCTGGCGGATGGCTGAAGAAGAGCTCGTTGAAAGCCCGAAACGTCGGCAACTGCGAAAAAACCAACCCCAAGATGACAGCTTGTCCGAGAGCTAGCGCCGTCAGCGACCAAGTCGGTTGGTTCAACGTCACCAGCACCAGCACGAGCAAGATCGCCAGCGGCAGCAACCGCCATCTGGCGGCCACACGCCACAGGGCGCAGAGAAAGGGCCAGCAGAAGGCCAGGTTGACAGCACTCAGCAACCAGCAGATGATTTGCGCAACAAGCTGGCCACTAATACCAAAGCCGACGACCGCAGTCGTGGCAACCAGCGACACCACCAACAGGTGGCGAGCAGCGGATCCGTACACCGACAGCCATGCCCCGACCTCGTCGTCGCGGAGCGGGAGGGTACGACCCTGCAGGCGGGGGAAAAGCAGGCGTCCCAAGAGAGTGGCGTTCCACAGGACGACCGCGCCGGCAATCACCGGGTCAGCGGCCAGGGGCACCGCGAAAATTCCGATGTCGAGCCCGAGCATCAAGATCGCCAGGCGATTCGCCCGGCGCCAATCCCGGGATCGCAAGTGGAGTTCAAACGCGATCCACAGCGCCTGGATCGCCATGAAAGCGAGTCCAAAGCGGGTCGACTCGCGTGAAGAGCCGAAGTAACCCCCCGGCATGTGGACAGCGAGTTGGGCCAGGGCGGCCAGGCTCGCCGCCCCCACGAGGCGAGCTGAGATCAGTCGCCACTGGGTTTCCTGAAAGCGGGTCGCGCGGTGCCGGGGTCCGGGGGTGAGTGATCGATCCATGGTCGGCGCAACTAGCAGTGCCTTCAACTCTACTCGCTAGCACGTCCAAAAACAAAACCGGCAAAAAAAAACGGCCGACATCGCAGAGACGCCGACCGGTTTTTGTTCGATCCAAGCGGCAAAGTTAGCCGCTGCCGGGGAAAGTACTTCCCCCAGGCAGCCTTACTTGCACTTGATCTTTTCCTTGGCGCTGGTCATGTCGGTGATCAGCGTTTGTAGCTGCGAATTGAGCGAACCTGCCTGCGAAGAGGCACCGGAGAAATCTTCGCGACCGATTGCGTCAGCGATTCCGGCGGCCTCAGTGCCGATCCCATCGAGACGGCTCTGGAGCGCTTCGAGGTCAGCGTCGAAGCCCTTGGGTTTGCGTGGGCAAGCGGCGAGTGCGGTCAGCATGTCGCGAGCGCTGGTCAAAGCGGCATCGACTTGAGCTTTGGCTTCTTCAGCAGCCTTGCGCGCCCGTTCCTTGCCCTCAACCGCCGCGGTCTTGGCGGCTTCGCTCTTGGTCTTGGCATCGGCGATCAGCTGCTTGGTGCGATCGTAATTGCGGAACAGGGCGAACTTGTCAGCCTGGACCTTGACCTCATCGTCAATGGCCTTGATCGCGGCTTGGGCTTCCTGCAGAGCGCTGCTCGCGTACTTGGCAGCTTCGGCCTGCTCAGCCGCACCGAGAGCGGCCTTGGCAGCATCCACATCTTGCTGTGGTACTTCTTGGCAAGCCATCAGCAGGATAGCCAGGATGCTGACGGTGATCATCTTGTACTTCATAAGCTTCTTCCTTCCTTTCGCGCGGCGGGTAGACGCTGGTTTACCCGAACGTTAACTTTGGACAGTGTAACTTTGGACAGTTCAACTCTGCACAGCAGTGTAACTTTGGACAGTGTAACTTTGGACAGTTCAACTCTGGACAGTTCAACGTGGTCAAATATCTGGGGTTCCGCCGCTACACTCCCAGCTATCGCAAGGTACATGCCATGACGGCGCCAGGAGCTGGTCGAGGGCGAAATCACCCGCAACTCGTCGCCGACCGACCGCGAGTTGCCAGCGATCGCGGGGAAAAGCCGGTGACCTACCCGTGACTAGAATCATAACGCGTGACGATCCAACCTTCTAGCAAACCTTCTAGCCAACCCTTCAAGGACGATTTGCAAATCCTTTGAGGCAAAATCGGGTGCTACATTCCGAAGATTCGGAAGCCCATCGCTTGATCAATGAGCCTGGCCCCCTTCCCAGTACTTCGCGCGTACCCAGGGACCTACCAGAACCAGCACGGTGAGAGGAATCATAACCCAGGTCATGACATTCTGGAATACCCCCAAGATCGAAGACTGCTGACTGGCCAGAATCAAGAACACGACCAGCCAGCGCGAGCCAAGCACGAGACGGCCCAAGCCGAGCAAGATCACCAGCACGGCGCGCCACCAGCCACTCGGCGCCCGCGACCAGCAGCACCACTCCCAGAAGAAACAGGATTAAAGTCACGAGAAGAGGTCTTTCTGCAGCTTATTGCTTCGGCGCCCACCGGTGGTGGTACGGCGGGAGCGCTTAGGCCGGCGGGGGGGCGTGCCCAGGAGAGGAGGACCTGCAAGGAAGCAATGGGTTGCGTCGACTTCGAAGCGCTTTTCAATCGCCTCAGACCCGAGCAACATGCGGTAGCCCATCAGGTCATGGGAAACGAGCTGGATATTGATTGACCAGGTCTCACCGCCGACCGTGATGGCGGTGCGGATCACCGGATCAGCCTCTGGCCCGAGCTGCGCAGGAGCCAACGGTGCTTCCGCCGCGAGCGTGGTCCGCGGGTCGTGTTTGACCGGGAGGATGTGGAACCGCATCCATGGCTCACCCTTGACCTCGATCGGGCAGAACTTGACCGCATGGAGCTGCGAAATCGACACTCCGGGATCGACCTTGGCTTGGATACAGGCAATGGCAAAGTCCGGGAGGGCGAGCCATTCGCGCCAGCCGAGGGTGCGGATTGGCTGCAGTTCGTTCATTGATCACCTCGCGGATAGAGACGCGGTGCGCAAGCTCCGCGAGGGGTTTGTCAGCAAGCTGTGTGCCAGGCGGACTCAATCACTTGCGGGTGCGTCCGCCGTGCGGTGGGAACCGACAAGGAGTTTGGCCCCTGGTCGGAAAACGTGGTGGATCCGCCGCCCCACCTCCTCGGTCACGGTCAGCGCGACCAGGTTCGGCGTCTCGCCGGGGCGGCCGCGCAATCGTTCCCAACCATCACGCAAAGCCGTGTGAAAGCGGCTCCACGCCGTGACCGGTGGTTGCGGTTGGGCCACTTGCAGCATCCAACCGCCG
>CAZCOV010000452.1:0-4346 GCA_964499975.1 uncultured Thermoanaerobaculia bacterium
ACCTGTAATCAAGAGGCTTTTCTGACGACCAGGGGAGCTAATTGCGGAATCGCTGACGTCCCAGCGCGAGCAAAAACCCAGCGCGAGCAAAAAAACAAAGGGCGCGGTCAAAACGGCCGCGCCCGCAGTTTTCAGGGAAGTCGGATCAGCTACGGCTGCGCAAGATCAAAACCGCCGCAACCGCGAGACCGGCGAGCAGGATCAACAGGCCGATGGGGCTCACGGTCGGAATATCCACCGTGGATCCGCACTGGAACGAGGCGGCAGCGCCGTTGTTGGCTGGCACTGGGTCGGTCTGGTCAGAAGTCGCCACCGCGTTGTTGGTGTACTCACCCGGGCCGACCGTGACGGTCACGTTACAGGTGGCGGAAGCTGCAGCCGCCAGGTTGCCGACGTTCCAGGTCAAAGTCGGACTGGCAAAACCAGCACCGCAGTCGTTGGACACGTAAGTCGAGCCGGGCGGCAAGGCGTCGGTCACCACGGTATTGTTCGCCGTGCCCGGACCATTGTTGGTCACCGTCAGGGTGTAGACAGCGTTGCATCCCAGCGCCACTTCGGTGGTCGCGACGCTCTTGGTGAGGGCCAGGTCGGCATCCGGGATCACGCAGCTGCAGGTGGTCAAGTTCAGCGACCACGAATTGATCGTGCCCACGTCCGCACCTGCATCGTCGGCCACCGTGAGGGTCCAGCTGCCGTTCGGGTTGCTGCCGATGAAAGCACCCATCGCCCCTTCCGGGACGAGCGGGGTGGCGGTCACCGCGTTGGCATAAACGAAATCTGTGGCTGGAGTACCCCCGTCGTCGTCCCACGTGGTGCCAGCAAACACGTCGTCATTAGAACCGCCGTTGTCGGTGGTGATGGTGGTCACGGCCGCGCTGGGGGAAGTGAGCGTGATGTCGAGGTCGCCGTTGAAGGTGTGGGTGATGTTGGTGGTCATGTTGGCATCGCACAGGAAGGTGTCGGCGCCAGCAATCGCAATGTTCGAGTTGACCGTGCCGAGGTCGACGATTGCGGTCGGTGTGTTGTTGCTGCCCGCAACCGCCACGTTGATCGGGGTGCTGTCCAGCGCAGTGACCGACACCGTCCAGGAATTGATGGTGCCGACATCCGCACCCGCATCGTCGGCCACCGTCAACGTCCAAGTCCCATTGGGGTTCTCCCCGTAAAACGCCGACATTGCTTCTTCGGGGATCAGCGACCCTGCGGTGACCAGGTTGGCATAGACAAAGTCCGTCGTGGGTGTACCGTTGGTGTCGGCCCAGTTGGTGCCAGCGAAGACGTCGTCGTTGGAGCCCCCGTTGTCGGTGGTGATGGTGACCACCGTGCTAGCCGGCGAAGTCAGGGTGATGTCGAGGTCGCCGTTGAAAGTGTGGGTGATGTTGGCGGTGAGGGTGACGATGAAAGCAAAGTTGTTGGCGCCAGCGATGTTGACCGTGGGGCTGACCGTGCCGAGGTCGACGATCGCGGTCGGCGTGTTGTTGGTCGCCGAGGTCACCACTCCGACGCAGTTCGGCGGGGTGACGGGACCACCGCGCTGGCCAGCCGGCGCCGGGTTTCCTTGCGCCACCGGACGATCCCCGCCCAAGGACGCTGAGAGTTGTTCCAAGCGCGCCAGATCCGCTGGGTCCTTGGAAGTAGCCAGGGTGGCCATTTCTGTGTGGATTTGTTCCTTGGTTGAGGGCTGGCTTCCGGCACTCAGTGCAAACACACCGGCTAGGGCTAAGACGAGGCCGCCAGCTCGCAAGATTGAGGTTGACTTCATACGGGGTTACCTCCGGTTCTCATGGGGGCCGAGCCACAGGGTACTCAGCAGCTGCAGTCAGTTGATGCAGTAATTGGACGTAGTCAATCCGAGCAACCGCTCAGGGCGAACATTTCAGGCAAACGTGGTGAGTATAGTCAAGCAGCGATTGCAGGTCAACTGGATTCGCAAGATCTTTAGATGGCTCCAGCCTGGAGTTTCGTTGGGTTTTACAACACTCGTAGTACACTCACGTTTCCAACCGCAGACCGTGCTCGAAGGAGGAGGTGGACATGGTCAAATACAGAAATTTTTGCAGAGGATGGGTGTTTCAGGTGGTGGGCGCTTGCGTTTTAGTGACCGCTGCTGGGGCTGAACCGCCGGAGCCTTATCCCAAGATGGCTCCCCTCAGTGAGTACCTGATGAACGTGGGGGAGGAAGTCGCTCTGGCGCGCAGTGCAGCGCCTTACGATATTTCTGACCACGCGACCATTGCCGTGATGAAGGCAACCGGCTACGAGGTCGTCGAGAAGGGCACCAACAACTTCTTTTGTGCGGTCACGCGCTCGTGGGGAACCCCCTTTGCTTATGGCGATCATCCCAACCGCGAGTTCTGGAATCCCAAGATCCGGGCTCCGATCTGCTACAACGCCGAGGCCACGGAGTCGATCTGGCCGGTGATTGTGCGCAAAACCGACCTCGCGATCGCGGGAGTCTCCATGGAACAAATGGAGATCGCCATCAACCGCGACTTCGCCCTCGGCAAGTTCATCGCTCCCAAGCCTTCGGCCATGGCTTACATGTTTTCTTCTGGGCAGTACTTGGGGGATAGCGGCGGCAAGTTCTTTCCCCACGTCATGATCTACATCCCCTACACCAAGAATGCCCAGTGGGGCGGAAAGTTCGGCAGTGAGCGTCCTTTTGTATTGATCGACGAGGGGTCTCCCCACGCTGCCGCGATTGTTCCCGTGGCTACCTGGATTGATCCTCTTCCACCCAGCACGGCGAGCGGGCAAGCGCCTGCGGGCGAGGGTGGGGGTGCCCACCCACATTGAGCTGCCCACATTGAGCTACCCACTTTGAGCTGCGGTCATACCTTCTTGGAGTGATGGACACCCTCTCCCTGCGTCAAGCCCGCCGGCTCGCCCTAGCGCGGGCCGGACTGCTCAAACCTGAGTGGACAGGCTTGCCGCAGCGCACGGCGGGCAGCGGTTCCAAGGCGCGCGTTGCGGTGCATGCGGTGATCCGTCGCTTCGGTTACCTTCAGCTCGACACGGTTTCTATCGCGGGTGCGCGCAGCCACACCCTGGTCTTGCTCGCGCGGCTGCCGGGGCTTGACCCAGCGCTTGGCGAGGAGTTGCTCGTTCCGGGTGCGCCGATCTTCGAATACTGGGGGCACGAAGCTTCGTGGATTCCCCTTGACCTTTATCCCGCTTTCGAGTTTCGCCGCCGCGAGTTCCAGCAGCACCCCTGGTGGGGCGACCTGCTCAACCAGCACCCCCAAGTCAGGGACGATCTGCGTTGCCGCGTCCGCGAGCAAGGCCCTCTGCGTTCGCTCGACATGGAAGGGCGGGGTAGCCGCGGCTGGTGGGACCTCAAACTCGCCAAGAAAGTGGCGACCGCGTTGTGGTCGAGCGGTGAATTCGCGGTGCGCGAACGGCGCAATTTCCAGCGCGCTTATGATCTCGCGGAAAGGGTGATCCCCGATCACCTGCGTCGGGCCTCCCTGCCGCCAGACGAAGCCCTCGAACTGCTGTTGCTGCGCGCGCTCGCCGGGCACGGTTGGGCCACCACCGGCACGCTCGCGGCCACTTGGCGGCTGCGGAATCGTCGCGAAGAGCTCAAAGCAGCGTGCGACCGGCTGCGCGAAAAAAGGCAAATCGTCCCCTGTGCGCTCGAAAACCCTGAAGGGAAGCCCATCTCAGGCTGGGTCCAGCCCGCGGACCTCGAACTGGTCGCCCGGCTCGAAACCCTGCGCCCGCGCGCGGATCGCGGAGTGCTGCTCTCGCCGTTCGACCCCTTGCTCTGGGACCGCACTCGGGTCGCGCGGCTCTTCCATTTCGACCAATTGCTCGAGATTTTCAAACCTGCCCCCCAGCGGATCTACGGCTACTACTGCCTGCCGGTACTCGCCGGCGAACGCCTAGTCGCGCGGTTCGACCTCAAAGCTGAGCGCAAGGCCGGGCGTCTGCAGGTGCTCAGTTGCCGCTTCGAAGGCACCGGGAATGACCGACCTGCTAGCGCGAGCGATGGGGAAGCCGCGCGCACCGCGCTCGCTCGTCACGCCGAAGCGCTCGGGCTCCGCGTCCAATGAGCTAACGGGTAGTCAGGCAGCTGGGTCAGGCGCCGGTTCACAGTCCGGCGAGGGTGCGGTGGAGGACGTCGTAGCTCTTGAGTTCGTGCTGCAGGAACTCGCGGCGAACCCGCGCGCAAATCGCTTCGATCCGCCGCAAGACCTGCGGGCTGGGCAGGGACTCCTGCATCGTGGCCAGGTTCTCGCGTCCGCTGCGCCGCAAGAAGTCGAGTTCGTCACGGTCGACCTGCAGCCCCTGCCCCAGCCCAGCCGTGGGCAGTCCGGCGCAGTCCGGGCAAATCAAGGCGCTTT
>CAZCOV010000453.1:0-4319 GCA_964499975.1 uncultured Thermoanaerobaculia bacterium
ACCGAAAAAGCTTCCAGCAAGCTCGGGTCCAGCTGCGCCCGGCTTGCCGCCAGCTGCTCCAAGGCGTGGCCCAGCTCTTGAGGCCCGCGGCTCTGTTCGAGCAGAAACAGCGCCTTGACCGGATTGGGCTCACCCTCCAACTCGTCGCGACGGTAGGCGCGTTCCTCGATCAGCTGGTAACCGAGGACCGAGAATCCTTCAGCCAATACGGGTCTCCTCGTCAAGGTCACAGCTCAGCTGACCGCAGCGGCAACGGTTTCGCTTCCGACTTGCCGAGGACGGTTGCGGCTTCCGTGATCGAAATTTGCATCTTGTTGATTTAACCCTTGTTTCCTGGCTGATCGTGGCGAGGATAGTTTCCTGGCTGATCGTGGCGAGGATAACACAAAAATTTCTGGTCTTGCGGTCAGTCTAAACCGACGGACCTGTCAATTCAAAGTAACAGAGAGTGATAGAGCGTAACAGAGAATGACAGAGAATGACAGAGAATGACAGAGAATGACAGAGAATGACAAAAATGGCATTTTTGGAGCGACCAGGGGCAAAGCCCCTGGACCCCAAAGGCAGAAAAGACAAGGACAATAACCAAAAATCACCGGCTCGAGGGCGCGACGACAAGGCGAAAGCCCAGGACGAAGTCCCGGTGACTGGCCCCGAACCAGAAGCGGTAAGCGGCCCGCAGCGCCTCTGCAGGGTGGCACCAGCCGCCGCCCCGGATGACACGAATGTCAACGTCCTTGCCGGTGACCACCACCGGATTCGGCTGGCGCGGCTGCCGCGAACGCTGCTCGTAGGCTTGCTCATCCCACACGTCGAGGCACCACTCCCACACGTTGCCTGCCTGGTCGAGGGTTCCAAAGGGGCCCCTACCACTGGGAAACGAACCCACCGCAGCTGGCTTGGCATCCTCTCCCGAAAGGTTGAAGCAGGCACGCGTGGCGTCCGGTGGCTCGTTGCCCCACGGATACTCGCGACCGTCCGTCCCGCGCGCGGCAAACTCCCACTGCGCCTCAGTCGGCAGAGTGACCCCCAGCTTACTTTCCTGCGCCAGCCAGCGCGCGAAGGACTGGGCATCCTCCCAGCTCACACCCACCACAGGCTGATCAGGCGCAGAAAAGCGACGGTCCCGCCAGTACGCTGGTTCCGGTTGCTCGGGATGATGCTTCAGGAACACGCTGTACTGCTGGTTGTTCACCGAGGTTTCTGCCATCCAAAATGGCGACAGCTCGACCTCATGGATCGGCTGCTCATCCTTAAATCGGTCTCCACCCATCCGAAACTGCCCGCCGGGGACCCACAGCAGCCGCATCCCGGTCAAGGGCTCGATCAAGGACTCGCCGAAAGGCTCGCCGAAAGGCTCGCCGAAAGGCTCGCCCGGCACCGGACTCCCCAGAGGCACCGCAATCTCGACGTCCTTTCCGGCAACCACCAGCACGGAGCCGGGCTCGGGCATCGAAGCGGCTGGCGCACCCAGCTCGGCCACCCGCGCCAGCAAGGTAGTGACCGCCAGCCCCGCTCGCAGGTCGAGGGCTGGCGTCCACGTTGCCGGCAGCTCCACCGCACCGCAGCCCGGCAGCAGCACCGGCAGGACCGCCCGGTGAGTCTCCACGCGGCACTCGCGCAGCAGGCCGAGCTCGGTCTCCTCCCACGGGGTCCTGCACCCCGGGCCAACGAGCAGCAGCACCACCCGAGTCTGTTCGAGGATCGCTTGCAGGTGGTCCTGCCACGGCTCTCCGGCGGGTACCTCCAACAGCGCGATGTTGTGCTGCCGCAGCAATCCGCCGAGCTCCTGGGCGGCCGGCTGGTCCGCCGCATGGTGTGCGAGGAAGAGCTCGTAAGCGAAGGCCCTGGTCCCGGCACGACCTTCCTCGATGATTTGCTCCGCCACAAGGCGCAGGTCGGCCAGCGCGCCAGCGGCGGGTGCGTTCGGCGCACCCATCCCGGCGAACTCAGCTGCCGCCGCGAGCAGCCGCGGGTCGCGCTGGCCGCGCAGCAGGCGCAGGATCGCGGCCTGGCACGCCGGGTCAGCCCCACCCGGCCGAAGGTGGGGCAGGAAGGGCTCGAGGTCAATCTTGGGGAAGACTTCGGCCAGGCAGTCGCGCAACAGGTCGGCCGCGTGGAGCAGTACCTCGGGGCAGAGCAGCCGCTCGACCAGCGGCGCGAAGATCGCCTGGCCGGGAAGGCCGAAAACCAGCTGCACAACCTCGTTCCAAAAACGCTCCCCGAAGCGCCGGACGAGCGGGTCGAGCAGCTTGTCGCCCTGGCTTGCGATATGCGCTGCGGTCAGGTACTCCTGGAAGCCGAGGTGAGCGAAACCATAGCGCTGAGGCGCAAACTCGCTCAGCACCCCCTCGCGTCGAAGCCAGGGGAAGACCCGAAAGGTCTGGTCGCTCGCCAGGTTGGGCAAGCAGTCCTTGACCTGCTTTAAGACCTCGAGCGCGGTGAGGTTGTCTTGCCGGCCGGCGTCGTGCAGGCCATAGGCCAGCGGGCGCAGCACCGCCAGGGCCTGTTCGAGTTCGAGCACCGGCGTCTGGCCGCGCGCGAGTTGGCTCCACGAGCCGAGCAGCACCCGCAAGCACTGGTCGTAGAACTGACCCCGCCGCTTCGGCATGTCTTCGCCGCGCTGAACCACCACACAGAGCAGGGTCAAGAGCAGGGGCGTGCCCACCAGCACCTTGAGCTGCTGGCTGGCGTAGGTCGGACCGTCGAGCGCCGCGAGCAGCCGCTCGCAGGCTTGTTGCGCTTCGTGGGACAAGTAGTTGGGAATCGCGCGCTGGGCTTCGCGGAACCAGTTGCGAACCAGCTGCTGGCACTGGCCGGCATCCAGGGGGCGCACCTCGAACGCGGCAAAGGCGCGCGGGTCGAGCCGCACCTTGCGGCCGTCGTAGCCGGTGCGGCGGCAGGAGATCACCGCCCGCAGCGCCTGGTTTGGGGCTGAGAGCTGCCATTCGAGGCTGCGGCAGATTTCGGCGCGCAGCCGGTCGTCGCCGATCTCGTCAAGCCCATCGAGGAGGAGCAGCAGACGCCCGCGGCGCCACAGTCGGAGGCCGAGCCCGGCCGGGAGCTCGTTCGCGGCGAACTCGCTCAGCTCGCGCGCCAGAAGCTCGCCGAGGGACGTGCCCAAGTCGTCGCGGCCGAGCCGGCGCAGGCGTAGGAAAACCGGCAGGAAGTCTGTGACCAGGCCGAGCGCCGGGTCGTCTCGCAAGCAGAGGTCGAGCAGCTTGCGCAGCGCCGTGGTCTTGCCCGAGCCGGGCTCGCCGAGGATCAGGGCATGGGGTCCGCGGTGGTGCGCTTCCGCCACCCGAAAGAGGTCGGCCAGTTCGAGCGGACCGTCGGCTGGGGGCGGCATCAGGCGTCCGGGCTTGTGCGCCGGGTCCGGGTCTGCATCCGGATCGCCGAAGCCGTGCCCGTCCATCCGCTGCTGGGCGAGCGCGAGCGGCACGTAGACCTGATCGAAGTCCATGGTCCAGTCGCCAGCCCCGAGGCCGACCAGGGGCAGACCCCGGTAGCGCTTTTGCAGCCAGGCGCGATAGGCCGCAAGTTCCGCGGACGTTGGCAGCTCGCCCGGCGCTTCGTCCGCGCTGTCGAGCGCGTCGACCAGCCGGCGAGCGAGTGCGGCCACGTCGTCCCCAACTCGCCAGGTCGTCTGTTGGAAAGGCCCCAGCCAGGCGGCGAAGTCGTAACCCAGCTCGCCTGGGTAGTCGACCCGGATGGGGAAAATCCGAAAGCGCTTTCGGGTTGTGGTTTGCTGGTGCGCCCGTCGCACTTCCTCACGCACCATGTCGCGGGTTATCGCGAGTGCCGAGAGCAGCACCACGCAGGCGTCCGCCTGGGGGATCTCCGCCGCGATGACGTCGGCCCAGCGCGCGCCGGTAGTAATGCCCGTGTCGATGAAGACGCGGTGTCCGTCTTCGCCCAGGACCCGCGCCAGCTCGGCAGCAAGCTCCTGGTCGGGGTCGGTGTGGGCGTAACTGATGAAGATCCGACGTGACATCCCTTCCTCGCGGTGATCCTATCGCCTCACCCTCACCCCATCTCCCTGGCTGGAGAGGGGAAAAAGAAGCTTTGCTCCCCCTCTCCAGCCAGGGAGATGGATTTACAAATTCGACCATCCGGAACGTCAGAACAGCAGCGAGTTCGATCGGTCAATATTCTCTCTGGCGACCGGTTCAGCCGCACTCGACCGGAGCCTGCAGGGCAGCCACCTCGGCAAATGCGACCACCCCGCGGTAAGAGGCGATCGAGCGTTCGATCCGCTCACCGTTGCCGGACAAGACGACACCAGCATGCTGACGGTTTCAGGGGGTGGCGAAGACCTC
>CAZCOV010000454.1:0-4298 GCA_964499975.1 uncultured Thermoanaerobaculia bacterium
GCAATTCTGACGTTCCCGTAGGGGCAGGCCCCCGTGCCTGCCCTCCCCGGCGCTTAGAAGGGAGCGCCCAGCACTGCGTGCAAGGGGGAAGAAGCGGACGCTGGTGTCACCTAACAAGAGCGTCTGTTCTGGTGGGTGCTCCTGTTGCAGGGGGCGCAAAGAAGCGATCCAAATGCACACTCAAGGCAGTTGCAGCAAGGGCGTGAGCAGTTCCAGGGTACGCTCGACTGCGCCCTGACCGCTCTTGACCAACTGGGCAGCCCGCTGGCCAGTAGCAACAGCTTGTTCCGGATGGCGGAGGAAGTGGTCCCATCCCTGGGCGAGCGCGCTGCTGTTCGCTGCTCGCTGCCAGGCCCGAGCTTCATCGAAGGCTTCGGCGACCTGGCGAAAATTGTCCATAGCTGGCCCGACGATGATCGGCACGCTGAAACGAGCGGGTTCCAGTGGGTTGTGACCGCCGGTGGGCACCAGCGTGCCGCCGATGAAGGCGACGGTGGCCAGCCGGTAGATCCCAGCGAGTTCACCCAAGCTGTCGAGCAGGACGACCGCGGGCCAATCATCTGGCGAGACGGCTGGCACCTCGTGGACGCTTTTCAGGGCGCTGCGCCGAAGGAAGCGCAGCCCGCGCCGAGCGAGCAGCCGTGCGACTCCGTCAAAACGTTCGGGATGCCGCGGCGCTAAGACGAGCAAAGCGCGTCCGCCGCCACCGAGCTGGGCAAAGGCGTCGAGCACCTGCTCCTCCTCACCCGGCATGGTGGAACCAGCAACCAGGATCGGACGTCCAGCAGCGAAGGCGGTCAGCTTGGCTGCAAGTTCCGGCTTGAAGGCCGGCTCGGGAGTGTCGTACTTGAGATTGCCAGTGACCTGCACGCGCTCCGGCTGGACCCCGAGCGCGAGCAAACGCTGCTGGTCTGCGAGCGTCTGAACCCCAAAACGGTCGACCGGCGAGAACAGCGCGCGGATCAACGCTGGACAGCAGCGGTAAATCCGTTCGAGGCGGGCGAAACTGCGCGGGCTGACCCGACCGTTGATCACGGCAATCGGCAGCTTGCGGATCTGCGCTCGGCGCAAGAGAAGCGGCCAGTAATCCCCTTCGACCAAGATCAGCGCGCGAGGCGCGAACCGCGCAAAAAAACGCTCGACCGCAAAGCTCAAGTCAAAAGGCAAGTAAGCCACCCTGGCCGGACGCGCGTGGCCGAGGAAAGCGGCGCGCGCTTGCCGCTGGCCCGTAGGGGTCACGGTGGTGATCAGCAGGGGCAAGGACGCCGGCAGTGCCCGCGCCAGCGTTGCGGCCACCCCCACCTCACCCACCGAAACCGCATGCAACCACAACGCACCCGCGAGCGCGGACCCTGACCCCGTTTCTGGAGAGCGCCCCAGCCGTCCTGGTAAGGTCTCCCAGTAGTGCCGTCCACGCCGGGCGAGCAAGTAGGGAGCTACCACTCCGAGTGCCGCGGCCATGGCCACCTGATACAGCATCCACATCGTGGCGGGAGTATAATCCCAAGCTTGGACGCAGCGCCCGCGACCTCCGTATAGTCAGCTGGAGTAGACACTGCTGCGAGACGCGCCGAGAAACCACGCCGAGACACGCTGAAGCCGAGACACACTGAGAAACCGGAAAGTACGACGAGCGATGCCACCTGCAACCCAGCCGACCCGGACCCCAACTACCGGTCCCAAACTGGCTTATTCGTGGGCCCAACGGCAAGCTGAGCTGCGCGAAGCTTCAGACAAGGACCTGCTGTGGGCCCTGCGCGCGGACGAAGAGGCGGCCCTCGATGAACTGATCGAGCGCAAGACCAACCCCCTGATCGCGTTCGTCTACCGCATGGTGGGCGACCAGGAAGAAGCGCGCGACATCGTTCAGATCACGTTTTTCCGTTTGTGGGAACATCGCGCCCGGTTCGACGATCAGTGGAGCCCCAACACCTGGATCTACCGCATTGCCACCAACTTGGCGATTGATCATCTGCGCTCTCGGCAGAGCCGCGAGCGGCAATCCGAGCCCATGCGTCTCCACCTCTACAGCATGGCTGACAGCCGGGCGCGCAGCGAACGGTGGGAGCTCGAAGAAAACGAAGTAACGCGGATCTTCGACGAACTGGCCACCAACTTGACTGACAAACAACGGACGATTTTTATCCTGCGCGAAGTCGAAGGCCGCCCCTCGAACGAAGTGGCGGCGATCGTCGGCTGTCGCGAATCGACCATCCGCAATCATCTGTTCAATGCCCGCAAGATCCTCCGCCGAGTCCTTCTGGAACGCTACCCCGAATATGCGGGCAATCCGCGCGACGAGGTGATTTCGTGAGTTGCCCTGATTGGAAGACGCTGGTCCAGACGCGCGACGCTTTGGGCCGAGATCCCGCAAGCTGGGGGGATGCCCTCGCTCACCTCGAAGACTGCCCGCACTGCCGCAAAACCGCGCTCGCCTGCGCGCCGAGCTTGCTGTTTCGGCGCTTGCCGCAGGTCGCGTTGGGCGCGGACGGAATTGCCGATATGAAGCGGGCAGTGGCGGTGATGCGGCGGACCGCCGCACACCAACAAGCTGCGCAACAAGGGTCGCATGGTCGCCGGTTCGACTCGCCGTGGTGGCGGGCGGCGGCGGTGGTCGCCATGCTGATCGCCTTGGGTCTGCTCCAAGGCACGGTGCAGATTTCACCGTCCCTCAAACCCGCTCCGACTCCGACCGCAGCCGCGCTCGAAGAAACGTCTCCGGCTTCACCTGAGGGCAGCGAGAGTTTCGCAGCGTTCTCCCCGCAGCCGCTGGTCGAAGACGTGCAGACCGCTTCCGGGACGGTGATTCAGCTCGTCGATGCGCAGATCGACCTCTTGGTCTTCCTGAGCGACGAGCAGAAAGAGCACGATGTTTGATCCTAAGGTCATGCGCCCCCTGAACCCCCAAGCCCGCCGGACCCTGCTGGTCCTGGCGATCGCCCTCGGGGTCGCCGCCGGACCGGCGTCAGCTCAAACCGAGGCGCTCAAGGTTCACGCCTACACCCTCAAGTACCAGCGCTCGGCCGACGCCTTGATGCATGTTCGGCCTCTGCTGTCATCGCGCGGGACGGTCGAAGAGCAGCCGGGCGGCAATACGCTGGTGCTGCGCGATACGCCGGCTGCGCTCGAACGGCTGGTCAAGGCACTGATGGCGTTTGACCGGCCACCCCAAGATCTGCGGCTCAAAATCCAGCTCGTGCGCGCTGGGAACAAAGGCGCGAGTCCGTCGTCGGTACAAGCAACCACGGCCCTGCCTGCGGAACTGGTCGACCGGCTGCGCGGCTTGCTGCGCTACGACGACTATCAGGTGCTGGCCGAAGCTAGTTTGACCTCGAAAGAAGGGGAAGAAGTCACTTACTCCCTGGGCAATCGCTACGATGTGAGCTTTCGCGTCGGTAATTTGGCCGAGGGACAGCGACTCAAACTCGAGGGGTTCCGCATTGCCAAAGAGCATCCGGCCAACAAGGGGACCAACAAGGGACGGCAGCTCAAACCGCAAGAGCTCTTCCACGCTTCTCTCAACTTGCAGCTGGAGCGGCTGTTCACGCTGGTCCTGGCTGCGCCCCCAGGAACTGCGCCCGAAGAGGCGTTGATGGTGGCGATCACTTGCCAGCGTGAGGGTCAAGGCGAGCAATAAGTTCGGCAGACCAGCATGCTCGGCTGCTACCTGCAGCCGAAGCCATTCAGCTGCAACCTCCCATTTATTGGATGCGACTCTTTTAGCGATGCAGTTTCATTGTCGGCTCGGAACCCCTGACGGCAGAATCCTCACCCTGGTGCAAAGCGGCAGCAATGCGGACCTCGTCCGCCGCGAGCTGGAGCGCCAGGGTTATCACATTTTCGAGATTCGGCCCCGGGCCCTGCCCTTTGCGCTGAACTGGCCGCGGGCGGGCGGAACCAGCGAACGCCGTTTGCGCATTTCGACTGCAGCCTTTTTGGTCTTCAACCAGGAGATGGCCGCGCTCTTGAAAGCGGGCTTGCCGCTCCTCCAGTCGCTTGACTTGATGCTCGAGCGCCTCGAAGACCCCAATTTGCGCAGCGTCTTGACCGAAGTGCGTGACCGTGTCGAATCGGGCGAAGAGCTCTCGGACGCTTTCGCCAGTTTTGGTAACGTGTTTCCACCGCTTTATGCTTCGACCCTCAAGGCGGGGGAACGATCGGGCGAGCTCGAAGGGGTCTTGCGCCGCTTCATCCGCTATCAAAAGCTGGTGTTGACCGCGCGCAAACGGGTCATCTCCGCCCTGGTTTATCCCATGGTCCTGATCGGGCTGTCGATCGCCATGCTGATCATCATCGCG
>CAZCOV010000455.1:0-2931 GCA_964499975.1 uncultured Thermoanaerobaculia bacterium
AAGCGCTGAATGCTCGGATCCGCGGCCTGCGCGTCGGTCGGCGTTTCTGGCCGCGAGAGGATATAGCAATAGCGTTCGTCCCAGGGAGTATTGTTGATTTCAGCCACGATGTGTTCGAGTTGATCGCTGGCCGAGAAGCAATAATAAAAACTCACGGGGTTGAACTGATGGCCGAAATAGCGCAGGTGGGTGAGCAGCCGGACGGCCCCGCGCGGCCGGTTTCCCGTGCGCGCGGCCACCAGGTCGCGGACCGCATCAGCGAGCGGCTGGGCCGGATCGCCGAGATAATCTTGTCGGCGAAAGCGCGCCAGCGCCGGACGCTGGGTTGACCACAACCAATAACCAGAAAACAGCGTGGGTAATTCGTCCAGGTCGAGATACATCATGAACAGCGGATAGGTGAAGGCATGGGCCGGCGTTTTCCGCTGGTGGTGGATCCGGCCTTCATAAATTGCGCTTTTCATCGTGTTACTACCAAGCAACTCCCAGCGCCCGCGCGACCTCAACCGCGCTTTTGACTCCGTCTTCGTGGAATCCGAAGCCCCAGTAGGCGCCACAAAAATAGGTGCGGTCGCGGTTGATTTCGGACCAGCGCGTTTGTGCGCGAATCCCTGCTGTGGTGTAGAGCGGGTGGGCAAAAGTCCGTTCGGCGAGGATGCACTCCGGGCGGATCTCGGCCGTGCGGTTCAAGGTGACGCAGTAATGACGGCGCGCTTTCAAGTTCTGCAACTGGTTCATGTAGTAGGTCATGCGCACCCCGGGGCGGTCTTCCGGAGGGCTCGCCAGCAGGTGGTAGTTCCAGCTCGCCCAGGCGCGCGGCCGGCGCGGCAGAAACGAGGAATCGGTGTGCAACACCACGTGGTTGGGCTGGTAAGGGATCGCCCCCAGGATTTCCCGCTCGGCCGGGCTCGGGTCGGCGAGCAAGGCCAGGGCTTGATCGCTGTGGGCAGCGATCACCACGCGGTCGCAAGTCACGAGGTCGCCGGCCTGCGTCTTGAGCACGACCCGGTCGCTTTGCCGCTTTATCCAGGCGATGGGGGTGGCCAGCGCGAACGCGTCGCGCAGCTGGGTGCTCAGCGCGTCGACGTAAACCTGCGAGCCACCGCGCACCACCCGCCACTGCGGGCGATCGTTCACGGTCAACATGCCATGTTGGGTGAGGAATTCGACCAAAGTGCGCACGGGAAAGTCGAGGACGCGATCCGGTGGGGTCGACCAGATCGCTGCTGACATCGGTACCAGATAGTGCTCGACGACGCGGCCGGTGAAACCATGCGCTGCGAGAAACTCGCGGGTCGTCTGTCGGCCGTCATCGGCCAGAGCTTGGGGAGCGAGGCGGTGAAAGCGCAAGATGTCGAGCAGCATGCGGTAAAACGACGGCCGCAGGAGGTTGCGCCGCTGCGCGAACAGCTGGTCGAGCGAGCTGCCGTTGTACTCAAGCCCGGTCCGCTCGCAGCGCACGCTGAAGCTCATCGAACTCGCTTCGGTTGAGACGCCGAGTTCGGCGAGCAAGCGCAGGAAGTTGGGGTAAGTGCGGTCGTTGCAGACAATGAAGCCGATGTCGATGGGCAGCGCCTGACCGTCCTCGTCCACCGGGAGGGTGCAGGTGTGGCCACCGAGTTGCGCTTCGGCTTCAAACAGGGTGACCTGGTATTGGCGGGAAAGCAGCCAGGCCGCCACCAAACCCGAGACGCCGCCGCCCACGACCGCGACTCTCAACTCATCTCCTCGCGCGGCCGCCGCTTGGGAAACCAGGGGATGAAGGCGCTGGTCTCGGCGAGGTAGGCGCGATATTCCGGCCGCCTCTCGCTGATGGTTTTTTCGAGCAACGCCACCCCCGAGACCTTGAGCAGCAGCAGCGTCATCAGCAGCGGACTGGGAAAGGTCCAAAAACCGCCGGGCGCGCCCAGTGCGAAGAGGTAATAGCCCCACCACATCATGGCGTCGCCAAAATAGTTGGGATGGCGGGTCCACGCCCACAAGCCATGGCGCAGCACTTTTCCGCGGTTTTGCGGATCGGCCTTGAAGCGGGCGAGCTGCCCATCGCCCACCACCTCAAAAAAGAAACCGATCAGCCAAAAGAGCAGTCCCAAAGCGTCGGTCCACTGCCAAGCAACGTCCAGCGGTGTACTCTGGAAAACCAAGTGGGGAAGCGAGATCACCGCGACCAAGACGCCCTGAAGGAGAAACACCGTACCCAAGCTGACCCACGGAAAGCGGACGCCGTGCCGTTCGCGCATCGCCCGGTAGCGGTAATCCTCGCCCTTGCCGTGGTTGCGCCACCCGATGTAAAGCGAAAGGCGCAGGCCCCAAACCGTGACCAGCGCGAGGACGAGGAGCTGACGCCCGACCGGTTCGGGTCCGAGCCAGCGATAAATCCAGGCGGTCAGCCCAAAGCCCAGGCCCCAAAACACGTCGATGATGCTGACATCGCGCAGTTTCAGGCTGACGCCCCAGAGCAAGATCACCGCCACCAAGGTGGTGGCAGTAGCGATCAGGAAAGAGAACCCCAGCTCAGACATCCTTCACCTCCCGGGAAGTTTCGCACCGGTTGCGGCTAAACGTCACGGCTAAACGTCACGGTGTCGACTCGTCCCAATCCCAAAAAAAGTCCTTGTTGGTGAGGGCCTCCTCGGGCTCTGCTGGCAGCGTGCCCGGGGGCGCGGCGGCGCGCTGGGCGACGTTGAGCTGGCTTTCCAGGTCTTCGGTTTCGCGCTGCCAGTAGGCTTCACTGCCAAACTCCGGCCAGGTCTGCTGAAAGATCGGGTCATGGTAACGCCGGGCTAGCCAGGCCGCGTAGTGGACCATGCGCAAGCCGCGCAGCGGCTCGATCAAACACAAGGTACTACGATCGAAAGCGCGAAACTGGGTGTAGGCATCGAGAAAAATTTCGCGTTGGCGCACGGTCTCGCGGTCGCGTCCGGGCAAGAG
>CAZCOV010000455.1:2941-4282 GCA_964499975.1 uncultured Thermoanaerobaculia bacterium
GTCGAAGTCGAGCAGGTTGAAGACCCCATCGCGCAGCAGCAGGTTGCCGTGGTGCAAGTCGCCGTGCAGGCGGTGGACGCTGACCCCGTCCAGCAGCGTATCGGTCAAGTCTGCCAGGGCATTGGCCGCAGCAAAGTAGCGCGCGGCAAACAGCGGGGGGACCGTGCGGTGGTCTGCGAGCCAAGCCAGATTGTCGCGGACGTAGATTTGCGCGTTGAGGTGCAGGCGGTGCGCCGCCGGCCGCCGGCTGCCGACCTGGTGCAAGCGTGCGACCAGCATGCCCGCACGCGCCACCAGTTCATCGCTCAGTTCATCCGGGGCGCGTCCGCCCCGCCGCTCGAACAAGCAGTAATAAATCGCGTCGATTTGCCGCAGCGTGCTGCCGTCGGGAAAAGGGCGCAAGGGGCACACCGGGATCTCGTCGGCAGCCAGTTCGGCCACGAAAGCATGCTCTTCGTGGATCTGCTCAGCCCGCCAACGTCCAGGCCGGTAGAACTTGGCAATCACCCGCGAACGATCTTCGAGCTCGACTTCGTAAACCCGATTTTCAAAGGAGTTGAGCGGATAGCAGAGGGGATTGCAGCGCAGTCCCACGGCTTCAACCGCGGCGAGAACTTTCTCCGGGGTGAGCGCGAGAAACAGGTCGGTTGCTGGTTTGCCCATGTCGCGGACTGTAGCATACCCACCCGGCAAGGGCCGTCAGGCCAGGCCCGAACCGCTGGCAGCGCTTTTCGCCGACTCCGATGCTTCGGCGCGCGACGTCTGTTATCATCGCGCTGATGGTCCTCAGTCGAATCATTTGGAAAGCGCAGTTCGTTGAAAAGTTGGCCGCGAAACATAAAGTTCGTGATCCGCTGCCGGAGACATTTGCCACCGAGGAAGAAGCGGGAGAATTTTGGGATGCGCACAGCACGATGGAGTATGAGGAGTACCTAGAACCTGGAGCGGACGAGATTGACATCCGGCAGCGGATCTTTGAGGTGCCGGTAGAGGCGGATGTCTTTCAGCGGCTCCAGCAAAAGGCGCGGAGTTCACACGAAAGCGTGTCCAAAGTCGTAGACCACATTTTACGTGAACGGCTCGCCTGATAGGGACTTGAGCGGCGGAGAAGGACGGTCCATCTCTGACCTTTCATGGTCCCACGTGTAGAGCTGGTAGCTGCCGGGGAAGACGCCGGCTACCTTTTAACCTATAATCGGGCGATGCGTCGCCGCTTGCATGGCCTGCTGGTCGGACTGCTCTTGGCCAGCCCGACCTTCGCTCAGGTCCTCCCTAGTCAGCAGCGTGGCCTGTCCGCCGACACCGCTTACCAGGTCGGCGAAATCGACTCGATCAACCTCG
>CAZCOV010000456.1:0-4278 GCA_964499975.1 uncultured Thermoanaerobaculia bacterium
ACCAGCTAGTGCAGTTGTGATCCCGGATGCGTGCTTCGCGTCGGATCGTCTGCGAATCGAAGAGGGGGTCAAAGAGATGCGCCTCGATTGATGCCAACATCTTTTGGACGTTGGTGCTTGCCTTCCGCTTCAAGACGTCGATTTCTTGGCGAATTTCGCTCTCGGCTGTCTCAAGCACTTGCCAATCGTCTTCCCACAGCATTTCGAAACCTCGCGATTTTTTGTTCGTGGACGGGTCCAAATTTTCACGTGCATTCTGGCGGATACCAGACAGGTTCTTGGGTTCTTGGTGAAACAATCAGGCGCCCGCTTCAATGCCATGCCATTGTACTTGCAATCTAGCTTGCCGATGATAGTCGGAGCTGACACCACGAGGCGAGTTGCCAGGTCCTGAACCGTGACAGCTGGCTCCCCGCCCCCCCTGAGAAATCGCAGTCGGCGATCAGCAGGAATCTGACTTTCGTTGGTACACTCCCGCGCCGTGAGCTACAGCGCCGGGCGAGGAGGTACAGCAATGGCACGGATTCCCAGATTTTGCGCGATTTTCCTTTTTGCTCTAGTCCCGTCTTTGGTGACGAGCCCCTCAAAGGCAGCGGAACAGCCGCTGGTGATCGAATATCTTGACCAGATTGCGCTCCCCGATGGTGCGCGGACCGCAAAGGGGTCCTGCATTGGCGGCCTCTCAGGGCTCGCTTACGCGGCGTCAAGCGACCGTTATTTTGCGGTCGCAGATGACCGCACGGAAGCGCGTTTCTTCCAGCTGGCGATCCCGGTTCTGAGCGACGGCGAGCTCCCGCGGTTCGGTGCGGTCGAATTTGTCGACGCGATCGGGCTCAAGACCCGCGAAGGTGAGCCCTACCCAGACCGCAAAGTAGACCCTGAAGGAATCGCGGTCGTCTCGCCCGAAACCCTGCTGATCGCGAGCGAAGGCGTGCCTGGTCTGGGCGCTTCGCCTTTTGTCGACCTGGTGGCGACCTCCACCGGCCAGTGGTTGGGGACGCTTCCTCTGCCGTCCGCGTTCAGGTCGCAGCTCGTGGGTCCCAGCGTGACCCACGGCGTGCGCGACAACCTGGGCTTTGAAGCGCTGACGATCAGCCCCAACCGGCAAGAGGTCTACGTCGGCTGCGAGTCCGCTTTGGCTCAAGACCCGATCGGCCAGCGTGCGGGCGACGCTTTTTTCACCCGTCTGCTCCATTATCACTGGGACGACGTCCCGCAGCTGGTCGCCGAGTGGCGCTACCCCCTCACTTGGCCTGCGGGAGAAGTGGTGGCTTTCGGACTGGCCGCGCTCCTCGCCCTAGACGACCGCGGACGCTTACTCGCCCTGGAGCGGACTGCGCGCGGCAACCAAGGCGTTTCCGTGCAGCTTTTTGCAACCGATCTGGCTCCTCCACCGGCGGCCAGAACGCACGTCGCCGACGCAGGTTCCCCGGGCGTGCTCTCCAAACGGTTGGTCCTTGATTTCGGCCAGCTGGGTTTGCCCACCGAGAACTACGAAGGCATGGCCCTCGGACCCCAACTTCCAGACGGCAGCACCGCGCTCGTGGTGGTGGCGGACAACGACAACCCGCGCTGCAAGCCAGCCAGCGAACTCGCACGCGTCCGCCCGACCCGTCTGCTCTTGTTCCGTTTGCGGCAGTAGGTCAAAAACGGCGGCTTTCACCTCCCAGTCAATGCCCATGCCGGGCAGACAAAACAAAAGAGGTCCGGAGCACGCTGCTCCGGACCTCTCTACGAGCGCAATGTTAGCGTTGGCGGCTATTTGCCGCAGCTCGACCGCGCCGCAGCAGATACGATGGCGCCCTTTTGAGCACCCGTGATTAACCCTTGCTGGAGGAAGCTCGTGGCGGCTTGGGTCACGCACGAGACGTACTGGCCGTGGTTTCTCCACGGCATGCTGCTGCCGCGTGGCCCGGCGCAGGGGCACAGCTGCGCGATCGAGCAACCCGACACGGGATCGACCAGCTGGCTGGCGGGGGTAGAGGGACAGATATCGTTGCCGTCGGGCACGCCATCGCCATCGTCGTCCGGGTCACAGGCGTCGCCGAGGCCGTCGCCGTCGAAGTCGGCCTGGTCGGGGTTGGCGGTCAACGGGCAGTTGTCGTCGCCATCCAAGACACCGTCGTTGTCGTCGTCCGGGTCACAGACGTCGCCCGCGCCGTCGCCATCGTTGTCAGCCTGATCGGGGTTGGCGTCGAACGGGCAGTTGTCGTCGCCATCCAAGACACCGTCGTCATCGTCGTCCGGGTCGCAGACGTCGCCCGCGCCGTCGCCATCGTTGTCAGCCTGATCGGGGTTGGCATCGTCCGGGCAATTGTCGTCGCCATCCGGGATGCCGTCGCCGTCGCCGTCGCTGTCGGACGGGGTGAAAACGATACCCCAGGGCCGCGAGCCCACCGGGAAGGTCGAGGTCACCGCCCACGTCGCGGTATCGATCACCGAGATGCTGTTGCTGTTGAAATTGGTCACCCAGAGGGAAAGCCCATCGGGGGTGAAGGCGAGGTCGCGCGGAAACGCCCCGACCGGCACGGTGGCGATCACCGTATTCGTGGCGGTGTCGATGATCGAAACGCTGTTCCCGGTCAGGTTCGCCACACCGGCAAAAGCCTCGTCGGGCGAAAGGGCGATGGAGAACGGTAGCGGGCCCACGGGCACGACGGCGATCGTCGTCAAGGTCGCCGTGTCGATCACCGAGACCGTGTTGTTGCTGTTGACCACGTAGGCCGTGGCGCCATTCTTTGTGAAGACCATCCGGGCGGCCCCGTTCAGGCCCTGGCCGGTTGCAAAGCTCGTGGTGATCGTATTCGTCGCCGTATCGAGGATGGCGATCGAGGCACCGCTGAGGCTGCCCAACGCGATCCAGACCGAAGCACCATTAGGGGTGATGGCGATGGCGGAGAGCGGAAGTGAGCTCAGCGTGGTGGTGACGGTGTAGGTCGTCAGGTCAACCACGGAGACCGTGGCGGAAGCGTTGTTGCCCACGTAGCCGGTGGTTCCACCGGGGGTGACGCCGATGCCGACCGGGATGAATCCTGTCGCCACGGTGGCGAGGATCGTGTTGGTGGCCGTATCGATCACCGAAAAACCATTGAAATTCATCGAATAGACCCGTGTGCCGTCTGCGCTGATGGCGAGGGTGCGCGCGCCCGTCCCCGCCACGGTGGCGAGCGTGGTCTGGGTCGCGGCATCGATCACGGCGACCGAGCTGGCGCCGGTGGTTGCCACGTAGGCGTTGATTTGGGCGAGCACGGCGCCGGGGCCGAGCACGGCGGCCAGCAGGCCGAGCATCGCCCAGCAGATAGTACGTCCGAGGTATTTTGCCAGATGCTCTAGTAAATTTCTCAACTCTCTTCTCCTACTTTAGGGGTGGGTTATGGATGTCTGCTCGACCGGAGGTGGCGGCACAGTTCCCAGTGGGGACAGGTCCCTTTGGGGTAAGGCGTAAGTATCATTTTTTCTACTTACAGTTAATATTACAATATTCTCCACAAAAATTAAGCTATTTGCAGATATTTAGATTTATGATTCCCAGCAGTCCCTGCTTGGATGGGCCATGTCCCGTGTAGATCCTGGCGGCCTTTGATTCGTCGCTTCGGCAGAGTCTGTTGCGAGAAGGGTTTTCGCCTCCAAGTCAATGCCCATGTCGGGACACAATAAAAAGGCCGGGCACGCGCCCGGCCTTCGGGGTTGGCTCGCGGCTGCCCCGCGGGCCTCAGCGATCACTCTTGATAGGTCACGACCAGCTGCGGACGGTTGGCCGTCGTGGATTCGTTCCCCGAGTAGTACCCCATGTAGTCGTTGCCCGAGTCGTCGTTGTCATCGGTCGTGAAGTAGGTCCGGAATTGGGTGGTTCCGCTCAAGTGGATGGCGGCCCGTCCCGCGCTATTGAGGCTGCCTTCGGACCAGTCAAGGTTGGCGGGTGCGTTGCTCAGGGTGGCAACTCCATTGGCGGTGGCTACCGCTTCAAAATCACTGGCCACCAGGGCGACGTTGCCGCCGAACCCACCGGTCATCACGTCGACCTGACAGCTCCCCAACAGGGTGAAGGGGTTACTGCCCGTGAGTTGACCGCGCCGCAGGCGGAGGGTGGCGGCGGTGACGATCGCACCGTCTGGCAATGACGCGGTGTTGAAGGAAACGATGGTCTTGAGTTGACGGTCGACGTTGTCATCGCCGATCCGCAAGGCGCGGGTGCCGGTGCCGTTGCTGGTGACGGAACCACCCACGCCGCTGGTTTCGGTCGACTCCTGGATCCAGCCATCGTCCGCCGCAACCGAG
>CAZCOV010000457.1:0-4211 GCA_964499975.1 uncultured Thermoanaerobaculia bacterium
CCGGCCGCCAGCGCCTCGCGGGTGAGCTGGAAGGCTTCATGCACGACCTCGTGCAAATGCTGCGCTGCGCGGCGATGGCTTTGCAGCTGTTCAGAGCTCCACACGGCAGCAAAGCGTTGGACCAGTTCGGCGGAACAGATCAACTCCACGCCTTCGCCGCGGAGCAACTCGACGGTGCCGCCGTCGAGGCGCGAAACCGAGGGGAGGGCATTGCCGGGGCTGTACTGGGCGGCTAGGCGTTGGATGCCGCCGAGCAGGCGGGACAGCTGCTCGCGATGCTCCTGCCAGGTGAGATAGAGCTGCTTGCTTCCGGGCAGATGGTCGAGCATGGCCGGTTCCAGGTGGTGGACCAGCTTGCGCGGCTCACCGTTCGCTGGCACCAGGTAGTAGCACCGGCGGGTCACCAGGTGGTTGCCGCGGTTGAGTCCGAGAAAAGACAGACTGATGGGGTCATTATGTTGAAAACAGGCGAAAAACCACGCATCGAGGTCAGCGCTCCTGAGCGCCGCCTGGATGGCGGGAATACGGTCGGCAATCATCGTGCAATTCCTCCTGCCCCCGTTCGCGGGCGAGCTATCCTAGCAGAGTCGACTTGATTGTCAGCGCTGACTCAGTAACACTATGCACGCGCTCGCTCCTGGACGCGGGGCGCTGACTGAAAACATGATGAGTTTATTATTGCAACGGATATCGAGACGCTTCCCTCTATTCCTGGCCCTCTTGGCGACGAGCCCGCTCTCTCCAGCCGGAGCGCAGGCGGCCGCTGACCTGGCGGACCAGCGCTTGCGCGATGAGCTGCGACAAGTCATTGGTGCTGCCAGGGATCGGGTCTTCCCCGCGCTGGTCAGCATTCGCGTGGTGACCGTGCTCTACAGTCAAGGCAAGGAGTTCAAGAACCAGGCGGTGGGCAGCGGGACGATCATTTCGCCCGACGGGCATGTGGTGACCAACCAGCACGTGGTCGTCGGTGGCCACAAGTTCATTTGCACACTGTCTGACAAACAAGAAGTTTCCGCGACTCTGGTCGGCGAAGATCCGCTCACCGATCTCGCGGTCTTGAAGCTCGACACCCAAAGCTTGTCGTCCCCGCCGCCGGTCGCGTCTTTTGGCGATTCGGATGCGCTCGAGATCGGCGATTACGTGATGGCCATGGGTTCCCCGTTTTCGCTCTCGCGCTCGGTCAGCCTGGGGATCGTTTCCAACACCGAACGGGTCTTTGCCGGCGGCTTTGGCAGCGACGACGTCGACGAGATGGAGCTCGAAAGCGGACAGCGGACCGGGTTGTTTACCCGCTGGATCCAGCACGATGCGGTGATCAACCCAGGCAACAGCGGCGGTCCCCTGGTCAACCTGACGGGCGAGATCGTCGGGGTCAATGAGCTGGGTGGCAGCGCCATGGGCTTTGCCATCCCCAGCAACTTGGCGCGCAAAGTCGCTGACGCGCTGATCGCGTTCGGCGAAGTGCCGCGCAGCTCCCTAGGGCTCAGCTTCAAACCGATCCAGCACTCGGGCCTAGCCCAGGGCGCGCTGATCAGCTCGGTGACCGTGGGGGGGCCGGCTGCCCGCGCCGAGATCGAAGCCGGGGACGTCTTGCTCGAACTCGCGGGTGAACCCTCGACCGTGCGTTTTCCCGAAGAAATTCCGCTGCTCTTGCGCCGCATCGCAGACTTGCCGATCGGCGCCCCGGTCGCGCTCACCGTGCGCCGCAAAGACGATGTGCGCACGGTCACGCTGGCCACGGAAAAGCTGGAGAAGGATCTCGGCGAAGAAACGTCCTTCCCTGCCTGGGGCGTGACCGCGCTCGAGATCACCAGCAAAATGGCGCGCGACTTCAACCTCGACAGCGTGGCGGGTGCGCTCATCTCCGGCGTCAGCCAAGGCGGTCCAGCCCAGCTGGCCGAGCCGCCGCTAGCCGAGGGCGACGTGGTGCGCCAGGTGAACGGGGAGCCGATCGCCGATCTCGCGGCCCTGATCGCGCGCTATCAGCAGTTGCGCGAGCAGGAAGGCAAGCCGCAACCGCTCCTCTGCGAATTCGACCGCCGCGGCAAGAACCAGCTGACGCTGCTCGAACCGCGCAAAGACGACCGCGAGGAGCCGCCCCGCGAGTTGCCCAAAGCCTGGATCGGGGTGGCCACCCAGCCGCTCTTGCCGAGACTCGCAGCCCAGCTCGGGCTGAGCGTCGAACGCGGTTTCCGCATCACCCGGGTTTATCCCACGTCCGAAGCTGCCAAGGCTAAATTCGCGGTGGGCGACGTGATCCTCGCTTTGAACGGGGAGCGCCTCGAACCCAACGGCATGCAAGACGCCGCGCTGTGGACGCGCCGGGTGCAGGCCCTGGACATCGGCGAAACCGCCAGCGTGACCGTACTGCGCCAGGGCCAGGAGCTCACTTTGCCGGTGGTGCTCGAACGGACCCACCTCACCCCGGACGAGGCTCGACGTCACCAGGACCGCGATTTCGAGCTCACCGTCCGTGAGCTTACTTTCTTCGATCGCGACGAAAATCGCTGGCCGGAAGAGTTGGGCGGTGTGCTGGTCGACCAGGTCGAGACCGGCGGCTGGGCCGGGCTCGGCGGGATCCAGCCCGGGGACCTTTTGCTCCGCATGGGCGACCGCAAGATCCGCGGGCTCAAGAGTTTTCGCGAGGCTCTGGAGGAGATCCTGCGACAACAACCCGAGCGGGTGGTGTTTCTCGTCCTGCGCGGAGCCAAGACCCATTTTCAATTCATCGAGCCGGATTGGCAGCCCGCCAAGAGCAACCCATGAACCCGGCCTGGAAGGAATCGCCGATGCGCACACCTCGGATTTTCTGGATGCCCGGCGCGGTCCTGATTGCGGCGATCGCCCTGGGGCTGATTTTCAGTCCAAAAGCCGCCATGGCCGCAGCGCAAGACGTCCTGCTCGGCAAGGCGCAAGCTCTGGTGACCACCAAATTTGTGCTGCAAGTCAAGATGGAGGGCAGCGGTGAGCGCGAAATCGAAGGCGAAATCACCTGCCTGGCGATCGACGAAAAAGGGCTGGTCTTGTGCTCGAATACCGAGCTCGGCGGGTATGTCAGCCTGCTCTCCAAAATGATGGGCGGCCAGGATTTCAACATTTCTGCGACCCCCACCGAGTTGCGGGTCAGTCCAGAAAACGGTACCGAGTCCTTCCCGGCGCGCCTCCTCACCCGCGACTCCGATCGCGACCTGGCCTGGGTCCAAATCGAAGGCGCAGCTGATAAAAAGTTCCCTTTCCTCGACTTGAGCCAATCGGCGCCGCTCGCGCAAGGAGACAAGTTCTACGTGGTGCGACGGCTCGACAAGTTTTTCGACCGGGTGCCGATGATCACCGAAGGCACGGTGGGTGCGGTGACCAGCAAGCCGCGCGCGCTGTGGGTTCCCAGCTTTCCTGTGGGGGGCGGTTTTGGTTTGCCGGTTTTCACTCCCGCCGGCACTTTGGTCGGCATCACCGTGTTGCAACTCCCCGAAGCGGACGAGCGCATGCGGCGCCAGCTGGGTAGCCCGTTGGGCTTTCTCGGCGAGGCCTCCCGCATGCAGGATATGGCCAGCGGCTTGATTTTGCCCGCGGCCGAAGCGCACAAAGCGACCCAGCTAGCGCGTGAACTCATCGCGAGCGACCAAGCAGAAGAGCCCGAATGAACGGGAGCGATCGGGCTCGCCCGCCCGGACGAAGCGGAGGGGCGAGCCCGGAGACGGCTGAAGTTCAAGTTTGCCAGATCTGGTCGTGGTCCGAACTGATGCAGGTCAAGCGACCGTTGTCGGTCACGATGGCGAGCGCGCGATCCCCCACCTGGGTCCAGGAATTGGGCTGCCCATTGTACTTCCAGATTTTGTTGTTGTCGGTGCTGATGCAGTAGAGCTCGCCGTTGTCGGCGCTCAAGGCGCGGGCACGATCCCCGATCGCCAAAGCCGAACTATCCCAGAGAAAATAGTTTTTACGGTGCGGCGCGGCGCGGCCGGATCCGGGTCATCGCCCGACGCACTGGCCGCGCTTACCGCACGGCTGTACCGGCTGTACCGGCTGTACCCGCTGTACCGCTGTACCCGGCCCCCTGGGTGGGTTTTCCGTTTTAACCTATAATCGGGCGATGCGCCACTTGAATGCCATGCTGGCCGGACTGCTCCTGGCCAGCCCGACCTTCGCCCAGGTCCCACCCAGCCACCAGCGCGGCCTCTCCGCCGACACCGCCTACCAAATCGGCGAAATCG
>CAZCOV010000458.1:0-4202 GCA_964499975.1 uncultured Thermoanaerobaculia bacterium
TCTCCTCGTCAAGGTCACAGCTCAGCTGACCGCAGCGGCAACGGTTTCGCTTCCGGCCTGGCGGGTCGCGGCTATGATAACAAAAAAATCTCTGCTATCGAACCCAAAATCGAGGTAGGGATTATGCAATTAAATGAAAATAAACGGTTAAAATTAACATAAACAGTAAATGTCAATAGACTCGGCTCGGCCTCGTCCCGCGGGGCACCGCATCCGACCTTGACGAAATGCCTGCGGTCTTGGCATGATCTCGGCATGACAGTGAGACGAGAGAAGCGCGGGTCCCGACCGCTCCGCTGGCTGCACCTTTCAGACTTGCATCTCGGCTGTCCAGGGCAAGGGCTGTGGTGGCAGATCGAGACCAGCTTCGAACACAGCGTCCGCGCTCAGGTGCGCCAGCTGGGGGCGCCGGACTTGTTGCTGCTCTCGGGCGACCTCGCCTACAGCGGCAAGGCAGACCAGTATGCACGGGTCGAACAGCTGCTTGCGGCGCTCTTCTCTTGGTTGCACGAGGAGACCGGCAGTCCTGCCCCGATCCCGCTCGCTGTTCCCGGCAACCATGACCTCGAACGACCGCAGAAGCTCGACGAGCCGCGTTACCAGGTGCTCGCGGATTACGCGCTGGACCAGGACAACGAGTATGTCCGCGAGTTGCGACAACAGCTGTGGGTCCAGCGCGACCCCAGCTTCTTGAAGCCACTTTTTGCCAACTACCTGGAGTTCTGGGCACGGACCATCCGCCCACGGCTCGAGGCCCGGGCGAGGCACCTCCAGGAGTCGCACTTTCCGGGCGACTTCTACGCCGAGCTGACCTTTGAAGACAGCTTCCCGCTACTGGTTGTCGGCCTCAATTCGACCTGGCCTCAGTTCAACGGCAGCAACTTCGAGCGCCGGCTAAAAATCCCCGGTCAGCAGTTCCAAGCCCTGCTGGCGGACGCGGTGCCGCGCCAGCTCTTCGCTCGCCAAGAGCACGCCCTGCTCCTGCTGCACCACCCGCCGGACTGGCTGTCTGCGGCCGGCCGCGCGACGTTCTTTTCCGAGATCGCTCCTCCCGAGCGCTTCGCCCTCTGCCTCTTCGGCCACCTGCACGAAGCGAGCAGTACCGGGATCAGCACCGCGGGGGGCAGCTTCCGCTATTTCTTCCAATCACCGTCGCTCTTCGGGCTCGAAAACTACGGTCGTCCGGACGAACGCCGGCAGATCGGTTACTCCTGGGGGACGCTCAGCGCCGAGGGCGTGGTGCGGGTCTGGCCGCTCAAACACGTGGTGCGCGGGAGCGGGGCTGCGGTGTTTGTCCCGGACGCGCAATTCACGACCGTTGCCGACGGCTCCTTCCAGCTGCGGCCGTGGACCGTGACGACCCCCGAGTTGCCGCAGCAGCTCGACTTGACGGCTTACCTCACCGCCGTGCTCGCGGACACCGACTACCTCGAAATCAGCGGCATTGCCGCCAGCCAGGGCAGCATCAGGGGCGCCCTGCGACCCCCGATCGAGCAACTCTACACTGCGCTCAAGTGCCGGGCGTTGCCGCGGACCGCGCATTCCGACGCTGACCCTGACGGGTGGCGCCACGTTAGCGGTGAACTGGTCGGGCTTGCGACCTTGCTGCCCCAGTCCAAGCGTTTGCTCTTCGTGGGTCAACCCGGAGCCGGCAAGACCACGTTCTTGCGTTTCGTGGCCGCCATGCTGGCCAGGGACCATCTCAAAGTGCCGTGCCCGGAGGGCCCTTCCTGGCGCCAGCGCTACCTCGGACTGGGGCCGCACGAACCGGCTCGCGTGCCGCTCCTGCTCAAGCTGGCGGACCTGGAGCAGCTGCTCGTGCGGGCGGAGCAGCCACGGCGTGACGACTGCAGCTTTCTGCTCGATCTCCTGGTCAAGCTGTGGGACGCGAAACGCTACGGCGTTGGCCGGGACGATTGGCAGCAGCTGCTCACAACGGACCGCGGGATCTTGCTGCTCGACGGGCTCGACG
Source organism: uncultured Thermoanaerobaculia bacterium (assembly GCA_964499975.1). Lineage (GTDB taxonomy): Bacteria > Acidobacteriota > Thermoanaerobaculia > Multivoradales > J023 > CAZCOV01. The sequence goes on from CAZCOV010000458.1 coordinate 1,973, forward strand.
AAGTCGCCGACGAGGGCTTGCGCCAGCGGCTGCTGCAGGTGTTCCGCGACGCCTGCACTCACTGGTCATGTCCGATCGTGGTCACCAGCCGGCCGATCTCGACCCAGCCCCTGGTTGACCTCGGCTTTCAGCCGGCCACGGTCGAGCCGCTGTCACCAGCCGAAATCCGAGCCTTTATCGACCGCTGGGTGGCGGCGCTGCAAGACGTGGCCGAGGTGGCTGAACTCGGAAGTGCCAGCGCCAGCTACCGCGAAGCCCTGCAGCAAGCGATTACCGGCAATTCTGGGGTGCGGCGGATGGCCAACAACCCGGTGCTGCTGACCTGCCTGTGTGTGGTCCACTGGAACGAAGGCAAGCGCCTGCCCGAAGGTCGGGCGCAGGTTTTTAGCGCCGCCTTGCGCTGGCTGCTCGCCGCGCGCTCGCCGCAACGGCGGACGCGCTTTGGGGAGCGGGCCGCAGACGCCTTGAGCGATGACTTTGCCTTGCGCGCCTTGGCCGCACTCGCCCTGGCGATGCTGGCGAGTGCGGGCGGGAAGCAGACGCGGACGGATCTTGAGGCCGCGGTCGACGCGGTGGTGCCGGAGCTGGCGCGGGAGTTTCCGCAGCTCGACGCTTTAAGCCTGCGCCATCGAGCGCGGGCGTGGCTCGAATTCGAGTGCCTGGGCAGCGGCGTGATCGTCCAGGTTGCCGGGAACCGGATCGCGTTCTGGCACCTGAACTTCCAGGAGTATCTCGCGGCGTTGCAGCTGGCATGGTTCAGCGACGGCGACTGCGATGAGGTGGGCGACCGGGGGGCCAAAGCCTGGTGGCCGCAGGTCTTGCCTCGCCTCGAGGACCTGCAGTGGCGGGAAACCATCGAGCTCTTTCCCGCCTGCCTGCTCGCAGGCGGACGGGGTCGGATTGATCTGCTGCTCGACCGGGCGCTCGCCCTACGCGGGTCAAAACCCGATCTGGCAGACGACGCGCGGGTGGTGGGAGTTCTCGGCCGCTGGCTGCCGTCGCTCGCGGTTTACGGCTACAAGCCGCCCGCCGACTGGGCGCAGACCTATGAAGAAGTGCGCCAGCAGACATTGCAAATCTTCGAGCTCGGAGGCGCGCACCTACCCTTCGCATTGCGGTTGTCGGCAGCCGAAGCGCTGGGCCGCGGCGGTGATCCGCGCTTTGCTGCGGGTGAGCGCCACCTACTTCCCGTGTCGGATCTCGGGATCAAGCTTGGCAAATACCCGGTGACCGTCGAGGAATATCAGCGCTTTGTCGACCAGGGTGGCTATGAGCAGGCGGATACCTGGAGCCCTGCGGGCCTGGAGCTGAAGGAGAAAAAAGGGTGGAGCCTGCCGGAAGGGTGGGACGAGCAGCTGGCGACGCCCAACCGGCCAGTGGTCGGGGTTTCATTCTACGAGGCGGAAGCCTACTGCCGCTGGTTGTGCGAGCAGTGGGAGGTCGAGGTGCGCTTGCCGACCGAGCGGGAGTGGGAAACGGCGGCGACCCCGGCCCGCGGTGACTATCCCTGGGGAGACGCCGAACCCGACGCCTCATTGGCCAACTTCGGCCCGGATTTTAAGCCCAACGTCGGAGCGCCGACGCCGGTTGGGCTGTATCCCAAGGGCGATGGACCGTATGGCCACAGTGATCTGGCGGGGAACGTCTGGGAGTGGTGCTCGGATCCGCAAGAAGTTCCATGGGCGAAAGATGAAGAGGGTCGTGGCGTCAGGGGCGGCGGCTGGTCCGACCCTGCAGAGTTCCTGCGGGCCGCTTACCGCAACTGGAGCTGGGCCAGGTACCGGCGCAGCGTCCTGGGCTTTCGCCTTGTCGTCGCGCCCTCGAGCCGGTGATTTTTGGTTATTGTCCTTGCCTTTTCTGTCCTCGGGGTCCAGGGGCAGAGCCCCTGGTCGCTCGAAATTGCTTTTCTGTCCTATAAATCTACAGAATTGTCAGTTCAATATTGACAGAGCTGTCGAAAATGTCAGAATTCGGCCAAATTTTGGCCCAAACTGCCGACCAACGGACTTACAAATTTGACCTTCCGGAACGTCAGAACAGCAGCGAACTCGATCGGTCAATATTCTCCCTGGCGGCCGGTTCAGCCGCGCTCGACCGGAGCCTGCAGGGCAGCCAGTTCGGCAAATGCGACCACCCCGCGGTAAGAGGCGATCGAGCGTTCGATCCGGTCAGCACTGCCGGACAAGACGACACCAGCATGCTGACGGTTTCAGGGGGTGGCGAAGACCTC
>CAZCOV010000459.1:0-4189 GCA_964499975.1 uncultured Thermoanaerobaculia bacterium
CAGGCACGGGGGCCTGCCCCTACGGTCGCAATCCCACCTGGACCGTCAGGGCAATACTACCCAACGAGATGCAGCAAGTGGATCTGGGAGAGGAAAATGTGAATCTATTTCTGTGCGAGCCCTAAGCTTAGCGGATGGGTTTGACCCCGCCCCGACGTCCCAGGCCAAACCCGACCCGGTACACGTCTGGCATGTTGATGCGCCCGTCCAACTGCTGGCTGAGCACCCCCAGTTGGACCAGATCGGAACCTACCCCTTCTTCACCGTCGTCAAGGTTTTTAGGCAAGAGCTCCGCGGTTTCCCGATGGTCAGCGGCCTGGCGCAGCTCGGCGAGCGCACCACGCCCTTGCCATCGCGAGAGGATCTCTCTGCCCTCGCAAGGGATGACCAGTCCGTGCAGGGGCTCCATCACAATGCGAACCCAAGGGTAGTCCTCCTGCACCTCGGCGACGCGAATTCGGGAAGCTGCTTGAACGCCGGTCTTGATCCCTTCGTAGTTCAGGGCATAGGGCCACTCGGCATGTGGGGTATCGAGGGTCGCAGCACGAATCGCCGCGAGGAAGCTGCGCGGACTCACCTGATCAGCGGCGTCCGCCAGGTGATTCGGCAGCCAGGTGTAAGGGAATCCTCGCCGTGGATCACGGCCCATCCAAGGACCCGCGATCTGGTGGAAAACCTGGCGCTGGAGTTCTTCACGCCGCAAGGGCGCCGGGACCTGCCAGATGCCATCGGTGGCGGTCCACCGGCCACTTCCGAGCGCCTCACACCCGGCGCGGAACGCCGCTCCACCTGCGGGCTCATTGGCGAGATGCTGCCACAGCAGCCCGTACAGATCCGCCCGTAGCCAGCGCAAGTCTACCTGACTGGCGGTTACTTTCGAGGCATCCCGAAAAGCCGTCACCCTGGGGTCGTCGAGCATGTCGGGACGCACGAAGACCTTGGCCCGGATGGCGCGATAAGCGCGCAGCTCGAGCACGACTTCGAGCAGACCACGGAGCAGGGTCCGCAAGTCAGGCCATTCGGCTGCGGCGCGGTCCAAGGCATCGAAGAGGATCAGGTGTTGATACCCTTCAGCAGCCATGCCGTCGTCATAGGCTTTGAAGCTGCGCGCGGCCACTTCGGGATGCGCGGTGAACCAGGCGACCCGTTCGGACCAGCTCGAGAGCCGGGTGAATTCCTGAGGTGCATCTTCCGCAAGCTGGCCCCAGGTATGCCGGGCAATCACCGTAAGCCAGATCTCGGCCGCTTCCCTTCCTTCTCCGAGCAGCTTTTTGAGGACCCGCTTGTCGGGATACTCGTCCGGCCGAGGTTGTTCACCAAAACCGGCGCTGACCCTGGAGACCAGGTCGAGGGCCACTCTGGGCAGAGCAGCTGCGATCACCCGGCGATGCTGCTCCGACTGCAGCGCTGCCCACCACACGCTCTTGCCTGCGCCGCGGATCCCGACGACCAGGCCATGGTTGGGGTTGAGCGCCAGCGCGTGTTGCTGCGGGACGTAAAGGTGGCGCGGCTCGGGGGGCTGACCTTGGGCCGAGAACTCAGCCGGCAAGGCCGCCAGAATCGTCTGACGGGTGAGGGATGGCTCGAAGACGGGAGTCGCGTTCATCAAATGGCCTCTCCCAACAGCAGCGAAACCACGCCGTCCACAAAGTCACCGAAAGCTGCGCGCAGCTGCTCGTCGGTGACGGCACCCGTCCGGCGGACCGCGTCCAACGGCTGGTCGGTCACCGCAGCGGACGGATGAGCGGAGTCAAACTGCTGGTCAGTAGCCGCACCAGATGGATGGACCGGATCGAATTGTTGGAAGGTCCGCGACCAGTGGATGCGCAGCGGGCTGTGCGGTGCATCAGGGTCGTTCAGGTCAAAATTGAACTCCGCGGTTTCTCCCGCTGGTGTTTCGAGGTAGAGGTGGTTCGCGAAGAGGTCGTAAGCGTGTTGCTGGAAGCTCGCTAGGTAGGCCCGGGTTTCGGTTTCGGGAATCTGCGCGGCGACCATCTTGAGGTTGTCGCGCCAGGCTGCAGCGCGGTCACCATGAGCTCGCCACTCGGCGAAGAGTAGACGATATGCCTGCCAAGTCTGGACGGTGTCGACCGCAAAGAGCAGGCTCAGGGCGTTCATTCGCGTGACCGTGACCGCGGCGATGTCGTGCAGCCCGGCACGGCTGTCGAGCAGCACGAGGTCGGGTTTCAAGTGAGCCTCGAGCTTGGCGACCAGCTCGTGCAAACGTTCACCGAAAGCCACAGGTTTGCTGTCGTCGGCTCCGAGCTCGGTGTAGGCCCGGGCCAATTTGGGAAGGTAGGAGTAATCCCTTCGGGGACGCCCACCTGCAGGCACGACCCACAGCTCGGCAGCGCCTTGCCCCAAAGGGGACAACGCCACCATGTCGCGCAGCAGATCATCGTCCGCCTGGCCGACACTGTCCTCGACGAACCAGTCGACGACTCCGAAGTCCGGGTGGCGCGCCGGGGGTAGCAGGGTGGAGCCCAGTCCAGGAGACTCGAGATCGAGGTCCACCACCAGCACTCGTCGGCCGGCTTCCACCAGGCGCCAGGCCAGAACTAAAGCTGCTGTCGAGCGACCGACTCCGCCTTTGATGCCGAACAGGGTGACTCGCTGGCTGAGTTTTTCCTCCGCAAAAGGCTGGCGTAGCCAGTCGGAGCCGATCACATGGCGCTCCAGGACTCGGTAGTTGGGACCTGTGGGAAGCGCATGCGCATCCGGGGAGCTGAAGATCTCATCGGGCGCAAACAAGTGCGAGGCCAGCAGGAGCAGAGACGACGTACCGGGACTAAAGCTGCCCAGTTGCTCATCGAGTTCGGTGGCGAGTGCTTGCCTGACATTCTCAGGGGGAACTTGGCCGCTACGGTCATCGAGTGCGAGGCGAATCCGGCCGGCGAGATCGCGCACCAGGACCGGTTTGGCCGAGCTGAGCTCCGGGTGGCGCTCCATGAAGCCCTGAGCTCGGCTCCAGGCTTCGTCAAAACGGATCGGTTTGGCAGCAGAGATCACGTCACGCCTAAAGCGGCGGTTCGTAGCGAGCAACTCGGCGTCGTGCCAATGGCGTGTTGCGGCATCCTTGTAGTTGATCTCCATCCAGGGCCCCAGCTTAGCGCACAATGCCGGACGAGTGCCATGGTGCTAGGCCGGTGGCTGAGCCCGGGCAGCCACAGTTTTTTGCCCCGCACCCTTGAGTTGGTTTAGGCTGCATCGACGATTCGAACCACCTGGCGGCCGAGGCCTGCTGCTGGACGTTTTAGGCAAACCGTCCGAGCGCGTGGTCGACGATCACCTCCGCGGGCAAATGCCCGGCGTGGAACGCCCAGGCCAGCTGGGTCTCGCGCAGTTCTTCCTGGCAAGCGTCACAGCGCTCGAGGTGATCCTGCACTTGCTGGGCCTCTCCGGGTTCGAGGGTGCGGTTCAGCCACCAAGGCAAGCGCTCGACAACTTGTTGGCAGTCCATTTGTTGGCAGTCCATGGTCAGATTTTACCCCGAACCGGCTGCGTACTGCTTCCACCCTTGGGCGACCTTCCGCCGACAGCGCAAGACTCGGACCCGGAGCGCGCCCTCCGACACCTTGAGGGCGAGACTCATCTCGCGATAACTCTTGCCAGCGAGGATCATCCGCCAAAGTTTTAGGCATTCTGGCCCGAGGTCTTTGAGCAGTCGGCGCAGGCCCGCGGTCGTTTCGTTCGCCAGCACCCGAGCGAGGGGCGAAGGTTGCGGATCCACCAGGTCCGGCAGGACTTCGGCGGGTTCTTCGGGTTTTTGTTCGCGCATCCAGTTCAAGCAGGTGTTGTTGGCCATCCGCCACAAAAAAGTCTTGAGCCGGGCTTCGCCGCGGAAAGACCCATGGCCGAGCAGCGAGGTGGTTTTCAGCAACAATTCTTGGAGGGCGTCTTCGGCTGGCATCCGGATGCGGCCACGGTATTTGCGCACGACTGCTTTGAGCCAGGACTGGATTTCGGCGATGGCTGCCGGTTCCCCCCGCAAGAACGCCGCGCTCAGCTCGAGATCTTCGGGGCTGGGCTGCGCGAGCTGACCAGCTTGGGGCCTAAACGGTAGGGGAGGACTAGTCATTCTTGCGGATCTCCGCTCAAAACAAAGCCCGCCCAGTGCCAGGGATGGGCGAGCGCTGGATCGTGGAGCAACTCGAGCTGGGCTTGCTGCAGGGCCTCGTCACGCGGTCGA
>CAZCOV010000460.1:0-4177 GCA_964499975.1 uncultured Thermoanaerobaculia bacterium
CGTGCTGGATCACCCGCCGGATCACGGTCTCGTTGAGCTGGTCGGCGAGCTCGGGACGCGACCCGGAAGTCCTTGCCACCACGGATTGGTCTCCCGGAGATGGGCGTCGATCTCCGGCGGCAACCGGACCTTGTCGAGACGGTCGGGGCCACGATCCATCATCACTTCCCCTCCCCTCGTGGTAGGCCCTGCTCGGTGCGCGTCATGGGGGTTTCGTCCTGCCGCCATTAAAGCCCGCCTGATTCCTGAAGCCAAGGATGGCACGACCGCGGCGATCGCGGTGGCTTCGCCAGACTCGTAGACCCACCGTCGCCTCGCCTGCTAGAGTCAAGGTGGGATCGCATCCAGCTCGTCACCATGGAGACCTCCAGGACCTATGAAAACACTTCACTTCTCTTCGGTCATCAACGCCATGCCGGAAACGGTGTGGAACACGATGCTCGCTCCTGTCACCTACCAACTTTGGACCTCTGTGTTTGCAGCAGGATCGTACTTCGAAGGCTCGTGGGAGCAGGGCGAACGTATCCGCTTTCTGGGCCCCGGTGGCAGCGGCATGACGTCGGCCATCGCGGAAAGTCGTCCCCATGAGTTCCTCTCGATCCAACATCTTGGGTTTGTCAAGGATGGGGTCGAGGACACGGAAAGCGCTGAGGTGCGAAGCTGGGCACCGGCTTTTGAGAATTACCACTTTTCGGCGGTCGGTGCTGCAACCGAACTCGAGGTCACGATGGATGTCGCGCCCGAGTGGGAAGAGCACATGGTAGACGCTTGGCCCGAAGCGCTCGCGAAACTCAAAGCCTTGTGTGAGGAGCTTGCCTCATAAATCTTGGCTCAGTGGCAGAAGTGTCCCCAATCCTGTTGCGGGTCGCCGCTAAATCGGTGGGCGAAGAGGCGCTCCTGGACCAACGCTTTGTCTTCCGCGGTGATCCCCCGCGGGCTGAGCTGCCAGGGCTGGGCCGGGTTACCTGTAGGATAGCTCCCACGGTATTGCTCAGCCGTGAAAATTTTCTGCCAAAGCGTCGGTAGGCCCGGACGCTGCAACAGCGCGCACCGCTCGGCCGCGGATGGACGGCGTTTGAAGGTGCGCTGGATCTCGTGCGCGGTCGCCAAGGTGTGGGCCGCGAAGTCGATCAATCCGGCCAGGTAGGCGGTCGTCTGAACGTCCGGCGGGAGGTCAGGCAAGAGTTCTGGAGCGCGTTTTTCGACGAGCGGCCGCCAGCGCGACGCCGAGCGGCGCAGCTCCTGGTCAAAATAGGCTTCGAGCAGCGCATGGAAATAGATCTCCGCGGTATCGACTGCCAAGCTGCCCCAGATCTCGCGCTTTTGGTAGTCCGGCGCATAGAGAAAAAGGCGCGGCAAGCGCAGGCCGGGCAAGAGCACCTCGGCACTTGGCCCCGCGTCCGCAACCAGCTGGGTCACGGGAGTTTCGGGAGGAAGGTAAAAGGCGCGCGTCCAGTCTTGCCGCTGGTGCCACACTACCCAGAGCTGCTCGCTGATCGGTTGGAGTGCGGTCAAAGGTAAGGCTACCGTGGCCTCGGCAGTCGCGATCTGCTGCGCCAAGAGCGCGTCGCGGGGACCGAGCACCCAGCCGACGACCAGGAGCAACTCGGCAAACATGAGGGTTAAGACGCAGGGTCAGTGCTGACGGTCGATTTGCCGCCGCAGTAACTCGTTCTCGAAGGCCACCCCGACTTGTGCTGTGGCGAGCTCGAGCAGTTCGATGTCTTCAATCGCCCGACTGCTCGCACCATTGTCGGTGTAGACCACAGAAATCACTCGCTCAGATCCCATCACCGGAAAGACCACGATCTGACCGTTGTAAGGCCGCCCGACGACGTCGGCAAACTGCGGCGGCAGCTTGCCCCGCTCAAAGGTCAGGGAGCGGGGCTGGCCGTCAGCCAGGCAACGGGTGAGGACGTTGTCGTCGTTGAGCGGCAGGCGCAAACTGCGGGTGGCTTCGGCCAAAGAGCGGCCGTCCACACCAAAACCAAAAGCGCCGAGCGCGGTCAGCGCGTCGCGCTGCACCAGAAATAAAATGGCGCGCTCCACCGACTCGGAAAGGATGTGCATCAAGTTGAGCGCCATGGTTGCGGACAAGAGCCCAGAGCGAATGTCCGCGAGCACCCGCCGCAGCCGGGCAAAACCCGCCCGGGTGCCGCTGAAACTCCCGCTGGTGTTGGCTTCTTGGAACGCCCGCACCAAGCTGTTGAAGCAGGCGACAATGGCTTCCGGCGAGGCCGGGATGGCGGCTACCGCGCCCGATTCGAATGACCGGGTGGTGAGCTGCTGCGAATCGACCAGGGCGATCACCGAAGACCGCGGACGGGAGCGGCGGATCGCCAGCAGGTCCTCGACGCTGTAATTGCCATGGCGCACGTCGAGCACCACGATCGTGGGGGTGGGCTCGCCGGGCAAGCGGGTTCCGGCCTCGCGCAAGGGTACCCGCACGACCACCGCGATTTCCGGTTTGATCAGCTCGCTGACTTCGGTCGCGAGCCGGCGGTCCGAGGAGACGATCTGCAAGCGCCGCGAGGCCGGCTGCGGTACAACTTCGACCTTGCCGTCATCCACCGGGATGTCGACTTCGAACCCATCGAGCGTTTCCGCCACGGTCTTGAGGGAAAGCTCTTCCCCCAACCGTTGTTCTTTGGTCCCGGCCTCAAGCGCCGGGCGTTCCGCCGTCCCGGCTTCCGCGCTCGCCGCTGCGCTCGGCACCACGTCGGTGCAGCGCTGCTCGTCGTAAATTCGGGTGGCTTCGAGCAACACCATCTGGGTGTTGAGATTGAGCTTGGGGATGACATCGCCGGGATACATCGCGATGTCGTCAACCGGCTTGAGCTCGTCGAGCGCAAACTCAAACGAACCGTGAGTCCAGGTCACCAGTTCGTAGATGGTCCGCTCGATTTGCTCTTCGATCGCTTTGCGCAACGCGTTGAAGTCGAGGATCTCGCTCTGGATCAGGATCTGACCCAGCGAACGGCGCGGCTGCTCAGAGTTTTGCTGGCGCAAGATCTGCTTCAGGGCCTCCGGGAGCAGCAAGCCCTTGGTGACCAGGAAATCGCCCAGGCGCTGCGAGCCAGGAGCCCAGGCGCTGACGATCTGACCGCGATGAAAGCCGATTTCCGCTTCTTCGTGACCGCGCGCGAGCGACAAGGTTCCAGTGCGCCGACCCAGGTGAATGAATTGCATGACGTCTCCCAAAGAGACGTCTTCGAGTTTCCCGTTGAGACTCACCTCAGCTCACTCCCCTGCCGCCTAGTTCGTGCCTGCCTGGGATTCTTGTACCAGCATGTGCCAGCAAACACCTCGAGTTCATGTGCCGCGCACCAGCTGGACCAGGCTCTCGAGCGTGCGCAGCTTGCGGTCGGTGTTGGAATAGACCCGTGCCGCAAACAGCGCGGATGCAGCATGCGCAGCCAAGAGGTCGAGGAGATCACGGTCTTCGGCGCGCAAGATCGCCTTGTGATCGAAGAGTTTGGTAACCACCAGCGCACCCACGATGGCGTCTTGGACACGCAAGGGGACCGCCGCAATGACGTCCGAAAACTCGTCGGGTCCCATGCGCAAGACCCCGTCTTCGAGGGCTGCATCGACCAGCGGATCGCCGCCGCGATAACGCTTGTTGGCGTACAACCCACCGCTTTCATTTTCCAGGCCGCGGGCCAAAGCGACCTCGCAGTCGCTCGAACCCTCGGTGCGCAAGACCAGCACGAAGCGTTCGGCACCGAGCAAGTCGACCGCGATTTCCGCGATCGTGGCCTGGACTTCTGAAGGGTCGAGGGTGGCATGGAGCTGGAAGGTCGCGACATAGAGGTTCATCAGCCGCCCGAGCTGGTGTTCGGCTTCGACCAAGCGTGCGGTCAGCTCTTCCCGGTCGTGATCGGCTGCTTCAAGCTGGGCTTCGAGCTCGCTGATCCGCACTGACTGGTCTGGACTCACCGGGGTGCGGGCCACCGGGGTGCGGGCCAGCGCCGCCGCAGCGGTCATCTCATCCAGGAGAGCGCGGGCGCGCAGGAGCGTCGAGTCGAGCTCGTTCAGGGGGTCTTCTGGGTTGACCTTGTCCATAGAGTCGAAGTCAGTTCCAGCCTAGTTCCAATCCGGCGAAGCAAGCTACAACCGTTGGACCACTTCCAGGAGTTCCTGATTGCCGAACGGCTTCTTGATATAGGCAGAGGCG
>CAZCOV010000461.1:0-4154 GCA_964499975.1 uncultured Thermoanaerobaculia bacterium
CAACGTGATCGACGTGCTGGGGCGCTTTCTCAACATGAACGTCGACTTGTACAATTTCGTCTCGGCCCTCAACTGCATCTTGGCCCAACGGCTGGTGCGCCGGATCTGCAGTTTTTGCCGGCGGCCGGTCAGCATTCCTGCCAAGCTGCTCGACGAGAGCGGGCTCGAACCTGATCATTATGCCGACTTCACTTTTTATGAAGGGGTGGGGTGTATCGAGTGCAACGGCACCGGATATCATGGCCGGCTGGCAGTTTCGGAGCTGCTCGACCTCTCGGACCAGATTCGCGAATTGATCTTGGCCAGGCGTCCGGCCTCGGAAATCCGGCGCGCGGCCAAAGAAGAAGGGATGACGTTCCTGCGCGAGTCCGCGCTGGAGAAAGTTTTCCAAGGAGCCACCACGCTGCGTGAGATCAACAAGGTCACTTTCGTGGATTAGCCAAGCGTTCGGCTTTACCGCGGTGGCCGCGCCGCCGCACGTCTTCGCCCTGGACGGTGACGAGCTGCGCTATGCTCATTTTCAGGCCACACCCCATGGTTTCAGCCTGATGCGCTACACCCGCGAAGCCCTAGCTCCGGACGTTTTGGGCAGTGGTCCGCTCGGCGCGCCCCTGCGCGATCCCCAGCGTTTTCGCGAAGTGGTGCAGCAGTCCGTGGCCCGGCTCACACATCCGGTGCGCAGGGCTTCGTTAGTTCTTCCCGACGCCTGGTTGCGCCTCACCTTCACCGAAATCACGGAGCTCCCGCGGCAGGCCGCCGCGCGCGACGAGGTCCTGCGCTTCAAACTCAAGCGACTGGTCCCGTTTCGGGTCGAAGAGCTGCGCCTGAGCGCCACCGAAGTCACCCCTTTTCCCGGGCAAGAGGAACCGCGGTTGCTGCTCCTCGGGTTCGCGATCGAACTGCTTTTGACCCAGATCGAAGAGGCTTTTGCCAGCGCTGGCGTCGAGCTGGGTTGGATCACCAACACCACCCTGGCGGTGATCTCCGGCCTCGAATCCAAAGTTCAAGCCGAGCACCTGGCCGCGGTGGCCGTGATCTTGCCCGACGCTTACACCTTGTGTTTTTTCCGCCAAGGCGAGCCTTTCCTTTACCGTTACAAGGCACTGTCGGAAGAAACCGCACAAGCAGGTTCGATCCAGCGTGACTTGCGCTTGACCGCGAGTTTCCTCCGCGAACACTTCCCAAAAACCCCGCTGCGCCGGCTGTTCCTCGCCGCAGCGCCAACGGACGAGCTGCCGTGGCGCACTTGGCTCGCGGATGAGCTCGACGCCGTACCCGAGCCGCTCAACGCCACCCACCTTCCCCTGCGGCGGCCAGAAGCCGGGATTTCCTGGTTGGAACTCGCACCCCTGCTCGGTGCCGCACTCTTCGAGGTGGACTGAAACCTTGCGCATCGTCAACCTCGCCCGCCGTCCGTTCGTCAACACCCGCCCGGTGTTGCGGGTGACGTTCCTTATTGGGGTCCTCGGCCTGGGTTTGCTTTTGACCAACATCTGGCTTTACCAGGGCTTTTGGCGGAGTTCGGCCGAAAGCCGCCGGGCCCTCAGCGAACTGAATCAACAACTGAACGCCGAGCAAAACGCTTTGCGTCAACTCGATTCCGCACTCGGGCAGTTGGATTTGGGCGAGCAGAACGAACAGATCACTTACTTGAACCGTCTGATCGCCTACCGCACGTTTCCTTGGAGCGAACTCTTCGATCGGTTGGCTGGGGTCCTGCCCGACGACGTGCGCTTGACCTCGCTTCAACCAGAACTCGTGCCCGAAGGCAAGTTGCGCGCAGAGCGACGACGGCGCGAAGCTTTAGCCCGTCAGCGACAAAACCAGGCCCGGGCAGCTGCCCGCCGCGGGGCGGAGCCCCAGCCGACGCGCAGCGAAAAGCCGCGCACTGACGCTTTAGCTGAAGACGAAGTCCTGCTGCGGATTGCGGGCGCCGCCAAAACCGACGAAGTCTTGGCGCTGTTCGTGGACGCGCTGTTTGCCGACCCGGCCTTTCGCGAGCCGATCCTCGATCAGGAAACCTGGGACGAGAACAGCAATGTGCTCACCTTCACTTTGGCGGTGATCTACCGTCCTGGGATGGCACCCGTGACCCCACCTGCGGACGCCGCGGGTCTTTACGCGAGCGCGACCCCCGCAGGTGAGGCTACCGCAGAGTCGCAAGTGGCCGCTGGTGGCCCGGCAGCAGGCGCAGGCGGACCTTTTACCGGCGGGCTCACTCCCCCCAGCAGCACGGTGCCGCCGTCAGCTGCGACTCAAGGGGCGGCCGGCCAAGGGGTCCCCGGCCACCAGCGTCCGCCGCAGGCAGGCGCTTCAGAGCCCGTGGTCGGGAGCATATTGCCGCCGGGCCGGGTGCCAGCTGCGCGCGATCCCAACTTTGGACGTCCTGCAGATCGCTTCTTTTCCGACCGCACTCCCAGTGGGGGAAGGGCGCTACCCCCGAGCGCCGGCACACCATCAGCCGGCACCCCGCTGGGCGGCACCCCGCTGGGCGGCACCCCGCTGGGCGGCACTCCGTCGGGCGGCACTCCGTCGGGTCGCGCCACAGGGGACCCATCGGGCTTCTTGTTCGGTCAGCCAGGCGGCCAGCCCCGAGCCACCCCTCCGCAGCAACCTGGAGGGCAACCCTTGGCAACACCGCCGCCGTCTGGAGGACTGCGTCCGTCACCACCATCTTTCGTCAACCCCAACGCTTCGAGCGCCGCACGCTTGCGGGGTGGTGGTTCGGGGCTGGCCTGGCTGCGTGGCACCTTGCGCGGGATCGTGACCTGGATGCTGGGCGAGGAGGGTACAGGATGAGGTCCCCTTTTGCGGCCTGGCAGCGTAAACCCTCGTGGTGGGTGCCGTCGGTGATTTTTCTCCTGCTCAACCTCTGTGGCCTGGGCTTTTACTACTCCTCCCTCGCCGGTCGAGTCGAGCGCCTCGAGGGCGTGCAGCAAGTCGCCACTCAAGAGCTGGCCGCCCTGCAAGCGGAGCGGCAGCAAGTCGAGGCCTTCCTGGCGCGCGCCCAAGGCGGACAGCAAGGAATTACCGAACTCTATGCCCGGCGCTTTGCCTCGGAAGCCGAGCGCTTCACCCGCGTTCAGCTCGAGATCAAACGGCTGGCACGGCAAGCAGGACTGAATCCGCGGGCTTTTGCCTACCCCCGGACCGCCCTCGAAGACTACGGCTTGATCAAACGCAACATCGAGTTCGGGGTGGATGGGACTTACGACCAGCTGCGTACATTCATCAATTACCTCGAATTCGCGGACCAATTTCTCGCCCTCGAACGGGTGACCATGAACCAGAGCGGGCAAGACCCGAAGAATCCCGTCCTCGGTATCCGTCTGGCGGTTTCGACCTTGTTCGTGGCGGAACCCGGGCAAGAAGTAGCTGCGGCCCCAGACGCAGGAGCCGCGCCCTTGCCTGCAACCGAGGTACCCACCGAGGTGCTACCCACCGAGGTGCCAGGCGCTGAGTCTGCTGGTGCGGAGGACGCAAACAACCCCCCGCCGAGCGAACCCACGGAGATCGACAAGTGATGACCCCGGAGTTGCGTCAACGAATCCTGCTTGCGCTGCTCGCCGTGCTGGTACCGCTTTCAGCCTGGCTGTATTTGCGACCGTGGCTGCTCGATTTCGCGAGCGCTGGTGGGAGCACGATCCTGCGCCGAGCCGAAGGAACCGCGGCCAGCCGCGGCACTGCCGACCGCGAAGTGGTCGAGCTCCAGTTGGCCACGCTCGACGCCCCAGTGCGCAGCTACCATCCGGGACGCAACATTTTCCAGTTCGCGGTCAAACCACCGCCGCCACCACCGCCGCCACCGCCCGCCCCGCCGGTGCGCCCGCCGCCGCCGGCTTTGCCACCGCCGCCGGCCGTGCCGCAACCGCCGCCGGTCAACTTCAAGCTGGTCGGGATCTTCGGGCCAGAGAGCGGGCGCATCGCGGTTTTCCGCAATGGCAAGGACGTGATCAATGCCCGCGAGAAGGAAGTAGTCTTGAAAAAATTCATTGTCCACAAGATCGGCTATCAATCCGTTGACATCGCGTTCGTAGATTTCCCCAACGCCCGGCCCAAACGCCTGGAAATCGAGGGCTAGTCGCTAAGTAGCCGAGGAGTAGCTAGGGAGTAGCTGCGAGGAGCTTCTGCATGCATGATCGGAGAAACAACCG
>CAZCOV010000462.1:0-4140 GCA_964499975.1 uncultured Thermoanaerobaculia bacterium
ACCGGGCAAAAGCTCCCCAGCCGCAACCGATGTCGAGTACCCGCATGCCCGGCTGCAGTGCCAACTTGCGGCAGACGAGGTCGAGCTTGGCCAGCTGCGCTTCTTCCAGGGTTGCGGCCCGCCGCCAGTAGCCGCAGCTATAGACCTTGGTAGGACCGAGCATGGCGGCGAAGAGGTCGTCGCCCAGGTCGTAGTGGGCGCGCACCTGGCCCGCCCGGCGGGCGCTCTGCAAGTTGCTCAGCAGTCCACGCAAGCCGGCCAAGGTCAGGGTCAGACGATTGGCATAGGGGAACTCTGGCCAAGCGCCCAACACCCGGCTGGTCGCTTCGTCGAGTTGGTCGGTTTCCCACCAGCCTGCGACGTAGGCATCCCGGATTCCGGTAAACCCGTAGGCAAGGCTCGCGTAGAAGCGGTCGTCGGTGATCCGGAGGTCGTGAGGGCGGGTACCTCCAAGCTCGATTCCGGCGGATGCGAGCAGGGAGCGCAGGGTCTGTTCCAGCCGCTCCCGCTTATGACGCTGCATCGGATCCTGCCACCCGCTCAACCGCGGTCAGGGGTGACCTTGGGTGGACCGCTGCTCGTGGCACTTCGGGGCACCCAGGCTGCCCACTTCGCTCCGGCTGGGGGGTGGTCCTGCGCCAGTCTTGGTTCCAAGATCGCATCGCGTCCCGCAGCACATGGATCGTCGCGTCGCTAGCTCGCCGGAGTTCCTGTGCCCCGAGTTGCCGGAGATCCTGCAGGAAGCCACGGCTGCGCCCTTTCTGAAAGTAGTGCTGCCGGACCGAGGCAGGCGAATGGCGTCTCCCCCATGCCACCAGGCGCGCCATGGGCAAGAAGGTGAGTTCACCGATCGCGCGATGTTCCGGATCGGTAAGCTGCCACGGCTGGGGACATAGGCCGCTCTCCGTCAGCCGCGTGAAGATGTTTTTGGCGGCCTCGTCAGGCGAGCGCTGGTGGGTGCGCACCGCCTCGATCTCGCGATGGCTCTCGGCAAAGAGCTGCTGGAAGGGCTCAAAGTCGATCGCTTGTATGCCGCGATAGGGTGGGGTTTCGAAGAGGTCGAAAACCGCGGGATCGTGACTCCGGTCATAGCGACTCAGGATCTCAAAAAGCCCTGCGCCCCCATAAAGGCTGCCCAACATCCACAGCCGATGCCAGGCGTTCCACAGCCTAAAGTCCCGGAAGGCCACGTAGGCACCAGAGACCAGGTGGTCGTAGTAGTCAAAGAGCTTTCCGGTCCAGGTCTCGACGTAACGAAACCGCTCGCCTGAGAAGTCACCGTCGGATTTGGCCGCGATCAGCCGTGCGGCAAAGCCGTTGATTGCCGACATAGTGATGGCTAACCCGCTGGAAAACAGGGGATCGATGAAAGTGGAGGCATGGGGTAGCAGACCAAAGCGATCGCCCACGAGCTGCGGAGCCAGATACTGGAGTCTGCCGCTCGCGGTCCATGGACGGATGGGGCGAGCTTGCCCGAGATGGCGAGCGATGGTCGGAAAGCGCGAGATCATCTGGTGAAATTCTTCTTCGGGAGGACCTGTGGGTTCAGGGTACTGCTCTAGGTCCAGGGTCAAACCGACGCTGCATAAGCTGTTGGTCGCCGTCGGGTGGTTATCGAAGGGGATGACCCAGATCCAGCCGCCGTCAAAGAGGTGGTGGAGGGTCCCCTGGGCCAAGGGGCTGGTCAAGCCGTGCTCGCGGCGCGGCACAGCGCAGCTGTCATAGGGGGGAACCCCGACCATGTGGGTGAAGATCGTGCGGGAACGAGTATGCAGTGGGCAAGGCTCCTGGCGCAGGCCGAGCAGCTTGGCGATCGGCGCTTGCATACCTCCAGCGTCCACCACGTAGCGGGCATGGAAGCGCTCCCCCCCGGCAGCGGTCAGCTCCACCCGGTCGTCTGCGAAGCGAATTTCCTGGATCGGGGTTTGCTGCCGCACTGTGGCGCCGTAGCGTGCGGCCACCATCAAGAAGTAGGCGTCAGTGTCCTGGCGGAAGAAGTGGATGTCCGGCCCGAAGGGGGGGGCCAGTGTGTGAAACTGGGTGGTCTGCCGCGGATCGTTGGGTTTGCCGGGCGAGTGGTAGTGGAACGAGAAGTTCCGTTTGACCCCGCAAGCTTGGCTGATGTGGGCCCGCACCTGATGGAAACTGCAGAGGTGGGCGATCTCTGGCACGCCGTAGCGCTTGGCCATGAGGCGAAGGAGCAAGGTGGTCTCTGGGATCGTCGACTCGCCGATAGTGAACCGGGGATGGACCCCCTGCTCCAGGAGGAGCACGTCGAGCCCGTTGGCAGCGAGGATGGAACCCAAAAGTGTGCCACCGATGCCGGTACCGAGGATCGCGATGTCAAAATTTGTCGGACCTTTAGACGGCATGAACTGGCTCCTGCTGCAGGGCAGCTGTCGCTGAAAGAAAATGGACGAAGGAGGAGGTTTTGAGGCGGCCCACAACCTCTTCGTCAAGGGCTTGGCTGAGCCTCGTCGGCGCAGTGCCAGGCACCGCGGAGAGGCGGCGCACGACTTCTTCCTTGAGATCGCGGCGCAGCTCGGCCACGCTCGCGCTGAGCAACTCGGGATCCTTGATGATTTGTTCGACCACGCGGATGCTGAAGGCATCGAGGCGCAGCTCAATCGCCTGGCTGAGCAGCTGCATCCGTTCCTGGCTCTCAGGCGCGGCTGCTTCGCTGGCTGCCCGCAGGTGTTCACCCACGCCCAGCCGCAGATCCATCAGCCAGCGCTCGAAACGGCGGACCTGAGCTTGGGCCCGCGGGTCCTCCGCCCGCCGAACATGTTCGGGGGGAACTCGCAGGTCCCAGACCAAGCCGAAGCGTTCCATCCCTTTGAGGATCCAGTAGACGACGTCGTACTCCCACCAAACAAAGCCCGCGCGGGCTGAAGAGGGGTAGAAGTGATGGTTGTTGTGCCAGCCCTCTCCGAGCAGTACCAGCGCGAGAAACCATTTGTTACGGCTGTTGTCCGTGGTCGCAAAGCGGCGGTAGCCACCGAACCGATGCCCAAAGGAGCCGATCGCGTGGATGGCATGCCAGACGAGCACGGTGCTGATGCAAAAGCCCCACACCAGGCCGCTCCAACCGAAGACGAACCCAATCAGCGCAGCAAAGAGGACGACGGGTACTAGGTCCCAGCGGTTGAGCCAGACCAGTTCAGGATAGCGGGCGAGGTCCGGCACCTTGGAGAGATCGGTGGCACGGTTGTTTGGGTCGAGGAACCAGCCGCTGTGGGAGTAGAGGAAGCTCTTGTGGATCGGCGAGTGGAGGTCGTGCTGGGTATCGGAGTAGCGATGGTGATGCCGGTGGGTGCTTGCCCACCAGAGGACCCCTTTTTGCACCCCCAGAGTCCCCAACAGCGCGAGCAGGAACTGGACCGCGCGCGAAGTTTTGAACGAACGATGCGAGAAGTACCGATGGAAGCCGGCCATCAGACCGAACATGCGGCTGAAGTAGCAGACCGCGCAGAGCACGAGATCGCGCCAGGTCACCCCAGTCCAGAAGGCTCCCAGACAGGCGAGGTGAAGTCCGATGTAGCCAGTGTAGTCGAGCACGTTTGGGTAGCTGTCCCGGACTGTGGCGATGTTCCGTACCGGTGCTTTCTCTGTGCTGGCAGGAGGAGATTGCAAAGAATTTGTTGAATCTATCATCCGCTTTCCGTTGAGGCTTACGTTACATTTCCTCATTCATTGCTAACTGCTTACTTACCAATGTCATCTATATATCAATTATCTTGATTGAATATCTTCACTGTTCATCTTCACTGTGTATCTTAGTTAATGATTGCATCCCTTCGTGAGTTAGGTGCCTTTCCGTGCTTTGCTTTATTCTCTGGCTGGTGAGTGCTCTTGACTTCGATTCTTGAGTTTATTTGATGTTTGTTTGATACACACATTATTCTCTTTGCCTTTGCTACTTTAACTCTCTGCCCTACCGGTGTCAACGGGGTCATGTTGGCAATGTTGGCAAGCAGGGCAAACCGGGGCAAGCAGGGCAAACCGCTATGCGGCGCGCTGGGGATCCGCGGAGGGTGGTGATCCTCACACGAGTTGCCCTTGACGACCTCTGCCCCGGGCTCCGCCAAGCTACCCAGGCCCAAGGGGCAGGCCCAAGGGGCCAGCTGTTTCTAATACTCC
>CAZCOV010000463.1:0-4138 GCA_964499975.1 uncultured Thermoanaerobaculia bacterium
GCGGGCAGCGGTCTGGACGTGGGGCCCCCGTGCCCCTGAGCGCGCCAATCCTCGATGAACAGGGAGACGATGCCGGCGGTTGCGGGAGTGGACATCGAAGTCCCACACCAGCCAGTGGCGCCATAGGCGCTGTCCGAAGTGTTGAGGGACGAGTAGATGTAGGTTTCGCCGCTCACCCGGCCGTTCTCACAGCCGGGAGCGCTGACCACCGGTTTCATCCGGCCATCATCGCAAGGACCCCAACTCGAGAAGTTGGTCATCGAGCCGCCGTCAGAGTTGATCGCGCCGATGTGGATCGGGTTCTTGGCACAAGACGGGGGTGCGGTGGTCACGTAGTTGGAGCCGCAGCGCCCGCGGGGGTTGCCCCCAGTGCGCTCGTTGCCGTTGGCCCAGGTCATCAGCACAGCGCTGCCGACCGTGCTGTTGTCGCCGCGGATGATGCCGTCGAGCAGGTTGGAGGAAACCCCGTAATCGCCCTCTCGCGAACAGGGATAACCGTTGGGCGCGGTGTTGCTGCCAATCGAATTGGTGCCCAAATCCGCGTTGTGGGTGTTGCGCGCCAGGGCGTAATCGGCTTGGATGTCGCCGGCATTGTCCCAAAACAGCATGGTGCCACCGGTCTGCTGGTAGGCAGCCGACAAGATCGTAGCCTCCTGGGCGACTCCGCGCGCCCGCGTGCCGGTCGAGCCAGAACCATCGCCCGCGGCAGTGCCTGCCACGTGGGTTGGGTGGTCGGCGGCGGGTTGGCCGTCGATCACGGTGACCCGGCTGCCACTGCCGGGATTGAAAGTGGCATGCGTGACGCGCACCGTACCACCATCGAACACGAAGATCCGCACGCCCGTGCCATCGAGGTTATAAGGCGCATTGATCACCGTGTCTGCCTGCGTGAAAGCGCGCACGCCGTCATTCAAGGGGGAGAGGGGCATCGGGCCTTCCTCGATCCACAGCACCTCTTCCTTGGCAGCGAGCGCCGGAAGCTGTCCTTCGGGCAACCAAAGGGTCAACCCATGCAGCCCTTCGATCGGCGGCAGGGCCACTGCGCCAACTTCGTCAGCCAGGATTTGCCCGCGTTCCAAGTCAACGTCATGGTGCAGCTGGACCAGCACCATCACCCAACCCGGACGGCTGGGGTCGCGGGTCCAGGAGCCCCAGTCGCCCTGGAGGATGCGCGGATGGGTCTTGCGCTCCGCGGTCCACGGCGTGAGCCAGCGGATTTCCGGAAGTTGTGCCAGCTGCGGCACCTGTTCGACGGGGATCGCCGCGATCCAGGCGGACCCTGAAACATAGGGCCCGAGGTCGAGCCCGCGGCGCCAGAGGTCGAGCTTTTGGGTCTCATCAGGGATTTCATGGAGCTGAACCAGCGCATGCACTGTTGGGTTGGGCGAAAGTGGGGCAGCCGGCAAGATGGCGATCTGTTCACTGAGACTCGCGGCCATGGCCGCAGCAGAAGCCGGCTTTGGGGTCCAAGTTTCGGCCAGCAAGCGGATCTCGTAGCGTCCATCGGGCGCGGCGCTCGCGGCAGCAGGTGAGGCACAAAGAGCCAGGCCAGCGGCCCCGGCTAGGATGCCAAGCAAAGGCACACAATTCAAGGTAGTTTTCATCAGCTGAACTCCATGGTTAGAGACACCAAAAACGTGGACTGGGAAAAATAGACTGAAAAAAATAGGCTGAAAATAACGTGGTCTTGGCACGTCCGCTTTGAACTGAAGTCCCTCGCTACCATCAGCCACTCCCAGCGGGCCGAGGAAGAAAACCGTCCCCTGGTACCCAGGTCTTTCTTCGCTAGTAGTTTGAGCTGGCTTCTAGACGAAAATCCGTTTGTACCAGGGGACCCCAGCAGCTTTAAGGTCCTCGCGCTTTTCGCGAGCTTTTTGCCGTTCGGTCTCCATGGCAATCCGGGCGAGGAAAGCCTCTCCTTCGTTGACGTGACAGTCTTTGTATTTTTTGCCGCTGCCGCAAGGGCAGCTGTCATTGCGGCCAATTTGCAGGACTCGCCGCGGTGCGGTGATCACCGACATGCGGGTCGGCAGTTTCGTGGTCAGGTTGCGCGTTTTTTGGGCCATTGGATCCCCACGAGATGGGTTTTTATAGGTTTTTCTAAGATTCTTAGCTGGTTCGCCTCGGTCGCCGGAGAAACCGCGAGCAACCGCAAGAGGCGGCGGCGCAACTCCGGCGAATCGAGCCGAGCGAATTTGCGCTGCAGTCGTCGGCGCAAGGAGCAATTCTCCCACAGGGGACGGTGTTTGCGGTAGCTGCTCTTTGCCAACCATCGCTTGCACGCGCTCCACCACCGACAGCTCAGCATTCGCTCAAGAGCCAGCGACACGTGACCGTCAGACACGTGAACTAGAATATCAGGATCCCATCCGGCGAGGCGGAGCGCAACCCCATCTCCAGACCTGCCTGCCAGGCTGTTTCTCCACCGTCGTCGGGGAACTGGCTTGGCGGCGTGAGCGGAAGCAGCCCGCCCGCAGCCGAGGAAAGAGCGAGAGGAGGGTTGAGCCAGCAAGCCTGCGCTACAATGGGGCTGGAAAGGAGAAGATGATGAAGCAGGCCCTCGTTGGAATTCGGGAGCTCAAGACGCGGCTGAGCCGGTACGTCCAGGAGGTTAAAACCGGGGTCACGGTGGTGATCACAGACCGGGGCAAACCGGTCGGTCGAATCATCCCCATCGGCTCCTCGCTGGAGGACCGGCTGAGACCTCTGGTGGACTCCCAGGTGCTGTCGTGGAGTGGTCGCAAGCTCGCCCCGCAGCCTCCCGTCGCCCGCATTCGTGGTAGCAAGACCGTGGGCGAAATGTTGATCGAGGACCGCGGGGGCCTGTCCACGCGGTTGCAGACGGCCGTTTCAGCTGATGAGGGGCGCTGGGGCGTGGGGCTAGTCAGGCTCCGCTGCCGGCTCGGGCAATTCATCGCCCGGCAGTGGTGCGCGGGGCAGAACCTTCGTCAGCGCCTGGTCGAAGGCAGCCTGGCTTCCACGCTGAGCCCGCTCGGTCAGGTAGTCCAGGGTGAGCAAGGCGGCCATCTTCTCAGCCACAGCTGTAGCAATGAACTGGTTGATCGAGATGTCATCTCGCTCGGCCAGCTCCTTCACTTTCATGTGTAGCGAGTCTGGGAGGCGAAGACTGAGCGTGCTCATCGGGCTTCTCCAATACTCCGCAGAAATTGCGTAGGTGTGACGGCCTCGACGCCAAAGCGCTCGATCCCCACGAAATCTCTGCCGTTGAAAGTGATCACCTGCCGGCAGCCAGAGCGCGGGGGCAGCCACAACAATGCCGTTGGCCGCTCCAAAGCGGGGTCAGGCGGCAATCTGCTCATAGGAGAACTGCGGTGCGCCTGTTCTCCGCGAAGCGTGCTCCACTGTGATGGAACAAATGTTGCCGTCGGCATCAACGTCAAGCACGGTGTTCTCGTCGAGGTCCCGGGTTTCCACAACAAGAGAGTCCTGAAATTCAATTAACAAAGTGTCTGTGTCGGCGAAGTAGCGTACTCTCATGGCATAAACCTTCGGTCAAAGAAAGCATTGTGAACTGTCTCGCCATCAGGCAGCAAGACGACGCGTGCTCCCAGGGCAAAAACGGCTCATCTAGTGCGGACGGCGTCTGAAGGAGGCGCAGGTAGATCCCAGATGGGAACGATGTTCATGTCCTGGTCAAAGCGCAGGGCGAGACGCTGATGCCATTCCTCGAGGAGTTCGCGAGGATCGCCTGCGATAGGGGCCTCCGACGGGTGGTCGTAGTCGAAGGTTTCGATGCGGATCGCATTGCCAAAGGGTCGCACTGCCAGAGTGACACAGCGCTCGCAGTCTTTGGGAAAGAAGAAGGCCTTGGACGACAGACCTCCCAACCTGCGACTGCTGACGATTTCGACTCGATGACCGGCAAGCTGCCAGACGTGCAGCCATCTCCGGGTAAGACTTTGGATGAACTGCCCGTCCGGACTGAACGCCACGGCTAAGACATCGTCTCGATGTCGCAAGGGCTGCCCGATGGGCTCCCCGCTCTCCGCTCGCCAAAGCCGAGCGGTGTTGACCAAACTCCCGGTGAGCACCGACTGCCCATCCGGACTGAACGCCACGGCGACGACAGGGGCTTGATGTTGCATGGGATCGGAAGAGCGGCGTGGGGGGTCTGGGG
>CAZCOV010000464.1:0-4124 GCA_964499975.1 uncultured Thermoanaerobaculia bacterium
GGGGAAGATCGAGGGGAAGATCGAGGGGAAGATCGAGGGGAAGATCGAGGGGAAGGTCGAGGGGAAGGTCGAGGGGAAAGCAGAAGCGATCCTGACGGTGCTCCTCGGTCGGGGCCTGTCCCCCAGCGCCGCGCTCCGGCGTCGCATCCTGGGCACGACGGATCTCGTCACCCTGGAGCGTTGGCTGCTCAAGGCAGGAACCGTCTCGACTCCCGAAAAAATCGTCGAAGAATGAGCCGGAACCTCTGAGAGAGCCGCAGAACAAACTCACTTGAACGTCGACAGCCCTGAGCGGTCGTCATCAGCCGTTGTCGGGTAGAGGGTCGCCTCTACCCAGGCGCGATGCCTGAGGCTCCGCTTGGTTTCTGCGACCTTTCTGGACGATCCTGAACTGCCCACTCTCGGCGCGGCGCTGCCACAGCTCCTGCACGTGCTCGCTGAGCAGACGCGCCCGCTGTTCCTGGGCTTCTTCCAGGTTGCGGAACTTGAACACCCCCTTGGGTAAAGTCCTGGGGTTGATCTCTGAGCTTCGCTCCCAGAGCGCAGCGACCCGCTGGAAATATGCAGCATCGGGCGCATCGCTCCACAGCTCCCGGCGTGCGGCGTCCATCGCTTCTATGGAACTGAATTTCCTGATCGGCATGGCACCCTCAAGCGGAATCGTCTTGCAGATGGAATTTCTCTTTGAGAATCGACTCGATCGACGTCTCGAATCGTACCCTTCTTTAGCCAGTAGAGAGTCTGCGGTGTCACCAGTCTCACTTGGACGTCATGGACCATGATCTCGACGATGTCGAGGTCGTCGTAGCTCGCGAACTCTCCCAGCTTGGTCAGGATGTCCAGATAGAGGTCCGTGTCAGGCGGGTAATAGCGCACCGCAGGATAGTCCCCGAGCAGGTCCTCGGTGCTGATCTCGGCGATCTTGGAGTCCGCATAGACCGCATAGAGCGCCGTCCGCAGTTTTTCGATGTTCTCTGGTGTGGGCCGTACAAAGAAATCAAGGCCCTCGGTCGTCCGTGAAATGCCGTGGAAGTTGACCGCCACGCCGCCGATGATGGCGTAATCGAGCTACTCCTTCTCGAAGCTCGCCAGAATTCTGAGCATCTCGGCCAACTTCATGGGTATTTCTGCTCGACCTTGGGCTGTTTGCTGGACATGGTTTCAGCTTAGCGCCTTACGGCCTAAGACACAACGCGAGTCTGTCGCATTGGCTTCCCCAAAGAAGGACGCGGCGCGCTGTCCGTCGAGCGCACCGCATCGTTTGGGAGTGTAGCCACCGCCGCCCACCCACGCCAACGAGCGTCAGCTCGCGAGGCGATCAGGCCCGTACTGAGCCCTGATGCGGGCTGCGGCACTCAATCCAGCCCCTGCACCGGACGGCTGGCGCCGGGTTAGGTCCTTGAGACCTTGATCTTCTTGCCATTACCACCTTGCCTGCTGTCTACCACTCTACACATTTGGCGGCGCGTGGGCTGAATTGTTACCGCCAGTCCCAAGCTGAGTGCCTGGTCACTTTGGTTAGAGCTGGATTGCCGACTCACTCGGCATCGCGAAACTGAGCGGCTGACCACAACTCGCGAAATTTGTCGCGGACGTAAGGGTCGAGCTCCAAGACGAACTCTTCTGGCAGCGCGTTGACCCGAATCAGCTCCAGAACGTCGGCCAGGTCGCGAAGCCGGTGCGGTGCGGTCATGCCCGAAGCTAGCTTCAGCTCGAGCAGTTTAGGTAGGGGTAGCAGGGCAAAGCTTTCACCCTTGACCGCGGCTTGGGCTGGATCAGGAAAGGCGATCGGCTTGGGTTTGCCGTCGCCAGGAAAGTCTCCTGCCAATACCACGTCGATGTCGACGTGATGGACCGCATCGCGCAGCCCTTTGCTGCCGGGAAATTTCTCGACGTAGCCCCGCCCGAGGTGGGCTTGCTGGAATGCTGCCAGGTCCTCGCGCCGCAGCAGCACGTCGACGTCGCTTGTGGTCCGCTGATAGCCATAGGCATTGAGCGCCAGGGCGCCGATGATGGCATGCGGGATTTCGAGCTCGTTCAGACGTTCGACGAGACGTTCAAGGGCCCGATGCACTTTGGATTTGCGCATGAAAAACTGCTCGGCGTCGCGCGCACCGCGGACAAACCGCTCCTCGTCTTCACGGCGGAGTCGGCCTACTCGCAAGGGTGCCGATTGCACAACGAAACCTCCGCTCTCATTTTAACCTAGACCGCCAAGCGCATCGTCCTCCAGCGGTGCCGGTCGGAGGACCATCCACCCCCTCTGCCAGCTGGGAACACGGATCGCGGCGAGTCGATTCAGCGCGCACGTCGATCGAGCTATTGCTTCTTCTTGTTTTTTTGGGAGTCGGAGTCGAGACTCGAAGGCGGGCTGGTGGGTGGCTGGGTCTGGTCGTGGCCCGAGAGGCCAGAAGTACTGGTCGTTATCGCAGGGAGGCTCAAGAGCTGAGAAGTCAGCGTGGTTGACGGCTGGGGTTGGCTCAAGCTCGACAGCGGAAAGGAGGTTGTGGTTGACGGCAAAGGTTGGCTCGAGAACAACGAAGATCCGGTTAGCTGTTGGGGGTGACTTAGACTCGGCTGCATTGAAGTACTGGTTGACGGCAGATAGGAGTTCGTGCTCGGCAGCACTGAAGGCATGGGCGGCGGAGGGTAGTAGCTCGGCGGCGGATAGAGGCTGTGGCTCGGCTGCATTGTACTGGTTGACGGATAGGGGCTGGAGTTCGGCTGCATTGTACTCGGATAGGGGTTGAAGCGCGGCAGACCTGAGGTACTTGTCGACGCCGGGTAGGGACGGTAGCTCGACGGTGGCAAGGAGGTCGTCATGGATGGCGGCTGCGGTTGGCTCAAGCTCGGCAGCGGAAAGGATGGCGTCGTGGATGGCAGCTGCGGTTGGCTCAAGCTCGACAACGGAAAGGATGGCGTCGTGGATGGCAGCTGCGGTTGGCTCAAGCTCGACAGCAATGAAGTACTGGTTGACGGCGGATAAGGGTTGTAGCTCGGCAGCACTGAAGGCATGGGCGGCGGATAGAGGCCGTAGCTCGGCAGCATTGAAGTGCTGGTTGACAGCGGATAGGGGCTGGAGTTCGGCTGCATGGGTGGCGGATAGGGGTTGAAGTGCGACAGACCTGAGGTACTTGTCGACACCGGGTAGGGACGGTAGCTCGACGGTGGCAAGGAGGTCGTGGATGGCGGCTGCGATTGGCTCAAGCTCGACAGCAGAAAGGATGGCGCCGTGGATGGCGGCTTCGATTGGCTCAAGCTCGACAGCGGAAAGGACGTCATCGTGGATGGCGGCTGCGATTGGCTCAAGCTCGACAACGGAAAAGAGGTCATCGTGGATGGCGGCTGCGGTTGGCTCAAGCTCGACAGCGGAAAGGACGTCATCGTGGATGGCGGCTGCGAAGTGCTGGTTGTCGGCTGGGGCTGACTCGGCGTGGCAGAAGTACTGGACTGCTGCTGGCTGGGAACCCACGAATGCCAGGGGCCACCGGTAAAGCCCGGATCACTCTGATTCCAAAAACTGGGATCACTGCCGCGGTCAGGCCGAGGCGAGCCGTAGCGCTCCACCTGGGAACCGCTGGCCGACGACCAATCACTGGGCTCGATCCCATGATACGACGAGGTCTGCTGATTGTATTGGAGATTCTGGGAACGGGTCCGTTTGTGCCCTACCCGGTTGGCATTGGCGGCCGCGTCTTCGTCATGCCCAAGGACCCCGCTCTTATGCCCTTGGATGGTCCGCGACCGCGTCCGCTTCGGCGAATGGGCTTTGAAGTGTCGTTTGGGGTCCATCAAATGTTTGCGCAAGGCTCTTGGGTTACTTTTGACGCTGGACGAAATCGGTGACGATGCAGCACTTTCCCACAACGGCAACATGTTGCCGTGCGAATGGGACGGATTGTCATAGCCATAGGCTTTCCGTCGCGACTTGCTCTTGTACTTTCCCGCCGGGGAACGTCGCTCATACAGGGTGCCGCCGGGAGATCTCGCCCTGACCGTGCCTCCCGGCGAGCTGGTAGGACTCATGGTGGAGGACGCCACCGGAGGGTTGCTCGGGATCATGATGGGCGGCGGCCGATTGCTGGAAAGATGGGACACCGGCTGGCTGCTCATCGGCTGACTGG
>CAZCOV010000465.1:0-4113 GCA_964499975.1 uncultured Thermoanaerobaculia bacterium
ATCGCTGCGGCTACTGACGTCGTCAGGTCCGCGCCGTCGGGCCGGCTCGAGCTCCAGGCCGTCTCGGTTTCAAACTCGTCGACAAAAATCAAATCGGCAGGTGGCGGGGGAGGGGGAGGCGGCGCCGGCGTCAGGACCCCGGCGTCGAGGTGGTCGACGTTCTGGCCCCACGCCAGCTGCAAGGTGGCGGTTTGTCCGGTATTCTCGGTGACATCGCTGTCAACGCTTTCGTCGGCGCCCTGGTCTTGCGGGCTGAAAACCATCCCGCTGGGGGCAGTAAAGCGCACGGCATAGCCGCCCGCCGCCAGGTTGGGGAAACGATACATCCCGGCCTGGTCCGTCACGGTGGTGGCCACCCCTGCCCCGTCAGCATCCACGAGTTCCACCGCGACCCCCGCGAGCCAACCTTCTCCCGCGCCTTGGATCCCGTCTGAGTCGAGGTCAAGCCAGCATCCGCCCGCGATCGTCCCGGCACTGCCTTTGATCAGCTGGAAGTGGTCGGCAATTTGGCCATCCGCGCCCAGGAACCGTCCTTCCAGCGAGTTGCCGTGAACGTCTAACACCAGCGAACCGAGTTGATTGAGCGCCACCCGCATCACCGGGTGGTTGAGCGCGCCTCCGGTAAATTTGCCGGAACTCCCCGCGACCACGAAAACCGCGCCTTGATGGGGCACGAGGCCGTAGACGGGCTTCTGGTAAGCGCCATCGCCGTCCGGCCGCCCATCGCCAGCGTCGAGCACCATCGCGCTGGTCAGGGTGCTGGACAACCCGTAGTGGCCATCGACCAAGAAGGATCGTTCGTAGGAATGGCTGTGGCCGGTGAGCACCAGGTCAACCCCGTAGTTTTCGAGAATGGGCAGAACGTTTTGCCGCATTTCACTCATTTTGAGATCGCTGTCGGAGTCATGGGAACCCTTGCTGTAGGGAGGATGGTGCCAAAAAGCGATCAACCACGAAGCGGTGGTGGCGGCGAGGTCGGCTTCGAGCCAGCGCAACATCGGACCAGCAACCGAACGATCGCTTTCTTCTGAGTCGAGAACAACAAAGTGTATATTGGCATAATCAAACGAGTAATAAGCTTCGGTACCTGAAGGAACGCCGCCCGCTTCTCCGGCCTTGGGCAAGTTGAAAATACTGTAGTAGGGTCCGGTCAACGTGTCAGAATTGGCAGAAATCGCATCGTGGTTGCCCAGCGTCGGCCACAGCACAACTTGCCTTAGAATCGACGCATACACAGCGAAAACCGCTGCTTGATATTGCGTTTCCGTACCGCTGCTGTAAGCGTTGTCGCCCAGCATCAGCCACAGGTGAGTGGTGCTACCTTGGGCAAATTGCAAGTAGGCGTCGCGGACGGCGCGCGCATTGGCGTCGGCAGTTCCGGAATCACCGACGACCCAAATCCGCGTCGCTACTTCGCTGCCCGGGAGCGGGGCCGTGACGAAGAAGGTATCAGCGCTCCCTTGCGTCAGTTCTTGCTCGACACTGCCGATCGCATAAAAATAGCGCGTTGCCGCGGTGAGGCTGGTCAACAGGACCTCGTGGGTGGTGGACACTTTCGGGTTGTCCACGATCCATTCCAGATTTTGCGGATCCAAACCATAGCGGACGCGACTATTGGCAGAAACATCGGTTTTCCATTTGATCAGAACGCTGTGCGGGGTTCCCTGCTGCAAATAAGGCCCCCGGGTCAGGATTTGCACGGCCCGACCAGACGTGTCCTGGGGCGCGGCTGGCAGGGTTTCGGCGCGTCCGGCTCTCCCCAACACTGACCCGAGCAAGAGGAGCGCCAAGACCGTGGGCCCAAGCCTCGAGGAAACCCGTTGCGCTGCCGTGCTCCAACGAAAAAACCCTCCACGAACGATCATGCAACTCATGGAAACCTCCGATATCATCATGATCCTGGCGCAGAAAAGCTCAACATGAACAAACCAAAAAATCGCGGCGAATCGACGTGAAGCTCAGCAAAACAGGCTACCGGGGCAACAGCCATCACGAGCCACATCCAGTTAACCCTAGCTGCAGTGGTGATGGGAATCTATCAGCTGAGAAAGTATTTTTGTAGACGATAGCGGCGCAACTGCCGGAGCGAGATCGCGCAATCTCAGTTCGGCGAATGTCCGACTGTGTTCTGACTGTGTTCTGACTGCGGTCGCGCAAGCCAGCAGCCGGTTGCCTACCGTCGCTTAACTCCAGCAGTCTTTTGGGGGTCAGACGACAGGATCTTGCGCCAGGATCAGCTGCCGCAGGCGCGGGACGAGCCCGGCAACGCCTTCTTCGAGCGGCCGGAGTACGGGGAGGCCGAGGGTCTGCTCCAGCCGGGCTTGCTCCCAAGAGAGCTCTGCTGCGCTCAGACCTTCGCCATTCAGGGTGACCGCCAGGGTCGCAACTCCATAGGCACGGATCAGGGCGATCTCGTCTTCGATTTTGGGCAGACGGCGTCCGAGTTCTTCTTGTTCGAGGAAGAACTGGCGGCCTGGCACGTGCTGGAGGATCACGCCGGCCACGGCAGCAGAGAGCAAGATCTCGCTGCCACACGGGCCGGAGGCATTGCGCAGCGCGGACTGGCCTTCGATCAAGATCAGCTCGGGCGCCGACGCGCGAGCGCAAGTGACGATCGCGCGTTCGAGTTCCCCGCTCACGAAATCGTTGGGAGTGGCGTCGAGGATCAGACCGTGAGCATAGCCCTGCATCCAGCCGGTCTGGCCGGTGTAGATCATCTCGGTGCGGATCCCTGCTTGCTGGCAAGCGGTGAGCAACATTCGGCAAGTGGTCCGCTTGCCCACGGCGCAGTCGATGCCCAACACCGCGACCCGGGGCGCCCGGACTTGGTAAATGCTGCCGTCCCAGAAATGCAGGTCTGCGGTCGGGCGCGGACGGCGAATGTCGATCAGTTCGGCGTGGTGGGCTTGGGCGAGCGCGCTGAATTCGGGGTCGTCGCCCAACAGGTGGTGGAGCCCCGACACCACGGTCAAGCCACGGCGGATCGCGTTCGCCACCTCGCCGCGGGCGGAGGTCGGCAAATAACCGCCGGGAAAAGCCACCCCGAGGACGAAACAATGAGGGAGTTCGCCCGGAGCGTGCGCAAAAAACGCAGCGAGCGACGGGTAGACCGGGATCCCGAGCGGACGACCGTCGAGGACGACGCCAGCATCCGCTCCCCCATGCTCAGCGTCGATGACCGCGAGCACCCGGAAGCGCTCGGTGCCGCGCAGGAGACCATGACAGGTCTTGGCAAAGGTGGTGCCGAGCAGGCCGTTGGTGAAGACCAGCGCAGGTTGGGGTTCCACAGCGGTTCGGGGCGCGCTCACGCCTGCAGCTCGACGCCCAGGCCGGGTCGCGCCAGGGTTCGCATCACGCCCGCGTCGAGGGTGAAACCAAAACGGGCTGGATCGCGGGCCAGGTCGAGGCTGCCGTCGAGGTCAAGGTAGCGGGTCGCCGGGCAAGCGAACGCGGTGTGCAAGGCCCCGGCGATTGCGACCACGCTTTCGTCCATCGAGCCCCACATGATGGCGATTCCGGCCAGCTGCGCGATGTTGGCGATTTGGCGGGCGGGCCAAGTACCACCGCATTTCATCAGTTTGATGTTGAAGATGCCGAACGGTGGCGAGGGCGTCGCCAGGGCGAGGGCGTCGGCCGGGGCGTGCAGGCTTTCATCAGCGGCTGCGCGGTCGCGGAGGGCTGCGGGGAGTGCGCGCATGGCGTCGCTTTCTGACGCCGGCAGCGGCTGTTCGATGAACTCGACGGCGAGCGGCTCAGCTGCCGTCCAAAAGGCGAGCAAGTCCGCGCGAGAATAAGCTTGGTTGGCATCGACCCGAATCTTGATTTGCGGGCCGACGGCGGCGCGCAGCTCGGTCAAGACCGCGAGGTCTTGCGCCACCGACACGCCGGTTTTGAGCTTGAGCACGCGAAAGCCGCGGTCGAGGTATTCGCGGGCTTCGGCCACGGTTTCGCTGGGCGAACGCAGGCCCAGGGTGATCGAGGTCGGCAGCGCGTCGTGGACCCGGCCGAACAGCTCGACGAGCGGCAGGTCGAGTTTCTTCGCCACCAGATCGTGGAGGGCGAGGTCGACCGCCGCGCGCTCTGCGGGCGAGGGCGGGAGCTCTCGCGCGCGGC
>CAZCOV010000466.1:0-1655 GCA_964499975.1 uncultured Thermoanaerobaculia bacterium
CAGCGGCGCCCCAAGGCACCCTGCTGCCGCGCCCGTCGAGCAAGTGGACGCTGGTTCCGGCGATCGGCAAACCGAGCGCAATCGTGCCTTCCGCCCCGGGCTCGCGCGCCCCGGGCTGACGTGCCCCGGGCTGACGCGCCCCGGGCTGACGCGCCCCGGGCTGACGCGCCCCGGGCTGACGCGCCCCGGGCAACACCCGCTCGACGGCCGACCAGATCGTGGTCTCGGTTGGGCCGTAGACGTTCCACACTTCCGCGCCGGTGGCGAGCAAGCGGTCCGCGAGCGCGCGGGTCAGGGCTTCACCGCCGCAGAAGACTCGCGGCAACGTCCCCGGCCGCAGCGAACCCGTGGCCAGCAACAGATTCCAAGTGGCGGGCGTGGCCTGCATGGCGCTCGCCCGGGAAAAGGTGAGCCGCGTGGCCAGAAGCCCGCCATCTGCTGACTCGTCTTCACTCGCCAAAACCAAGCGCGCCCCCACCATCAGCGGCAAGTAGAGTTCGAGCCCGGCGATGTCGAACGACAAAGTGGTCACCGCCACAAACACCTCACCCGCCCGCAAGCCCGGACGCTCGGCCATGGCGCGGAGAAAGGCCACGACCGAACGATGTCCCACGGCCACGCCCTTGGGTTTGCCGGTCGAGCCTGAAGTGTAGATCACGTAAGCCAGCTGGCCCGGTAGAACCGGAGAGAAGGAGACCTTGGCGCGGGGGCCATGCGGGGGGGCTTCCGTCAGCAGCACTCGCGGACGCGCATCTTCGAGCATGGCGGTCAAACGGGCGGCGGGATACGAGGGGTCGAGGGGCACGTAGGCCCCGCCGCTGGCGAGTACCCCGAGCAGTGTGGCCACCAGATCCACCGACCGCGGCAGCGCCACACCGACCAAAACATCCGGCCCGACGCCGTAGCTTTGCAGCTGATGCACGACCTGACCCACCCGCAGCACCAGCATCCCCCAGCTGATCCAGGCTTCCCCCGCAACCGCTGCCGTAGTGTCAGGAGTTCGGTGGGCGCGCTTTAACACCACGTGGTGAATGCCTTCCCCAGCGCTCACCCGCGCGGCCCCGACCGCATTGCGCTCGACCAACAGCGTATGGCGTTCGGCTGCCCCGAGCAGCGGCAACTGGTCGAGAGGGGTTTCCGGGTCGGCCAGCGCGGCGCTGAGCAGGCTGCAGTAATGGTTGCGCAGGCGGCCGATCGTCACCCGGTCGAACAAGTCAGAGCTGTATTCGAAAAATCCCGGCAGCGATCCTTCACCACTGCCCAAGAAATAAAGCGATAGATCATATTTCGAAGTTGCGGTGTCGATGTCCCAAAGCGAAGTCTCAAGCTGGGACTTGCTGGGCGCGGTGCGCGGAAAATTGAGCTGATTGAACATCACTTGGAATAAGGGGGTGTACGCCAAATTGCGCTCAGGCTGCAGCTCGGCCACCAAGCGTTCAAAAGGTAAATCCTGATGATCGTAAGCGGTGAGCGTGGCCTCACGCACTCGTTCGACCAAGGCCGCAAACGACGGATTGCCGGAAAGGTCGGTGCGCCGCAACAACATGTTGACGAAAAACCCGATCATTCCTTCGAGTTCGGCTTTGTTGCGGTTGGCGATCGGCGAACCCACGACCAGATCGTCTTGGCCGCTCCAGCTGCGCAGCAGCACTTGG
>CAZCOV010000466.1:1665-4086 GCA_964499975.1 uncultured Thermoanaerobaculia bacterium
GGAAAACGGAAAACAAGGTCATGTAGAGCGACAAACCCCGCCGGTCGCTGAAGCTGCGGACGGCAGCGGTTATGGTGTCGCCCAAGGCGAAGTGCAGATGTCCGCCGTGCAAAGTCAAGACCGGGGGCCGCGGGCGGTCGGTGGGCAGTTCGAGCAGCGCGGGCGCGCCAGCGGTCAGCTCTTTCCAGTAAGCGAGCTGGCCCGCGAGCACGGCTTCGGTCAACCAGCCGCGCTGCCACAGCGCAAAGTCGCCGTACTGAATCGCCAGCTCCGGCAGCGGCGACGGCTGACCTGCAACCAACGCGCTGTAGATTTGCGTCACTTCGTTTTGCAGCACAGACTGCGACCAGCCGTCGAAAACAATGTGGTGGACGACCAGGAACAAGACGTGCTCCGAGGGGCCGAGACGCACCAGCTGGGTGCTGAGCAGCGGCAGTCTTTCGAGATCGATGGGCTGCCGCAAAAAGCGCTCACCCAGCTCGCGCGCCACTACAGCCGGGGCGGTGAGCGCTTGCAGATCAATCAGGGGCATGGGCAAGTAGAGCTGCGGCACGATGCGCTGCATGGGTTGGCCGTCTTGCATCACGAACGCAGTGCGCAAGATCTCGTGGCGGCGCACGATTTCGTTGAAGGTGCGGCGCAGCGCCTCGACCGCCAGCTCGCCGCGGAAGTGGAAAGCCCGCGGCATGTTGTAAAACGGGCTCTGCGGGGCGAGCCGCTGGAGGAACCACAAGCGGTCCTGGGCAAACGACAGCGGCAAAAGCGACGACGGCGCACGCCGGTGGATCACTTGCTCGCGTGCGCTCTTCCAGCGCTGCTCCGGATCTGCAGCCGCCGCGAGTTCGAGCACCGCCACCGCCATCCCGCGCACCGTGGGATCAGCAAAGAAGCGGCGCAGCGGCAGCTCGACGTGTAAGGCCGCGTGGATCTGCGACACGGCTTGGGTGGCGAGCAGAGAATGGCCACCGAGTTCGAAGAACGAGTCGTCGATGCTGATCTGCGACACGCCCAAAACTTGCTGCCAGATCAAGGCGATGGTCTGCTCGGTGGGGTTGCGCGGCACCACCAAGGGCCGTTCGGTGCTGATCTCACTCGTCGCCGGCGCGGGCAACTGCCGGCGATCGACCTTGCCGTTGGGCAGCCGGGGCAAGGCTTCGAGCTCGACGAACAGCGACGGCACCATGTACTCGGGCAAGTGTTCGCGCAAATGTTCGCGCAACACGTTGGTCACCGTCCAGCCCACCCAATAAGCGATCAAGCGGGCTCCGGCCGGGTGCCTGCCGTCAGCCACCACCACGCATTCCGCCACCGCGGGGTGGTCACCCAAGGCGGCTTCGACTTCCCCGAGTTCGATGCGGAACCCGCGGATTTTCACCTGGTGGTCGATCCGCCCAAGAAACTCCGCTTGCCCGTCCGCGAGCCGGCGGGTCAAGTCGCCGGTGCGGTACAGCCGCTCGCCCCCGTGCGCAAAAGGATTGGGCACGAAACGTTCGGCGCTCAAGCCCGGACGTCCGAGGTAACCGCGGGCCAGGCCCGCGCCGCCGATCATCAGCTCGCCCGGAGAACCGATCGGCACCGGGCGCAAGCTGGCGTCGACGATCCACAGCGCGGTGTTGCCCAGGGGACGTCCGAGCAAAACCCGAGACGCGCCGCGCACGAGTCGCCAGGTGGTGGCCCAGATCGTCGCCTCGGTCGGCCCATAAACGTTCCACGCCGCCACGCTTTCCGCCGCAAGCGTGCCAGCCAAAGCGCGCGGCAGCGCTTCTCCCCCGCACAAGATGCGCAAGCCGGCAAAAGGCGATGGCTCGCCAGCGCTCCGGGAGGTGTCGAGCATTTGCCAGGTGGCGGGCGTGGCCTGCATCACCGTCACCCGCCGCGCCCGGCGCAACCCAGCTAGCGCCCGGCCATCTTGCGACACTTGCCGCGCGCACAGCTCGAGGCGCGCGCCGCGCACCAACGGCCAGAAAATCTCGAGCCCCGAGATGTCGAACGACAGCGGGGTCACCGCCAAAAGCGCGTCGCTGGCGCGCAAACCCACGGCCACTTCGAACGCTTGAAGGAAGCTCGCCAGCGCGCGATGCTCGATGCCCACGCCTTTGGGTTTGCCGGTTGAACCTGAGGTGTAGATCGCGTAGGCCAAGTCCCCGGGGGTAGACGGCCCGGGGGTAGACGGCCCGGGCTGACGCGCCCCGGGCTGACGCGCCCCGGGGGTAGACGGCTGGCACCTTTCTGGTTGGGGCGGAGCACCTCCTGCTCGGTCGAGGAGAATTCGCGGGACCTCGCTGACCGGGGCCGCGTCCGCCAGCCAGGACTGGGTGAGGAGGGCGGCGATTCCCGCGTCTTGGGCCATGTACGCCAGCCGTTCGTGCGGATAGCTGGGGTCGAGCGGAATGTAGGTGCCACCCGATTCTAGAACCCCGA
>CAZCOV010000467.1:0-4059 GCA_964499975.1 uncultured Thermoanaerobaculia bacterium
GTCGAGTGGAGGATCGTGACGGTGCTGTCAAAAATTCGGACACCGGCCCCGCTTTCCAGATGCCTCCCGCCGGTGAAGATAAGGTGGGAAAGGGTGACGGTGCTGCGGCCGTAGACGCTGAGCACCCGGTCATTGCCATCGCTGCGCAGGATGGTGGGCTGGTGCTTGTCCCCGCGCAAATCGAGATGGTCGAAGATGTCGAGATCACCGGTGAGCGAGACATCCTCGTCTGCGGGGCCAGGAATGGTCAGCAGGTAGTCACCCGGCGGCACGATGATGGTGTCTTTTCCCGGATTCTCATTGGCCGCGATGATAGCCTCGCGCACCGCGCAGTCGTCAGGGGTGCAAGGCCCGTTGTCATCGCTCACCTTGTTGACCAGGTAAGTGGTGGCAAATGCCTGCACTGCTGTCGCCAACCCCAGGAGCAGTCCCAGGTACAAAATCCGGATTCTGATGCGGTATTGCATCGCCACCTCGGCGGATGCTCCTTTTCTTCTTCTTGATCGGTTGCTACGACCCACCCACGCTCACCGACCAGCGCGAGGTGTTACCGGTCTCGAATCCATCCCTGAACAGCACGATGCAGGGGCCGTCCAGGGGATCGCGGT
This sequence comes from uncultured Thermoanaerobaculia bacterium, assembly GCA_964499975.1. Taxonomy (GTDB): domain Bacteria; phylum Acidobacteriota; class Thermoanaerobaculia; order Multivoradales; family J023; genus CAZCOV01. The sequence goes on from CAZCOV010000467.1 coordinate 609, forward strand.
AACCGTGGTTGGCCGGGTTGGGGTCGGTCATCTGGTAATCGAGCACCTCGTCGCCATCGCTGATGGTATCGCAGTCAGTGTCCACCTGAGCGGGGTTCGTCCCGATCAGCTGCTCCCAGGCATCGATCAATCGGTCCCCGTCGCTGTCAATTCCGGGCCCTGTGCCCGCCAAGTAAACGTAGCCCAGAACGTCGTTGAGGGTCGGTTGCGAGATGTAGCCAGCTGCCTGCCACTGTGCCAACTCGGTCTCGGGAAAAATGGCAAAGTCATCTCGTGTGGGATGGTAAAGGCGATAGAGGCGGACGGCTCCCGGAGGCATGCAGCCGGGCTCGGGGGTGCAGCGCGAATAGATGTAACCCTCGATGAGATCCAGTTCATACGATACAGAGATAGGTCGACGCAATGATCCCGTTGACCGCGGAGCCGTGTCCTGCCGTGTTGATCAGATTGCCGTCCGCCGGGTCCCTCTCGTCGACTGAACAGTTGTTGTGACGGACGTCGTAGCTCAGGTGGCTGCGAAAGTTGCCGCCGTCGAAGATCAGCTCCTGGGTCACCGGGTCGCGGTGGAAGGCCTGCAGGTCAGGATGGTCGACCATCAGGCCGCGGTCGATCGTAGCCACCACGCTATGTCCCTTGACTCGGTCCCAAGCGTCCGGAAGTCGAAGGACATGCGACCCATACTGATAGCCGCTTGGATCACCGTTGGGTGGTGGGATGAGCAGGGGATCCGCAGGCAAAACGCGGGTGCTCGCGGCAAGTTGGAAGGACTTGTTGGGTTCGACGTGTTCGGCATGCGGGTTGTCCCTGAGCGCGTCGATCACGGCGGGGAGGGCGGTGGGGCTGGCGTAAGTGAAGATGAGGTAGCGCGAGAGGCGGGCGAGGGGTGCGTCGGGGTGAGCCAGCATCCAGTCGCGGGTGCGCCCGGTAGCGCGTTCAGGGATCGCGAAGCGTGCCCCTAGGGGGTCGCCCACGCCAAAACCCCCTGGGACCGGCTGGGTTCCGGAGTTGATGGCGAGCACGATGGATTCAGGATCCACCGGGGCTTCTGGGCCATTGCCGGGAGGCGAAATCAAGACGATCAATTCGCGGTCCAGGTTCAAGCCCTGGCCGGGGGTGCATTTTACGAACATGCTTGAGATAAGAGGCAAGCTAGCTGGGTGCGCTCGCAGCCGGAGCGACACGATCATCCCCACCAGCCGAGCGTCGGCACTTCGACGGCCGCAGGCTGGGGCAAAGCCTAGACCTAGAGGCCGTCCATGGAGCGGCCGCAGAGCGCGGTCAAAACCCCGTGCAGGGTCCGCACTTCCTGTTCGGTGAGATCAGCGCGGAGGAAAAGATTGCGTAGGTTGCGCACCATCGAGGGGCGGAGCTCGGGGGTTTTGAAGAAGCCGGTCGCGTCCAGGGCCCGTTCGAGGTGGGCGTAGAAGCCGGTCAATTCGGCGTGGGTGGCGAGGAGCACCCCGGACGGTTGCGCGGGGGACTCGGACGCTGGCCTGGCCTGCCACCATTCATAGGCGAGGATGAGCACGGCTTGGGCCAAGTTGAGAGAACTGAAATCTGGATTCAAGGGGACCTCGACGAGGCGATGCGCGAGCACCACTTCGTCGTTGCTGAGACCCGTGCGTTCGGGTCCAAACAAGATACCAGAGCGTTCGCCCTGGACGCTTTTGGCATGGATCTCGGCAGCGGCTTGGCGCGGGGTCAAGACCGGCTTGACCATGTCGCGGTGGCGTGCGCTGGTGGCATAGACCCGCCGCAAATCGGCCACTGCGGTGGTCAGGGTGGGGAAAACGCGCGCCTGTTCGAGGACGCCGTGAGCGCCCACCGCCGGCGCCCAAGCTTGGGGATTGGGCCAGCCATCGCGCGGGGCCACCAAGCGCAAGTCGGTCAGACCGCAGTTGAGCATGGCGCGCGCTGCAGTGCCGATGTTTTCGCCGAGTTGCGGACCGACCAGGATGATCGCTGGCGGGTCAGTTGCAGGGGCAGCGGACGCAGCAGACATGGACGCAGCAGACATGGACGCAGCAGACATGGACGGTCATGCGACGATCATATTTCGTCTTCAACGGCCAGCGGTTCGATGGTTTTCAGCAGATCCTCGAGCTCAGCGCGGACTTGCCCGAAATTGACTTCTAGCGCCGCCAGTTGATCGCGGGACGGCAGTTGCCCGGCTCTCGCTCGCTGTTCGAGCTCACGACAGTCGTCGGACAGGCGGTGGGCCCCCACGTGCCGGGCACTGCTCGACAGCGTGTGGGCCGCCTGCCCGAGGACCATCGCGTCCTGATTCTGCGCGGCCTGCAGCAAGCTGTCGACTAGCGGCGCGGCGGAGGTTAAAAAAGCCTGGACCACTTCGAACAACAGGTTTTGTCCGGTCCGCCGCCCGAGGTCGATCAGCGTCTCGATGGCCTGGAGGTCCAGACTACGCCAGGGAACTGGGAGCCCGGGGAGTTCCTCAAACAGCGGAATAGAGGGCTGCGCTGGCGACGGCGCTGTCTCTGGGGACGCTTCGTGCCGCGCTAGCCAGCGCTCGAGGACCGCGGCCAGTTCCTCGGTGCGGAACGGCTTGGAGATGTAGTCGTCCATTCCCGCAGCCAGACACTTTTCGCGATCTCCTTTCATGGCATGGGCAGTGACCGCGATGATCACGGTGTGGAAGGGACCGGTTTCGCGATGGCGGATTTCGCGGGTGGTGGCATAGCCGTCGAGCTCGGGCATCTGGCAGTCCATCAAGATCAGGTCCACTTGCTGCTGGGTGATCAGTTCGAGCACTTGCCGTCCATTTTCTACTGCGCTGGCGGCATAGCCGAGGCTTTGCAGCTGGCGAAGCGCCACCTGGCGGTTGATCGGATTGTCTTCCGCGATCAGGATCCGCGCCTTGTGCTGGGAACCCCTGAGCCGCGTTGCGCTGAGCGGGCTGGGCGACGCGGGTTTGGTTTCCGGGGAACTGACCGCATGGGTGGGGATTTCAAACTGGAAGACCGATCCCTCTCCGGGTTGACTTTGGGCGTTGATCGTTCCCCCCATCAGACCCACGATCCGGCGACAAATCGCCAGTCCCAGCCCGGTCCCGCCAAAGCGTCGGGTGGTCGCGCTGTCCGCTTGGGTAAAGGGCTCGAACAGGAGCGGGAGCAGCTCTGGTTCGATGCCGATTCCAGAGTCTCTGACGCTGAAACGCAGCCACTGCAGTTCGCCGTTGCTCCGCGCCTGCTGGACGTGGACAGAGACCTCCCCGCGCCCGGTGAACTTGATCGCATTGCCCACCAGGTTGATCAACACCTGGCGCAAACGCGATGGATCGCCCAAGACCCAGACCGGCAGAGGTTGCTCATAAGTCACGGTGAGCTCCAGGCCCTTGTCTGCCGCGCGCGGCCGCAAAAGGTCGATCACCGCGCGGACGACCTCGTCCAGCTTGAAGGGCAAGACCTCGAGCTGCAACTTCCCCGCTTCGATC
>CAZCOV010000468.1:0-4042 GCA_964499975.1 uncultured Thermoanaerobaculia bacterium
AGCGTTGGCTGCTCAAGGCAGGAACCGTCTCGGCTCCCGAAAAAATCGTCGAAGACTAGTTAAACCTTCACTTGACCCTCAGCCAAGCGATCAGAAAGCCGATCCCAACCAAGCTCATCCACTGCTCGGCAGGACGCCCCGCCGCCCCCAGGATGGCGCCAGCGACCAGGCAAAAGCCGCCGAAAATCGTCCCGCGCACGCCGCTCAAGGGGTTTTCTGCTGGCCGCCGGCTGCTGCGTTCGAGCAGGCGTAAACCTTCGGTGATGAGAAGAGGTGCCTTGATCACCGCGTCGATCAATTCCGGGGCGTTGCGCAAGCTCTCCTTGGTCAGGGTCCAGGGATTGAATTGTTGCAGGAAAATCTGGGTGATCGGCAGACGCGAAGCCGCGGCCACGTCGAAACCCGGCTTGAGTAAGTGACCGACCCCCTCGTAGGTCACCAGGGCCTTGACCATCAAAATCAGCTCGACGGGAAAGTACATGCGGAAGCGGGCGCCCAGGGTGACCGACTCGAGAATCAGCTGGCCGAGCGAAAATTCATTGAAGTTGGCCGCGCGATGCCAGCGCCGGCTGACCTCCTCGACCGCCCGCTGAAAGCCGCGCACGTCACTGCCAGGTCCTGGATCGGCCACCTGGGTCAAGTAGCGCGCGGCATTCCGTGGGTCGCCGGCGACCAAGCAGTAATAGTAGTAAAGCAGCGTGCGCCGGGTTTCTTCGTCGAGCCGTCCGACCATGCCCAGATCGATGAAACCGATGCGCGAACCGGGCAGCAGGAGGATGTTGCCGGGATGCAGGTCGGCGTGGAAAAACCCATCGCGGTAAAGCATCCGGATGATCGCGGTGGCCCCCAGCTCGATCACTTGATCGCGCACGGCTTCCCCGAGTTCTGCCGCGGCCGCAGCATCGGGACGGATGCCCGACAAGAACTCCATGCACAAAACCCGCGAGCCGCTGTATTCGCGATACACCCGCGGGAACTTGACCGCGGGTAAATCGGCAAAGAGCGCGGCAAACGTCTCGATGTTGTCCGCCTCACGCTTCAAGTCCACTTCTTTGAGGGTGTAGTCCGTGAATTCCCGCAGGACCCGCTGCGGCTGGTAACGGCTGAGGAAAACCTGGAGGATCTCGCCGAGCAAGCCGAGCAAACGGGCGTCCCGTTCGAGGGCTTGACAGATGCCCGGCTTGACCGCCTTGAGAATCACGGAATCGCCTTCCCGGGTGGTCGCCCGGTGGATCTGGGCGATCGAAGCTGAGCCGGTGGGCACCGGGTCGACCCAGGAAAACATCTCCTCGATCGGCCGCTCCAAGTCATCCTCGACCAGTTCGAGGAAGCGCTCGAAGCGCACGGCAGGCAAGCGGTTGAGTAACTTTTTGAGCTCGTCCGTGAGCGGACGCGGCAAGATGTCTTCGCGCAAACTGAGGATTTGGCCGAGTTTGATGTAGGTCGGCCCGAGCATCTCGAAGCGACGGCGGAGCTGGACAGGAAAAGGTTCCTTGACCAGCGCGTGCTGGACCCATGGTCGCAGGACCCAGGCGCCGAGCCAGAGGGTGCGGAATTTGAACCCGCGCCGCTGCGCGCGCGGGCAGGCGCGAACCCAAGCGACCAGGCCGCCGCTGAGCAGCCCGCAGCTATGTCGTAAGACGGCGAGGATGCGGCGCAGGTGCCCAGCCGGTCGCTGTTCCTTCAGCACTTCGTAACCGGCTTCGGCAAAAGTCGCGCGGTTTCCGCCCACGACCCCGGCAAACGAGATCATCTTGCCCTCGTCGGTGTTGCTCCCGCCCGCCGCTGCGTAGCTCCTCATGGCAGTCCAGCCTATCAGCTGCGCGCTCTTGACACTGCGAAGACGTCGCAGACGATGCTGAGAACAGCGCCTCGCTGGCTAGCCCACCCTCATTTGCCGTCCAACGGGGGGGCGCAGAAATCCGGTAAGATTGCGCGACGTCGTTTTGACCTGAGATATCTGCGCATGACAGCTCAGATCAACGTCATGACAGCTTTTCTTCCAACAGCTTCAACGGTCGTTTGTCAGGTCATGAACCCCAATCGCTTTCCTCATGCCAGAAAGGAACCCCCGCATGGCTTCCCAGTACACCCCCCAAGACCTCATCGCTCAAACCATGGTTGCCTTTGGTCAAGGCACCGGCTACATGCGTGTCTCGCACGAAGCAACCCGTGCGCTGCTCGCACGGTATGAGACCTGGATCGAGCAAAAGGGCCTGCTCCGCACCTGGGAGACCGACGCAGTCCAGATTTTGGAACGGATCCGCGCCATCGGCCGACTGGCCGCCCTCCGCGCGACGCAGGACGGGCGCACTGCGATCAATGCGGTTGACGTGCGCAATGCCGTGCCCACGATCGAAACCTCTTCTGCCACCGAAGTGTGCGGCGACACCAAGCCGTAGCCACGTCTGGTTGGTTTCATCTCCTCGCCCCCTCTCTCAGCGCGGTGGAGAGGGGGAATGTCCGTGCTCAGGGGAGGTCCGGTCGTCGTACCCACGGCTGCCTGGGGGGTTGACGCCCTCGCCGCCCGCACGCGGCAACCCGGAGCTGGCGGCAAAACAGCGCAAGAGCCCGTGGGCGCGGCGGGTTGCCGCCGCGATTTCGAACCCTGCTTGTTCGACCAGGCTTTCGGTATCGCGGTTGGGGTGGCAACCCCCGGTCAAGCAAGTCCAGGTCGGTTGCAGCAGGTCTTGCAGCTGAGCTGCCCAACAGCTGGCGGCCCGGACGTGTTCGAGCATCAGCAGGTGGGCTTGCGGGCGCAATACGCGGCGGACTTCAGCCAAGCCGCGGAGCGGATCGGGAACGCTGCAAAACACCAGGCTGCTCACCACAGTGTCCAAGCAGCTCGCGCGAAAAGGCAGGGCTTCAGCCCGCGCTAGCACCAACACTGCCTGGGGACTGCGCGCCCGGGCCCGGCGCAAGAGCCGCAAATCCACGTCGACCGCGAGCAGCTTGCGCGGCCGGGAGTAGAGGGGCAGGTTGCGTCCGGTTCCACAGCCGAGTTCGAGTGTCAGCCCGCGGGCCCCTGCCACCAGGTGGCGGCGAAAACGCCCGAGCCCCAAGCGCTCGAAGAGCACCATGATCGCGTCGTAGAGCCAGGGGATTTGTTCGAGTCCGCGCATGCATTATGATGCTGACCGATGTTCTGCACCTTGCGAGTTTACCCGATGGCAGCGCATTCTGTGGGTCTTTCTCCCCGGCGCGGTAACCCCATGAGGACGGGTTGAGGTGGGAGCTCGAGAGACCCATTCCTTGCCCTGCTACCGCCTGCGCGTGCAAGGCAGCCACCCGGAGCTTCCGCGCTTTTTCCCGCTCCGCCTCGGCAACAACACCCTCGGCAGCTCGAGCGTCAATGACCTCGTGATCCCCGTGCGCGAAGTGTCACGGCAGCACGCGCGGTTGCTGATCACCCCTGTAAGCCTCACCCTGATCGACCTCGGCAGCAAAAACGGGACCTTTGTCAATGCCCTGCGGATCACCCAGGACGAAGTCAACGTCGGCGACACGATCCAGCTGGGACCGGTCGAGCTGGTGCTCGAAGAGGTCGACCGTGAAGACCAGGAACTGGCGCTGACCCTGGGACTGCCCGGCGTGCCACCGTCAACCCTGCTCGGGCAAGCCGAAGCCAGCGACTTGACCGAGAGCACCCGCTTGTTCCGCGGTGAGGAGGCGAGCCAGGAAGTGGACTTGGCATTGGTCGAGCATTGGCTCGAACAAGCCGCGCGGCCCGGTGAGGACCTGGCAACCGCGCTCGCCTTGCTGGTCACCCTGCTCAACGCCCGCGGCATCTGCCTGGTCGAGTGGACGCGGTCGCGGGAGCCGCTCGTTCGGAGCGCTGCCGGCACGGTCGAAGATGTGGACCCCGACCTCTTGGGCGGGCGCTGGGCGGAGTTCGAGCGCGAGCACGTCCAGGGGGTTGCCCCGCAGGGGGCTTGCCATGTCGATTTCGTCCCGGGTCAAGTGCCGCTCACCACAGCCATGCTTTTTTGCGCTGGCCGGCCGCCGCGCGGACTGCTGGTGTGGGGCGCGCCGAGCCGGAGCG
>CAZCOV010000469.1:0-4009 GCA_964499975.1 uncultured Thermoanaerobaculia bacterium
TGATCGGCCGTCCGCTCGCCAACGTGGAACTGGCGGTGGTCGACGCGCGGCTGCTTGCGGTGGGGATCGGGGTGCCGGGTCAACTCCTGCTGGGGGGCGTCCAGCTAGCCCGGGGGTACTGGCAGCGTCCGGGTTTGACCGCGGAGAAGTTCGTGCCAGCTGCAGCAGGAGGTCGCTTCTACCAGACCGGTGATCTGGCGCGCTGGGTGCGGCAAGGTCAAGTCGAGTACCTCGGTCGGGTCGACCATCAGGTGAAGGTGCGGGGGATCCGCATCGAGTTGGGGGAAATCGAAGCGGCCTTGGCGCGTCATCCCCAGGTGGCCGCCGCCGCGGTGATCGCGCGAGGCAGATCGGTCCAGGACGTGCTGTTGGTCGCATTTGTGGAAAGCACTGCCCCCGCTCGGCCGGCGGTTGCAGAGCTGCGTCGCTACTTGCAGGCCAGTTTGCCGGAGTACATGGTGCCGGCCTGGTGGACGCTGCTCGACCGCCTGCCCTTGACCCCGAACGGCAAGGTGGACCGCGGGGCTTTGCGCCGTCTCGCCCAAGAGCAGGCGAGTTCACCTGAGTGGGCTGCCGCCGGATTTGCCGCGCCCCAAACCCCAACGGAAGAATTGCTGGCCGGGATTTGGATGGAGTTGCTCGGGAGCGCGAGGGTTGGGCGAGAGCACAACTTCTTTGCGCTGGGCGGTCACTCGCTGCTGGCCACCCAAGTGCTGTCGCGCATTCGCAGCCAGTTCGGGGTTGAGCTGCCGGTGCGCACACTCTTTGAGCAACCCACGTTGGCGGGCCTGGCAGCTGCGATCGACGCCGGGGCCGGGCTCGCGGTCCTGCCGCCCTTGGTGCCAGCCGCCACGTTGGTGCCAGCCGCCGACCAACCCGTGCTGTCCTTTGCCCAGGAACGGCTGTGGTTCCTCGATCAGCTGCTGGCGTCCAAACAGGCGTACAACATCCCGCTGGCCCTGGCCCTGCGCGGTGAACTCGACGTCGCCGCCCTGACGCTGAGCTTGCGCGAGATCGTGCGCCGTCACCAGACGTTGCGCACGGCTTTCCGCGCGGACCAGGGTCAACCCGTGTTGGAGGTGGTGGAAGTCAGGCTGGAACTGCCGTTGATCGACCTCAGCGCCCTGCCGCCAGACGTGGCCCCAGGGCTGGCAGCGCAGGTGCGGACCGCGGAAGCTGACCGCGCTTTCAGGCTCGACCACGCGCCCTTGCTGCGCGCCACGTTGCTGCGTCTGGGCGCGGACGAGCACCACCTGCTGCTGGTGATGCACCACATCGCGAGCGACGGCTGGTCGCTCGGGGTGATGTTCCATGAGCTGAGCGCGCTCTACACCGCGTACCGCAGCGGGCGGCCGTCGCCCCTGCCCGCGCTGGCGGTGCAGGTCACGGACTACGCAGTCTGGCAACGGATGTGGCTGCGCGGTGCAGTTCTGGCTGAACAGATGGATTTCTGGCGAGCGCAGCTGGCCGGCGCGCCGAGCTTGCTGGAGCTGCCCACGGACCGTCCGCGTCCGGCCGTGCAGAGCTACGCCGGAGCGAGCTTGGAGCAATACTTGCCCGCGGAGTTGCGCGCCGCGCTCACCCGTCTGGCACAACGCGAACAGTCGACGCTGTTCATGGTGCTGCTCGCGGCCTTCCAGGCGTTTTTAGCCCGGCTTTCCGGGCAAAGCGACGTGGTCGTGGGTTCGCCGATTGCGGGCCGGCGGCACCTGGAAACCGAAGCGTTGATCGGCTTTTTCGTCAACACCCTGGTGCTCCGCGGCGAAATCCGCCGGGATCAGCCGTGGTCGGCGTTTCTCGGGCAAATGCGGACGCGGGTTCTGGCCGCGTTCGCGCACCAGGACTTGCCGTTCGAGAAGCTGGCGCAAGAACTCGAACCCGAGCGCAGCTTGAGTCATGCGGCAGTGTTCCAGGTGTTTTTCGCTTTGCAGAACGTGCCATTGGAGCGGATGGACCTGCCGGGATTGACCTGGGAAGCCTTGCCCCTGCCGCAGACGACGAGCAAGTTCGACTTGACCTTGGCAGTCGCGGACCAGGAATCGGGTCTGGAGCTGAGCTGGGAGTACGACGTCGCGCTGTTTGATCGGACCACGATCTTGCGCTGGCAGGCACAGTGGCAGACCCTGCTTGCGGCGGCCGTGGCATTGCCGCAAACGCCGGTCGCCGAGCTTGCGGTGCTGGCGCCGACGGCTCGCCAGCAGCTGCTCTGGGAGTGGGGAGGCAGCGGGCAGGTCGAGCCTGAGCAAGGGACCTTGCTCGACTTGTTGACCGCGCACACCCTGCGGGCTGAGGCCGTGGCGGCGAGCTGTGACGATGCGGTTTTGACCTGGGATGCGCTAGTCCACCGGGCGAACCAGCTGGCGCATGCCTTGCGCCGCTTGGGCGTGGGTCCTGAAACCCGAGTGGGGCTTTACCTCGAACGTTCGCTCGACTTGCCGGTGGGCATCTTCGGGATTTTGGCCGCGGGCGGGGCTTACGTCCCGCTCGATCCCCTGGTCCCGGCAGAGCGGGTGCAGTACATGCTGGCGGATGCCGACGTTGCCGCCGTGGTCACCACCTCGGCGCTGGAGTCCGCGCTGCCCGCAGGGAACCCGCACCTCAGCTTGGACCGTGAGCAGGCAGCGCTCGCGCGCGAACCTGGGACTTGGCCCGCGGTGCGGTTGTTGCCCGCGAACCTGGCTTACGTGATCTACACCTCGGGCTCGACCGGTCGCCCCAAAGGGACGTTGGTCAGCCATCACCACGTGGTCCGCCTGCTGCGCTCGACCCACAGCTGGTTCAATTTCGGACCAGCTGACACCTGGACGTTGTTCCACTCACCTGCTTTTGATTTTTCGGTGTGGGAACTGTGGGGCGCGCTGGCTTTTGGCGGTCGGCTGGTGGTGGTGCCTTACTGGGTCAGCCGCTCCCCAGAGGCGTTCCATCAGCTGCTTGTGACCGCAAGGGTGACCGTGTTGAACCAGACGCCTTCGGCCTTCCGCCAGCTGATCCCGGTCGCGCGGCAGCAGTCTGGGGGAGCGGGCGCCTTGCGCTGGGTGATCTTCGGGGGCGAGGCTTTGCCGGTCGAAAGCCTGGCCGACTGGTTTGCGGGTTTTGCTGGCCCGGTGCCGCGGCTGGTCAACATGTACGGGATCACCGAAACCACCGTGCATGTGACCTACCGTCCGCTCGACCGTGAGGTCACCGTGCAGGGGTGGTTGAACCCGATCGGGGTGGGGATTTGCGATCTGACGCTGCGCGTGCTCAGCGCGCAAGGGGAAGTGCAGCCGCTGGGGGTGGCTGGGGAGCTGCACGTGGGCGGGGCAGGCGTGTGCCGGGGCTACCTCGGCCGTCCCGCGTTGACCGCCGCGCGTCTGATCCCCGATGCCTGGACGTTTGCGGTGGGATCTCGCCTGTACCGCAGCGGTGATCTGGTGCGCTGGGTGGCGACCGGCGAGCTGGTCTACCTGGGGCGGATCGACCACCAGGTCAAGGTGCGCGGCTTCCGCATCGAGCTGGGGGAGATCGAGGCAGCGCTGGCGCGCCATCCGCAAGTGGGCTCGGCCGCGGTGCTGGCGTGGGAAGTGTCGCCGCAAGACCTGCGTCTGGTCGCCTGTGTGGAACGCGCCATGGGTCTCGCGCTTGCCCCAGCCGACTTGCGCCAGCACTTGCAGGCCAGCTTGCCGGACTACATGGTGCCGTCCTCGTGGCTGCTGCTCGACCGCCTGCCCTTGACCGCGAACGGCAAGGTGGATCGTGCAGCCTTGCGTCGCCTAGCCCAAGAGCAGGCCAGTACCGCGCGGGACGAACCAGATTTGGCCCCGCTCAAGACCCCGACCGAAGAACTCCTTGCCGGGATTTGGGTGGACCTGCTCGGGGTCTCGCAAGTGGGACGGGAGCACAACTTCTTCGCGCTGGGCGGTCACTCGCTGCTCGCGACCCGAGTGCAAGCGCGCATCCGCAGCCAGTTCCAAGTCGAGTTGCCGCTGCGCACGCTGTTCGAGCAGCCGACGTTGGCGGGGCTAGCGGC
>CAZCOV010000470.1:0-923 GCA_964499975.1 uncultured Thermoanaerobaculia bacterium
CCCAACAACCACTGCTCGGCATACAGTTGCACCAAGGATAGTTCCAGCTCCAAAGTATCGATCCGCGCCAGGGCAGTTCGTCCCCCGTCGAGTACTGGCTTCTCGTAACCTTGGGTATCGATCTTGAGGAAAATACGGTCGTTGCTGTGGCACACTTCTCGGACGACCTGGTCGAGAGTTTTGACCGCGACCCGTTCTTGTCCAAGGTAAGCCGATTCCGGGGCTGCCTCGAGATGGGGCGGCAACATCGCGAGCAGCGAGCTACTGCAAGAATTGCGAGCGACGTTGAGCCGGCGCTCCTCCTCCCGGTCGCCGAGCGCAAAGGGATACACCTCCCATGCCGCATCCCCTGCGGCCCGCGCCTTGAGTTCCTGAAACGCCGTGCTCAGAGGTTCGAAAGACAGGATGCGCCCCTGATAGCCGAATTCGCGCAAGCGGTGTCCGTACTGGCCGGAATTTGCTCCGACGTCGAGCACGGTGTCGATGCCGTAGCGCTGCAACACGCGGACCCGCCGTACCTGGGGATGGGACGGAGGCGGATACCTGATCAGGTCATATCCGAGTTTGCGGACGAGTTTGCGAAGTTGTTGTCGCACCTGCTTGTTGTCGCACCTGCTGGTTGTCGGGTTGGCACACCTGCTGGTTGGACACCTGTTGGTTGTCGCGCGGGGCAACCCTCTTGCCCGTCAAGGCCATCAGGGTTCATCCGCATGATACTGGAAGAAAGTCAGCAAGAGGTGTGGGGGCGGTGATAACAAATCCCGCGCATTGTGCTTTAATCCAGCCATGGCTGACCAAAAGTTCTTGCTCCCCCAACTGGCGATCCAAGCCGCCGGAGTAGCCCTTTTGCTGGTCGGGATTGGCGTTGGGACCGCCCACTTTCGCGTCCTTACGCCAATCGCCGGCTTCCGCATTTTTCTCGC
>CAZCOV010000470.1:933-4001 GCA_964499975.1 uncultured Thermoanaerobaculia bacterium
GGCGGACTGCTGGCGCTGTCTTGCGGCGTGCTTGCCCTGATCTTGCAACGTGGGCAAGCGGGTTGGCGTGCCTGGATCGCCGCTACCGTCGGCACCTGCTTGATCGGGGCTCTGGTCGCTGCGATCTTCACCCACCGTAAGCTTCCCAACATCCATGACGTGACGACCAACCTGGCAGATCCTCCATCTTTCCTGCAAGCCGCCCAACATCCTGACAACTTGGGGCGGGACTTGACCTATCCGCACGGCGGCTCAACGGTGCCTGCGCAGCAGCGAGCTGCCTATCCAGACCTTGCGCCGCTCCGTTTGCAGCTGACGCCTGAAGCTGCGTTCGCTGCTGCGCTCGCGACGGCTTCCCAGCTCGGCTGGACGGTGCTCTGGGCCAATGCTGAACTGGGCGTGATCGAGGCCCATGAGACCAGCGAGTGGTTTCGTTTTGTCGATGACATGGTGATTCGGATTCGTCCCGCCGAGGCGGGATCCCTGGTGGACCTCCGCTCGACTTCGCGCGTTGGGCTCAGCGATCTCGGGGCCAACGCCGCCCGAATCCGCCGCTTTACTGCGTTGATGGTCACTCCTGAGACCCCAGCGCAGCATCGCGCGGGGGGCGAATGAGCCGCAGGTTGGTTACTCACATGAGTATGTGTAGATATGTCTTGATATTGATCTTGTAACCCCATCGTCTGGTTGATCACGCTGCCCGCGCAAGTCAACGCCTGCTGCCGGGTTCAAAGTAGTGAGCTCAGTGAGCAGGTGTCCAGAGCTTGAATTTGTGTATCGTGCTCTTGACGCTTTCCCCAACAACCCCAGACCATAGGAAGAGAGAAGCCATGGGTATTCCCGACACCAGAAAGGCATGGAAATTGGCACTGGCCTTGATCTTGACCGCCCTGGCCGCCCGCGTCGGGCAAGCGCAGCTCAACGACACGACGCAAACGCCCAACACCGAGAACGTCGGCATTCGCAAGTCACTCGCCGACCAGGTTGGTGCGGGGCAAGGCGACATTCTGACCCAGGACTCTTCGCGTTTCATCATCGCACGCGACCCCTTCCGCTCGATCCGCCGTGGGCGTCAGCTCTTCCAGCGCAAGTTCACGGTGGATCAGGGTTTCGGACCACGCACGGCTGACGGGGTCGGCACCATCGAGAGCGATCCCTCGCTCGGAGCGGGTTTGTCGGACAGTTGCGCTTCCTGCCATGGTCGTCCGCGCGGAGCAGCAGGCTTTGGTGGTGATGTTTTTACCCGCCCCGATAGCCGTGACGCCCCCCACCTCTTTGGCCTGGGCTTGCAAGAAATGCTAGCCGATGAGATCACCAGCGATCTCCGCGCGATTCGCTCCGCAGCGATTTCGCAAGCCGCGCTCAATGGAGTGAGCGTGACCAAGAACCTCAAGAGCAAGGGCATTTCTTACGGCAAGATCAAAGCCCAACCAAATGGTTCGGTCGATACGTCACAAATCAAAGGTGTGAATCCGGACTTGCGGGTCCGGCCTTTCTTCGCGCAGGGCGGCACGATCTCGATCCGCGAGTTTGTGGTCGGGGCACTTAACGGCGAAATGGGACTCGAATCGCCCGACCCGCTGCTCGCCACGGCCGCTGGGGGCGGTACGGTCGTGACCCCGTCGGGCATGGTCCTCGACGGTGCGCTCGACGCGATCGAAGCTCCGCCCGTAACCAGTCCGAGTGACGATGCCGATGGCGACGGGGTGATGGACGAGATGGATCCAGCGCTGATCGACCATCTGGAGTTCTACTTGCTCAACTATTTCAAGCCGGCCCACTATCAACAAACCAGCCAGACCAAACTCGGTCGGCAGCGGATGGAGCAGTTCGGCTGCACCAGCTGTCACTTCCAGGACTTGTTGATCAACCACGATCGGCGGGTGGCAGACGTCGAAACGGTTTACGATCCGGTCAAAGGGATCTTCAACCGCCTGTTTGCGACCGCTTCCGCCAAGATCGTGGCGAGAGATGACGGCTCAGGCCATCCGGCCCTCAAAACACCTGCAGGGAAAGCGTTCTTGGTCAAAGACATCTTCACCGATTTCAAGCGCCATGATCTTGGCCCGGGCTTTTGGGAGCGCAATTTCAATGGCACGTTGACCAAGGACTTCCTGACCGAGCCGCTGTGGGGAGTGGGCTCGACGCCTCCATATGGGCATGATGGTCGGAGCATCAACTTGCAGGAAGTGATTCTGCGCCACGGCGGCGAAGCGCAAGCCGCCCGCGATGCCTATGCCAATGCTCCATCGGCTCAGCGCGGGCAATTGCTCGCTTTCCTCGAATCGCTGGTGCTGTTTGGACCTGACGACACCGCCTCCAACCTCGATCCGGGAAACCCTGCCAATCCGTCCTTCCCGCAACGCGGCCATGGCAGCATTTCTTTGACCGTTCTGTTCAACGATCCTGCGGACGTCGAGTAGGTAAACTCATCTGTGATCGGGTTCAGGCCAGGAGCTGCAAGGCTCGCGGGATGACCTCGATCTCCACGGTTCCAGCCGCCAGAGCTTCACCATCGAGTTCAAAAGGTGGGAAGTTGGGCGGGGGCTGCAGGCGCACCCAAGAGCCCCGAACGGAGCGCACGTGCGCTGCCTTTAGGTGCCAGCCGAACATGAATTGGGGCAGACGCCAGGGCAATTGCCAGCGCGGCAACGGCTGGACCAGCACCACATCGGCTAGGCCGTCATCGAGGTGGGCTTGAGGGGCGACGCGCATTCCTCCGCCAAAGCACTGGCCGTTGGCGATCGCGACGAGGAAGAAGTCGCCGGAGTAAAAGATCTTGCCGTCAACCTCCACCTGACACGGCATGGGCTGATAACGCCACAACGCGGATAGGGTGGCACGCAAATAAGCCAGCGGTCCCCGCTGCGGCAAGGCGTTGACGGAAGCGCTGATCACTCCAGAGATCCCGGCCGACAGGATGTTGAGCGCAAAGTGCTCTGCGCCGCTTTCAGTTTTGAGCTTGAGCACGTCGATCGGCCGCGGCTCAGCGGTCAAGGCAGCTGCGAGCGCTGCGTTGGGCGCGGTCGGCAAACGCAGCAGGCGGGCCCAGTCCGATCCAGTGCCCA
>CAZCOV010000471.1:0-3992 GCA_964499975.1 uncultured Thermoanaerobaculia bacterium
CGGGCCATGAACAGTGCCAACTACAGCGAGTGGGCGCGCCATTACTTCCCCGTCCACAACCGACAGGGGCTGATCATCGACGTCCGCGACAACCGGGGCGGCAACATCGACAGCTGGATTCTGGGCAGCCTGCTGCGCCGGCCTTGGATGTGGTGGAAGCCGCGCACTGGACGGGTCTATGCCAACATGCAATTCGCTTTTGGCGGACACCGGGTGGCCCTGATCAACGAACGCACCGCCTCAGACGGCGAAGCTTTTGCCGAAGGCTTCCGGCGTTTGGGGCTGGGCAAGGTGATCGGCACCCGCACCTGGGGAGGCGAGATCTGGCTGACCTCGAGCAACCTGCTGGTCGACGACGGCATTGCCACGGCTGCTGAATTTGGGGTTTACGGTCCCGCAGGCGAGTGGCTGATCGAAGGGCATGGGGTTGAGCCAGATCTGGTGGTCGACAACCTGCCGCACGCCACCTTCCGCGGCGACGATGCCCAGCTCCGCGCGGCCGTCCAGCTGCTCTTGGAGCAGATCGCCCAAGATCCGCCGACCATCCCAGCAGCTCCCCCCTACCCCAACAAAGCCCTACCCTCCGGGCAGTAACCCCACTCGAACGATGGGGCAACGCGCCATGGGGATCGCCACCGCGAACTGCAAAAGCCCAACCCTGTCCTGCGACAGCTGGCTGATGGTGGCCCGCCCCCACCTCCACCCGGCCTTGATCGCGCCGCCCGCGTTCGCGCGAGCCCGGACGGTGGCACGCCTCATGCCGGCAGACTGCACCGCGATTCTCGAAGCGCGTCTCGCGGCCGACGCGCCGCGAACGGACTTTTCCGTGCGCCTGGAAAACCTGGCGCAGGCCGCCCAATTAGCGCCCCAGGTCAAGCCGCAGCACCTGCAAGGCTTGCTCGCTAAGGGCTGGTCCCAGCTGGGGTTTCCCGACCAGGTTCCGGCCCTGTGGCTGGAGTTCGACCTCGCTGCTGGCGCACCCGAAATTCCCGACCCCATCGTGTGCGCCCGCCTCGCGAGCAACGCTGACCCAGACTGGATCGCCCGGGTGCTGCTGCCAGCCCTCCATGGCAGCACGATGAGCGCCGCGCAAGACCAAAACGTGCGGCGCGCGCTTGCCACACTTCCTGCCGGATACCGTCTCCTTTACGCCTTCAGCTTGCACCCGCGCTCGGACGCCGTGCGTCTGGAGTTCCTCGGCTTTGACCTAGCAGCTGCCGTGGCCTACCTGCGGCGAGTGGTGTCGGTTGCAGCGGCGGAGCAAATCGCCGGGCTCGCGCATCTGGCCGCCGAAGCTGAGCGCTTTCATCTTTCGTTCGACATCGCTGCCGAAATCAGTCCGCGCATCGGCCTCGAATATGCGATCCCGCGGCAACCCCCCAAGGAGTTCGGCTGGCAGGACCTCCTCGAACGCTTGGTTCGCACGGGGCTTTGCTCAGCAGAAAAGCGTGACGCGATCTTTGCCTGGCCGGGCTACGACACTCCCTGGACGCAGCCGTCTAGCTGGCCGCATGCCCCACCAGCGCTCGCGACCTACTGCGTCCGCTGTTTGAGCCACTTGAAGCTGGTAGTGACGCCGGACGCGCCACCGGAAAGCAAGGTCTACCTGCTGCTGCAGGCGCTGCGACCCAACCCATCCAAGAGGTCTAAAGAGTGAAACTGACGACGAAAACCCCAGCTGACGGCGTGAATCCCGCAGTCCCCGAAGAGTTGCCAGCAGCAGATGCTGCCCGCGACTTCATCCGCGAGATCGTGATCCAAGACCTCCAAAGCGGCAAGCACCGCACGATCAAGACGCGATTCCCACCCGAACCCAATGGCTACCTCCACATCGGTCATGCCAAGTCCATCTGCCTCAATTTCGGGATCGCGCAAGAATTCGGTGGGGTTTGCCACCTGCGTTTCGACGACACCAACCCCACGACGGAAGATCCCGAGTATGTGGCAGCGATCCAGCGAGATGTACGCTGGCTGGGCTTTGATTGGGGCCCCCACCTCTACCATGCCGCGGACTACTTCGCCGCGCTCTACCAGTTCGCGATCGAATTGATCCGCGTTGGCCTGGCGTATGTTTGCAGCCTCAGCGAAGAGGAAATCCGGGAATATCGCGGTACCCTCTCCCAACCTGGACGCTTGAGCCCCTACCGCGAGCGGACGATCAGCGAAAACCTCGACTTGTTCGCCCGCATGCGCGCTGGCGAATTTGCCGATGGCACCCACGTGCTGCGCGCCAAAATCGACATGGCCGCAACCAACATGAAGATGCGCGATCCGCTGCTCTACCGCATCCGCAAGGCGCATCACTACCGCTCGGGCGATGCCTGGCCGATCTACCCGATGTACGACTTCGCCCATTGCTTGTCTGACGCGCTCGAAGGGATCACCCACTCGCTGTGTACCCTCGAATTCGAGAACAATCGCGAGCTCTACGATTGGGTGATCGAGCACACCCCCGTCCCTTGCCGCCCACGCCAGATCGAGTTTGCCCGCCTCAACTTGAGCTACACCGTGATGAGCAAGCGCAAACTGCTCAAGCTGGTCGAGGAGGGGCATGTCACGGGCTGGGACGACCCGCGCATGCCAACCCTGTCGGGCCTGCGCCGCCGCGGCTACACCCCGGAAGCGATCCGCAATTTCTGCGAACGGATCGGTATTGCCCGCACTTTCAACGTGATCGACGTGGCGCTGCTCGAACACAGCTTGCGCGACGACTTGAACGCCAAAGCGCCGCGCGTCTTGGGCGTGCTCCGCCCGCTCAAAGTGGTGATCGAGAATTATCCAGCCGGGGTGAGCGAAAGCTTTACCGCCCCGTACTTTCCCCATGACGTGCCGCAGGAAGGCTCCCGCGAGCTGCCGTTCTCGCGTGAAATCTGGATTGAGCAGGACGATTTCCTGGAGGATCCTCCGCCCAACTATTTCCGCCTCGCTCCTGGCCGCGAGGTGCGGCTGCGCTACGCCTACCTCGTGCGTTGCGTGGGCGTGGTCAAGGGCGCGGACGGCGAGGTGGTGGAAGTACGCTGCACCTACGATCCCGCCACCCGCGGCGGCAACGCTCCGGATGGACGCAAGGTCGC
Organism: uncultured Thermoanaerobaculia bacterium; assembly: GCA_964499975.1. Taxonomy (GTDB): domain Bacteria; phylum Acidobacteriota; class Thermoanaerobaculia; order Multivoradales; family J023; genus CAZCOV01. The sequence goes on from CAZCOV010000471.1 coordinate 3,075, forward strand.
TGGGACAATCCATTGGGTGGCCGCCAGCCATGCGCTCAGCGCAGAAGTGCGGCTTTACGATCGGCTGTTCTCCCACGAGCAGCCCGACACCGCCGGCGACGATTTCCGCCAGTTTCTCAATCCTGACTCGTTGGTGGTCTTGCCCAACTGCCGAGTCGAACCCAGCTTGGCGGAGAGTGCGCCGGGCGCGGCCTTTCAATTCGAGCGCCTCGGTTACTTTTGCGTTGACCGCGTCGATTCCCGTCCTGGCGCGTTGGTTTTCAACCGCACCGTCACCTTGCGCGATACCTGGGCCAAAGTGGCGGGCAAAGCTGAAGCGCAAGAGCGTGACCTGCTGGCCGCGGAAAAAACCGCGAAAAAAGCCGCGCACAAAGCCCAGCAGCGCGAGCTGACTCCCACCCCGACGGCAGCGCGCACGGCGCAATCCGCGGAACAGCAAGCCCGGCTCGCCCACTACCAAACCCTCGGGCTGTCTGACCACGACGCCTGGCGCCTCGCGGAATCGGCCGAACTCGCTGACTTTTTCGCGCGCGCGCTCACCGTCCACGCCCAGCCACAGACCGTAGCCAACTGGATCATCAACGAGTTGCTCCGCGAGATCAAAGACCGCCCCCTCGCCGAGCTCGCGGTCTCGGGGGAAGCTTTGGGCGAGCTGGTGGCCATGGTCGATGCCGGCAAAATCACCGCCAAAGTGGGCAAAGACGTGCTGGCCCTGATGCTCCAAAACGGTGGTCGTCCCCACGAGATCGTAGTCCAGCAAGGGTGGGAGCCCCTCGCCGACGACGTGCTCGCACACGTTGTTGCCGCAGTGCTCGCCGAACACCCCGACAAGGTCGCGGCCTGGCGGGCAGGAAAGAGCGCGCTGTTCAGCTTTTTCGTCGGGCAAGTGATGCAGAAAACCCAGGGGCGCGCTCACCC
>CAZCOV010000472.1:0-3979 GCA_964499975.1 uncultured Thermoanaerobaculia bacterium
CGAGCGCAGCCGCTTTCTCGACACCGCAGAATTTCAAGTCGAGATCCCTCCGGCAATGCTCGACCCCGGCACCCACTACCTGGTGCTGGAGCATGTCCCGCCGCCGTCCGCGGGGGACGACGCCCCAGCCCTGCCGGTCTCCTTTCTGCTGATCGGCTATCGGACTCCGGGAGTGGAACACATCTTGCCGATCCAGCACCTCCTCCGTTTCCGTTACTTGAGCGATCTGTTCCAGTTCTCGCTGACCGGGTCTTTCGGCCGCGAGAAACTCGGCGGCTTCGCCTTCTCCGGCGCGCAGAAAGTCGAGGTCCAGCTGCCGAGCGCCCGCGGAGGGCGCTTTCTCGCCAAGGTCCAGAACTCCTCGGAAAGCGTCGGGAAGTTCAGCATCAATCCGGGGTTGAGTGAGGTCGTGTTTCCCCTCACTCCCCATGCGCGAAAAGTGATCGAGGTCGAAGTCCCGGTGGGGAGTGACCGGTTACAGCTGGCGAGCGAAGGCGATGCTGTTGCATTTTTTCTCTGGGGAGCACCGCTCTTCATTCCGGCGGAAGCCGCGAAACGTCCGCCGATTGTGCTCATGACGCTAGATACCACCCGGCGGGACATGCTGGCCGCTTATGGCGGCGACCCCAAAGTCACGCCGCAGCTCAATGCGCTGGCCGAACGGGCCACGGTTTTCACCCAAGCTTTTTCCACCGCGCCCTGGACGCTGCCGGCTCACGCCTCCATGTTCACCGGTCTCTACCCGTCCAAGCACAGCGCGGGGGTGGCTGGAGATCACCTCGAAAGCACGTTCCAAACCGTGGCCGAGGCCCTGCGCCAATCGGGTTATCTGACCGCCGGCTTTGCCGGAGGAACGCTCGCCTCGTTCCGTTTTGGTTTGGGCCAAGGCTTTGGTGCTTACACCGACCCCAAAGGCTTCGAAACCCGCGGCGACGAGCTGACCGACGAAGCTCTGGCTTTGCTCGACGACTATGGTCTGCTCCAACCCAACGTGATCGACCGGCCGACCTTGCCTTTTTTCTTTTTCTTGAACTACTTTGATCCGCATTACCCGTTCAATGCGCCAGCGCGGCAACAAGAAGCCTTTGACCTGCCGCGCCGGCTCGCCCAGATGCCGCCGGGCAGCCCTTGGGTGCAAGTCGTCAGCCGGCCCAGCCCTGCCTGGGACGACATCGTCGAGGGCAGAATTGCGCCCAACCCTGCTGAGTTGGCAGTGCTGCAAGACGCCTACCGCGCTGAAGTCGCTTTCATGGATCAAGAAATCGGCCGCTTCTTGACCGCGCTCAAAACCGCAGGGCTTTACGACGAAGCCCTGATCATCGCGGTGGCGGACCATGGCGAGCTGTTGGGTGAGGGCGGCTACTTCTCGCACTCCTCGCGCCTCGACACCGAATTGATCGCAGTTCCGCTGCTCATCAAGTGGCCCCACCAACAAAGTGGACGGCGGGTCGACGCGGTGGTGTCGGTGGTCGACCTTTTCCCCACCATCTTGCGCGCGGCTGGGGTGCCGATTCCGGTTCAGGATGGTTTGCCGCTCAATCCGCGCGGGGGCACAGGCTTGGAACGGCGTTCCCATGTGATCATGGAAGAACACGACTCGCACTTTCATCAGCTGTCTCTCTACATGAAGATCGCGGATCAACTTTACGGCTTCCAAACCCCCAGCTTCCGCCAGCTGACTTGGGATGAGGGAGAGGCTTGCTATGGCCCTTGGGGGTCGAGCTGGCGGCTTCAAGCCTGTGACCCGACGCAAAAAGGGTTGGTCCAGCGCTGGCGCCAGCTGCTCGAGCAGGCCGCCCACCGTCCCACCGTCCGCCGCATCGGCTTGACCCGCGAAGAACGGTCCAACCTGCAAGCCCTGGGCTACCTCCAATGAACCTGCTGCCGGTTCTGGGTAGGCGTCCATCAGGGCAAACGAGTGCCGGGCTGCTCGGGCTGTCCGTCCTGGTTTTGCTCAGCTGTGACCGCGCGCCAGAACGGTTGGGCTGGCAGCGCATCGACCTCTGCTTGCGCCCACCCAAAGTGCAGAATCTGGGCACCGCACCGCGCAGCCTCGCAGCCCAACCCGACCTCTTCCCGCTCGGCGAAGGACCGCGCAAGCGCCGGACCGGCGATGAGCGGCTGGCCAGCCTGGTGCAGGGCCTGGCAGCCAGCACGGACGTCCTTTTGCAGTGGGACGTCCAACTCGGCCAGCAGCCCTTCTTGGTTTTTCGACCGCTGAGCCGCAGCCAGCCCGGCTGTGAGCTCGACTACCTGATCGGCGTGCGGACCGCGGACTCGGCCATAACCGAGCTGCACCGAGAAGCGATTCCGCCCGAAGATCCGCCCACGCCAGCCGCGCGCGACCAAGTGAGCGTCGACCTCGCGCCCTATGCGGGTCAGAGCGTGACGGTCGTGGCCAGCGCGCAGGCGCGGGGTCAGGGCTGCGGCCCGGAACCCCCGCAGGTAGTGTGGGCCAGCCTCGCGGTTTACAGCCGAGTAAAAACCCATCCTGGCCCGCGGAACAAAGAACGGCCCAACCTGCTCTTGATCGGTCTCGACACCGTCCGCGCGGACGCCTTGGGGTTTTACGGCCGCGACCCCAGCCCCAGCCCGGCCATGGACGCGCTGGCCGCGGAAAGCGACGTCTGGCTGCAGGCGTTTTCCAGCTTCAACGTCACCAACCCGAGCTTTGCTTCGATCTTGACCGGGCTCTATGGCAAAAACCATGGGGTCTACGACCTCGTCACGCCTTTGCCCGACGCCCACCTGACCTTGGCCGAAGTGCTCCAAGCTGCTGGCTACGAAACCGCTGCCGTGCTTTCAGCGCGCCACCTCGGCCACAAACAATCCGGGCTGGGTCAAGGCTTTGCCGAGTACTTCACGCCCTCAGGTCAGCTCAGTGCCGAGACCGCGGTCGACACCGCCATTGCGTGGCTCGGTAACCGGAGGGAAAGCCCCTTCTTCCTGTGGCTGCACCTCTTCGACCCGCACACCCCACACACTCCGCCCGACCCTTTTGCCTTGGGTTACCGTCCGGCAGAGCCGCCGGGAGTGCTCCCGGTCACGCAGTGGACGCCGTTCCGCACACCCCGGCGGGTGGCCTACAGCCATCCGGTCCTCGGCGGTCATCGCGACCTCTACGTGAGCGAAGTCGCCTACACCGACCAGCAGCTCGGGCGCCTGCTCGAATTCCTGCGCAGCCGTCGGCTGCTCGACCACACCTTGCTGGTCCTGGTCGCTGACCACGGGGAAAATCTCGGCGAAAACCAAGTCTTTTTCCGTCACTCCGGGTTGTGGGACACGACCACCCACGTGCCCTTGTTGATCCGTTGGCCCGGGTTGCGTTCGGCCGCCCCGCGCCGCTTCCCTCAGCTGGTGCAAACCCTCGACCTTTTCCCCACGGTGCTCCGCGCTTTAGGGTTGCCGCCCTTGCCCGGCGACGGGCAGATCTTGGCCGGTGTCCCCGGCAGTCCGGACCAGAACCGGCGCTTAGTTTTTGCCGAGCATTCGGCCAAAACCGGCGCCATGGTGCGCACCGAGGATTTCCTCTACATGAAGCTCGAACGCCATCTTTTCCTCGCGAGCGGCGCGTACCTTTACGACTTGCGGCAAGACCCCCAGCAACAGCACAACCTCGCGGGCACCGGCCTGGAAGCCGAAGCCAAACTCGCCGGCTACCTCGAACGCTGGCTCGCCGACCGCCGCAGCACCGTCCAACCGTCAGCCCCGCTCAGCCAAGAAATCCTCGAAGAGTTGCGTTCCTTGGGTTACGTCGACGGCGGCTGACGTCGCGGTCACGCGCCCGTGGTCACACGCACGTGCCCGAGGCCAAAGGTTGCGCCTTTGCCCACGTGGACAATCTCGATCGTGCGCAGCAGCGCGCTCAAGGGTGCAAGATCGCCGACGAGCACGAGATGGCCGACCAGGCCGCCGAGCGTCATTTTGGTTTGCTGGCGGTTGCTGTAGCGGTCCCAGTCGACCCAGCGCAGGTCTTGCG
>CAZCOV010000473.1:0-1847 GCA_964499975.1 uncultured Thermoanaerobaculia bacterium
TTGAGTCCTGTCAGCTCTACCAAGGGCAGTTCTCCCGGTATCCGGGAGAGAAGGAGCCGACTGCCCACGACGACTACATAGGAATCCTGGTGGCGAGCTACCTGCTAGACCTCCCCTTTGCTAAGTACGTCGCGGAGTATGGTCGCAAGCACTTTTGGCAGTTCGGTCCTAGCCGAGGACACTGGTTTTGGCGTCTACCCTACTGGTTCCCGCTCGTTAAAGCGTGCGCCGGTCGCCGCCTTGGACCTCTGGGACAGATTATGGCGTCTATTTCGTATATCGGCGACATGTTTCAGCCGAAGGAAGACACAAACGGCCGGTGTTTGCTGTACCTGATGTCCCAGGCTTTCAAGGATCAAGGCTTTATCATTCGAATCGCCCTGTGGGCGTGGCGCAAGCGCATGACCAAGCTCTACCCCAACGGAATGAAAGGTGTTTACGAGATTTATTTCGGCACCGAGCACCCATTCGCCGCGTGGGGTCCGGAGAGTTTCGAGTGAGTGGTTGGAGAACCGAGGCGAAACTGCCAACAACCTGCGCATGATGCGGGAGATGTCCGCCGCCAACGAACGACTGCGGGAACTTGGCGTTAGCGCCCCGCTGCCCAAGAGGAGAAAGAAGAATTGAGCAAACCAATTTATGCGGTTGTGGATATCGGGTCTAGAAAAGGCACCACGCTTGAGGAGGCCAAGCGCTGGCTGAAGATAATGAACCGCGTGAAGTTCAAGGGACAGCGGTACGCCATCGTGCGGCTGATGCCCAAGCGTCCGAAGAAACGGAAGGGGGAGAAGTGAGTAGCGAAAGGTATCCGGTCGGAGCGACACTAGAGTGGCCGGGCGAGTCTCGCGGAGTAGTCGTCGAGAATTTCAAGCTTCCCGGCGATATCTGCGTGAAGTGGGACGTACTCGACGAGGCTTGTAGTTACGACGAGTGGTTTCTCGACAAGCACGTCGTCCGTATCGCGCAAGGCGCTCTCCTCCCAAAGAAGGAGCCCACGCCATGACCGCCAAGCCCACCAAAACCCTTCGCGAGCGAGCGGAGGAGTATGCGACCATGGAGTGCCTGAGCAGCGCCGAGAGGTGGGTTGATGGCGCTGCGTGTGCCGCCTGGGAGGCGGGTTACCTCGCTGCGGTTAACGATTCGCTCAAGCTGGTTACAGAGGCGATGAACACCGCCAGGAACAGAACTTGGGTGAAGAAGGAGCTGCGCGCCCTGCTCGACGAGACGAAGGAGGGCTTATGACGACTAAATATGATTGTGGTCAGTGCAGCGGGCTATGGGACAGCGCCCACGACGCCGCTCGCTGTTGCCCAGACCCGGGCACGGTCGCTGAGTTTCAGGCCCTGCATCAGCAGCTCGCCCAGGCCGTGAAGGAGCGGGATGAGGCGAAGCAAGAGGCCGACGAGTTTCTGCGCCAGCGAGACGAGGTGTTCGAATCACTGAGGGAGGAGCGACGCCACAACCCGCTGGCCGAGCAGGTCTACAGAGAGGCGCAACTACGCATCGAGGACCTATACTGCGACCTCACCCAAGCCCGCGCCGAATTGGCCGAGCTGAAGGCGGCACTTCGGAACGCGTGCTCTTGCCGTCCCGGCGGCGGGATGTGCTCCGCTTGTCGCGTCCTGGAGGGGAAGGAGACGGAATGAGCAAGCAAAAGCGCAACTACACCAAGCGCCAGTTCATCTCGGACGCCGCCGCCTTGGGTGCGTGGGGCGGCCCATTCCCCCACCTATCGGCGCTACTGCTCTCTGAAGCGATGCCGGCGGATGATTACAACCTGCTCGTAGACGAAGCGATTGAGGCGTACAACCGGAACATCAACCGCCAGCTGGACGCGCTAGGTGTTT
>CAZCOV010000473.1:1857-3940 GCA_964499975.1 uncultured Thermoanaerobaculia bacterium
TGTTTCCGAAAGTGAACAAACCGCAGGAAATGTAGCGCATGAGAAACAGAATGCGTCTTCGACTACAAGTGATTCCGAAGAACTTGGCGGAAAGTGGCGGATAAAGTATTCTACTGTGGTTTATGAGATCGAAGCCTATCTCAAGACAGTACAACCCAAGGATTCCTGGTTGCCGACGCTTCTTAGGGGTTTTATCGAAAAGGCAGAGGCTACGGCAGGAACCACCGCTTCCCAGATCCGGGAGGAAGGCACTGGAAGTGACACCACCCCGGGGTCGCCTCAGCCGCCTCGCACCACAGGCCGGCATTCTTCAGAACCTCAGGATTAGCGATGAGCCACGCTTTAAGCGATCCGTCCTTGTCTGCGATATCCGCAGCCGCTCCGATCAAGTGCTTAGATTTAGAAGCCTTGGGGTTAATCCTTGTCTGGTCTGCTTGAGACCTAAGCCCAGAAGTCACCGTCATGGGTTTACCCCAAAGAGCGCGAACCTCGTTTAGGGCGGCAAGCAGCTTATCCAAGTTCCCTTGTATATACGCGTCTACGGGGTAGCCCTTAGGGTTCAGCTCCTTAAGAGAAATCATTTAACTTCCGCGATTCCGTTCAAATACTTAAGTTCCATCATCTCTGGCACCGACCACCACCAGTCGCCCTCGGCCAGCTTGTTGTAGATCATAAGCGACATGTTGAGCGCCTTAGCGTTAAACTCGGCCAGCGGCGCGTCGACCTTGTCCAGCTCGTCTGCGATCATGCGAAGCGTCTTTGCCGTACCGCGAATGCTTGGGTCAAGCTGACCGATAGCGACCTTGTGGAACAGCAGCCTCGACGGCGCCTCCGCAAGCCGCACATCGCAGTGGGACAGGATATTAAACGCCATGCTGGCAGCCATCCCCTGAACCACGCAGATCTGCTTAATGCCTGCCTCCTGCTCCTTCATCATCATTTCGATGATTTGGTTGCCGGCTTCGACATAGCCGCCGGGGGAGTCAATGAGGACCACTCTAGGCCCACTCAATTTCTCGGTGACCTGCCATTCGATAAAATACACCAGGGTGCTGATGGGATCAATACCGCCCTTGATGTGGGAGATCTTGTTCGTGGTGATGTCGATCTTGGCGTCTTTACTGACGATATGAATCGCGTTGGCGCTAATAGGCACGAAAAATAAGAACAGGGCGACGAGGATGGCTTTCATTTGGGGGGTTCTTTCTGAGCTTGAACGAGACGATCTACAACGGACTTAAACATTCCGCCGCCATTGATGCTGTCGAGGTTCTCCAGCACCGACTTGAGTTCTACTACGCCGATCAACGCGGTGACCATCTTGCAGGCGGGGAATAAATCCCCGGTGAGGTACTGTTCACACAGGAAGGCGGCGCAAATAGCCGATTCGTAAAGTAAAATCTTTCCTACCGTACGCTTAACCCCGGCAGACTTGATCTTCTCCCCCCGCTTTTTGGCAGCGACCACCCCGGTGACCAGATCCGCTACGATCAACACAAACGCTGCTAGGATGGCGCCTTTAATCGGAGCGAATACCACTAGCAGCGCCAGCATCACGTTCTCCGTGGCCGTCAGCGTCGGCACCAGGTTGTAGGCCTGGAACACGAAGCCGACGTGCCTGCGGCGCAGGTCGGCGAGGCCCTCGGGGTTGAGGCCCGTCGCCTCGTGCCGGGCGACGGTCAGCTTGCCCTCGGTGGGCGTCAGGATGCAGCCCAGGATCGACAGCAGCGTGGTCTTGCCGCTGCCCGACGGGCCCATCAGCAGCGTCAGCTCGCCCGGCAGCAAGTCGAGGTCCACGCCCTTCAGCGCCCGCACCCGGGCCGCGCCTTCGCCAAGGAACTGCACGATGCCCTTGGCTTCCAGCATTGGTTGTTCTGCCATGGCTCGGTCTCCTCAGCGGCTGAACACGACGGCCGGATCGATGCGGATCACCTTGAAGATGGCGCAGATCGCCGCGAACGTACACATGCCGACCGTCAGCACGAACAGCAGGGCGGCGAGATTGGGCGTCATCACGATCAGCAGGGATGGGTCGCCGCGGGAGGCCCATATCGCCACCAGGCTGAGAAGAATGCCCAGGATA
>CAZCOV010000474.1:0-3860 GCA_964499975.1 uncultured Thermoanaerobaculia bacterium
GCATCTGGCCCCAATCTGGGCGCCAGAAATGTGAATTTATTGATGCGTCGACCCTAAGTTCGCCGCTCGGCTGCGCGACCCTCACAAAATCGAAATCACCTTGCCGAGCGTGGTGAGGATGCCGTTGACCGCTTGCGCCCAGTTTGCCACCTCGTCGAGCCGATCGAGTTCTGCAGACAAGTTGTTGATACCTGCTTGCAAAGCCGTGGCCTGGGCTGCGAGCTCGTCTTGGATTTCGCTCATCAACGTGGCGTTGAGCTGGGCGATCGTGGCGGTGAGGTGGAGGCGGCTTTGGGCAAAAGCGATCTGCTGGTCGGGCTGGTCCTTGAACTGCGCCTTGACTTGGTTGACCACATCGGCGCTATAGAGCTGCCGTTCGAGCGCGCGGAGTTGCGCCAAGAGGCCGGTTTTGGTGACGCGCTCGGTGAGCGGGGTGGGGGGCGGAGTCTGGGGTTGTCCGTTGGCCATAAGATGATCTTTTGGGCAAAAGCTAGGTTAAGGGTTGCGTCCACCTCAAGGGTTGGGCGGCGGTGTGGCAGCAGGCTTGTTCTTGAGCGTCGCCAGGCTGGCGAGGATCGGTTCCAGGTCCGTGATCACGGACTGGATATCCGCGGGGGTGAGTTGCTGGGTGAGCAGCTTGGCCCACGCGATTTGCAGTTTCTGCGCGGCGCTGAGCGCGTTTTGCACCTGCTCGGTCAGCGGTGCCTCCGCGAGTAAATCCCGGCGTTTGGCTTTCCAGCCGTCTGGGTTGCTGAGATCCCCCGCGACCAGCGGCGCCACCACTTCGCTTTCATACTGACGATCCCGCGTAAACTGTTGGTCGCTTTGAACTTGCGCTTCGAGCACGGCCAAGAGTTCCCGTTGCAAGCGCAAAATCACGGCGATCGTCTCCTTGCGCGCTTTGAGCTCCTGCTCCAGTGCGCGCCCTTGAAATCCGCGCAGTGCCAAGGTCCCGACGTTTTGAGCCAGCCCGCCGACGTCGGCGCCTTGGGGGAAGAGGCTCGACCTGCCGAGCGCGGTGCTCAAGCTGCTCAGGGAAGTGGCCGTAGTTTGCAGCTCAGCGCCAAAAGACTCCGGCGACTTGGAGGTGGCGAGCGCAGCCAGGGCCGTGAAGTAGTCGGCGAGCAGGCTGACCTGGCGGCTGAGCAAGTCGATCGCATCGAGGTTTTGCCGCAGCGCCCCGTCCTGTTTCTTCAGCTCATCCTCGGTCACGCTGCCGGGGAAGTCTTTGGCGGTTTGCAGCAACTTGTCGGAATTGGTATCCACCAAGGTCGTGCCCGCCGCAGCCAGCAACTGGTCGACCGCCTCGGCATACTGCGAACCCGCGGACGCAAACGACTCGAATTGGGAGACTTTGGCAGTCGTCGCACACCCCGACCCCAGCAAAGCCAAGCTCAAGATGACGCCGAGGCAAAGACGTTGACGCAACATGCTTCCTCCTTGTTGGGACTCGCGGTTAGCTACCGCAAATCCGCGGGGCAAGTATACGCCTTAGAACGAGTTCCGTGGGGTTGGGGGTGGGCCGGTTCGAGGTTAGCCAGGGTGGGGCTTTCAGCGCAGGAAGCCTTGCTCGCGTCCAAACTCGGTTTCCAGCGCTTCAAGGTCTTTCTGCCGCTGCTTGACGAAGCTGGCTGCGCCTTCGCCTTCTTTCGCGGTCTTAAACTGAAGCCACGCGTCCTCCGTAATGGCAAGACAATCCAACCCCTGAACTTCCTCGTCGTTTTCGGTGTCGAGAGTGCGGCGCAACGCGTCGATCCGGTCCGCCGCAATCAAGACCCTGTTCCCCGGAGAGCTCAGCCGTTTGGGGTCCAGCTCCTTGCGGGTGAACAGACTCTGCAACGCCTCATAACCGCGATCGGCGAGCAAGCGGTCCGCGTCGTCGAGCCACGGATCAACCGTTCCTGCTTGCTTGCGGGTCTGGTGCTGTCGGGCCAGCAACAGCGCGAGCAACTTGCAGCGCCCCAGCCGAAAGTCAAAGCGATCTGGCAGGGGATCCAGGTGCTCCAGCGGTTCGAGGTCGGTCAGCCGACCTGCGGCAAGGGCACGGGCCTTCTCCAGGGCCCGGCGCAAGCGCGATGAGTGGACGCCGATCGAGAAGTAGGCATAAGACACCCACCAAAACCAGCGTTCGAGCTGTGCCAGGACTTCTTCTGTGGGTTCTGGATTGAGCCGGAACGCCTCGGCGAGCATGACGGGAATGTAACTGTAGGGAACGAGCTTTGGCGAGCCGACGTGGCAGTGATCACGCAAGAATCTGGCGGCACGGGCCACATGCTTTCCAGTTTGTTCCAAGACTTCCTTGCGGTCGTTTATCTGCCTGGCAATCTCGTCGGCATCTCCCTCAAGCAAGTCCAACCCCAGCGTGACCTTACAGGCACTGAGCAGCAGCCGCTCTTCAAAGCCACCCCAGCCGCAAGGAGCGAGGACCTCGTCGCGGACCGCCGACAAGCGCTCGTTGAGGTCGAACTCGGGCGTCCAGGTGAGAGCAGCCACCATATGCACGTGGTTCATGGGCGTGCCCTCGCTGTTGATGCGCTGGAAGGTGCGGGTTGCGACGTTCACGTCATCGGTTACGATCGGAATGACCGGCAATTTGTATTCCTGAATCGCGGTGGCGAGAGCGTCCGCGCGGTGGATGAGTTCATCGCGATTTTCAAAGCCATCGAGTTCACGCTGGAAGGCGAGTAGCTGCCGGCCATCGAGGGTCTTGTGCAAGGGGAGCAGCTTGCGGCGGTCGCCTTTCTCGCGACCTGGCTCAAACAAGAAATTCTCCCCCTCGAGATCGAAATACACTAGCCAGTGGTTCGGGTCTGCATCGTCTTGCGGCTGATCCGCTGGCAGTGGATGCAGGGCGCCGAAGAGGGTGGAGAGCCGCTGGTGACCATCGAGCAAGTAGGAGACATGAGCGCGGCCCTGGGGCTGCTGCAAGGCATGAGGTCCAAGACGGTCAAAGACACGGATTTCGAGAAAGCTGGTGCGCCAGACCAGGATACTCCCGATCGGGGTTCCCTCGCGGATGCTTTGAATAAGCTCCAGGCGCTGCTCATCCGTCCAGACGATGGGGCGCTGAAAACGGGGAACCTGAATGAATCCGTCAGCGATTTCACGGACGAGTTGTGGTAGTCGCTGAATCTGGGGCTCGGCGATATAAGATGGCGTAGTCGTGCTCATGGCAAAACGGCCTCACGAAAAGTTGACAAGCTTCACGCGCAATCCAGCAAGGCGCTAAAGAGCTGCTCCATCTCAGCGTCCTGACCGTCATCGGCCAGCCAACGCGGCCAACTGGGATGCTTGAAGTCTTCGAACAAGTCGCTGATCTTGCGGCCAAACCCTTCTCGCAGTGCCTCTCGCGTTGCAGGGTCGAGTTTTGCAAATAGCGCCTTCCCGAGCTGGCAATCAGGGCGGCTGCTGTCACCATCGAGTCCGGACTTCATGTTGAAGTGGAAGCGTTGTGCTGCTTCGAGACGGTCCAAGACACGAGTCTTTCGCAGCTGCTTTTCGCGGCCCGCAGTGGGGGCAAGGGTTTCTGCCCACGCGGCGAGCGCTGCTGCTGGAAGATAGTTCTCAGCGGCTCGCCGCACTAGCTGATGATACCGGATCCGAGCTCGTTGGCATTGTCGCTGCAAGTCCGTGCTAGCGCGACTGGGCCTCCCCGGTGCCAAGGCATCGCTGTCAAAGACGACCAGCGTTCGCCGCCTCCAAGCTTCATCTCGATGTTGTTTTTGGATCAGCAACCTCATCTCTTCGAGACCGCCACCATTCGCGAATTCTATTCGCCTTTGCTCCTCCAGACGCTGGATCGGTTCACGGAATTGCCAGCCCACGGCTTTCAAAAAAGGCCCATCCCGGCGCGAGTTTTC
>CAZCOV010000475.1:0-3860 GCA_964499975.1 uncultured Thermoanaerobaculia bacterium
CCTCGATCAGGCCCAGGGCAAGCCATACTTCGCTGGTGGCCGCTAGCCGGATGAACGTCGTACCAGGGTGAGCAGCCAGGATCGCTCCGACCTCATCCGGATTGGGAGGGAGGTCAGCCGGTGATCGAGTCACAAAGGGCTCGGACGCCGCAAGATTGTTGAAAATTGCAGCCTGAAGTTGATCGTACCAAGGACCCCGGCGAGCGCCGGGCAGGAAGCTCGCAAACCCACGGGTACCTGCCTCATCCGTCAGTACGACCAGGAACCGATTGCCAAGTGCTGCCATGAGCTCCGGGCAGAGGATTTCCAGGCAAAAACGGTCCATGGTTTCAGGCCGGCTTCTGACCTCGGAGGCGATCTGGTGGAGACGCTCCGTCAGGTCCGGCCGCTCGGCACGAAAGGCACGGCGCAAAGCGAGGGCTCGAACATGGCGGATCAGGATGGTAGTTTGGATGCTCATCTTGTTCAAATAGCTGGCTGCGCCGAGTTGGATCGCGCGATGGAGGTAGGCCGGCTCCAGATAGGCTGAGAGAACCAGATTTTCAGACGGCCACAGCCGCCGAGTGTCGCACTGCTGGCGCACCCAGATGCCGAAGTCCGCTCCTGTTCCTGGCTCCTGGAGCCGCATGTCGAGCACGAGCACGTCCAGGGGGTTGGTAGCAGGTTCGGTAGCCGCGATTTGTGCTTCGAAGATCGCCTGCGCTTCCCGAATGGTGGCTGCGTCGAAGACTTTAAAGCCGTAATCCCAGAAGGTCTGGCACAGGATCTTACGCAGATCATCATCGTCATCCAGGATCAATATCTTTTTTGGTTCATCCATCGGCTACCTCCGCGGGCTTGATCGGGTTGGTCGGGTTTCCAAATTGAATTTTCTACGGAGCTGGGCTTGGGAAAACGGAGCGTAAAGCGGGTGTCTCCGGGGGTGGAGTGAGCGAGTTCGATGCTGCCACCATCGCGCGCGAGCGCAAATCGGATCTCAGCGAGGCCCCATCCTCCGCCTTCGGCTTTCGTCGTGGTGCCGGGTTCGAGGATGCGATCGCGAATGCACGGGTCGATTTCCGGGCCGGTGTTGGTCACATGGCAGAGGATCTCGCTGCCAATATCTTCCGCTTCGATCTGGATCGAGCCGCCGGTTTGGATCGCCGTGGCAGCATTGGTGACCAGCTCATAGAGCGCCAGAAGGACCACCTCAAATGGCATGAGGACCTCTAGGCTGGAGTCGGTAATTTCAAGCTCAATCAAGCGAGCTTTGAGATCCGTCTGATAGAGATTCCCGAGCAGGACCAAGGGATCATGGAGCGGAATCACCGAGCGGGCGTCTGCCAGAGTGGGTTTGTTGAATGCAGCTGCCAGCTGTGTAAAGCGGCCAGCAATTTCCTTCAAATCTGCGACTTGGCGTGCGGCTTCGGTGAGGTCATTTCTCTTGAGCGCGACCTTAACCCTTTCTGTCGCGAGGGAAAATTTGGCTGCAAGGTTGCCACCTTCGTGCCGCCACAGCCGCGAGCTCTCGGCCCGGGTTGCAATGCGGATCACCTGCCCAGCCACCGCCTCGAGGCGCTGCCTTTCACGGATCAACCAGGCTGCGTCTGCGACATCAGCAAGGCGAAAAAGAAAACGCTTCCAGGGTGACGGCCATTGCAACTCATCGTGGAAATTACTCTGCGCCACTCCGAGCCACAAGTAGCCCTGTGCGGCAGTAAGCTTCAAACGCAAGAGCCGGGGCGGCACGGCTGGGCTTTCACCTGCAGGAGAAATCCTGAGCTGCAGGCTCTCCTCACCACTGGAAGGCCAGTTTTGCGCTGAACGAACCCACACCTTTGCAATCTCGTCGCCAAGCAGCGTCATCTCCCGATCCGCATGGGCAGCGGGCACCTCCCCAAGCGCCCACAGCAGCCCCACCTCTTTGGCTCCAATCTCGAGCGCGGCCTGCCAGCCCTTGGGGCTCAAAGCATCTGGGGAGTTGAGTTTCGCTTGCAACTCGATCAGACAAGCATCGAGTCGCACTTGAATGAACTCGAGCAGGGTGTCGGCGACCAGGGAGGCGACAGTCTTGCGGTAGAGGAAATCGGTCACCAGCGCCGGCCGATCTTTAGGGTCCTTCCCACCAGGAACTGCAACTAGCAGCTGGCCCACAAGGCTCTCCGTCTGGCCGGTCTGGGTTTTTAGTTTAAACGTAAAGATATCCGGCTTTGACCCGGTGTCTTGCCCTGTCGCGGACGGGGCGAGCAATGCTTGAAGCGCCGATTCGGTCGTGGACTCAGGCAAAATTTGAGTATCCCCAGCATCGGTGCAAACCATTACGACTGTCCGGAAGCCCGATGTCAGGTGAAGTCCGATGGCCATTGATGCCAGGACATCTTGAATAATTTGGAGCATCTCAGAGACGGATTCTCTTCCCCATCCGAGAGCACTACTCCTGACCCGATGAAGTCTTCGGCTTAACTGATCGAGAGCCAACAGTTTTCTGCGCGCAGCCAGAACTGGTACCAGCAAATCGGCGACTTGGCGAATTCGCTGCACCGTGGTCGCAGTGAAAAGGCTTGGGCTTTTCCATTCAAGTTGGAGGCCACCGATCACAGCACCCTGATAGAAGATGGGAATTGCCACCAAGGCTCGCGTTTTCGTGTCAATTCCGTAGCTGTTAGGAAGAATTGGATCACTTCTATAGTCGCTGGTCGTGATTTCTTGCCCGGTGGCAAGGACACGGCCGATCAGAGTTGTTGGCTCGGGCATGGGCTTGGTAGATAGGATTGGCTGGCTAGACCCCGGCTGCCAAGCCAACCAGAAAATTTCGTTGGCTAATACCCCTGGGATGCGGTAGTAAATCGCAACTCGGTCCGCAGCCACACTTTGTCCCAGCGCATTGACTAGCCGAGGCGCAACGACCGCTTCAATGCGCCGGTCCTGGACTGCCCCAAGCTGTTCACGGGTTTCCCATGGAGAAAAAAGAGTCAGGCATTTTATGATCAGCAGGAGCGCCCCAAGAAAAACGAAAACCTTAAGAAAAAGAGCCATCGCGAAGGCCGCACCGTCGAACGCCAGAAGGGGCTCCACGAACATACCGCTTTCTGGTGGTAGCCGCTGGAGCTGGATTTGGAGTCTTGAAGTCAACTCAGGCCACAGCCGGGCTTGGGCAAGAAAGGGATTGAGGCAATAAATCAGATTCACCCCGCCATAAGACATGGCTCCAAAGAGGCAGATCCAGGCAAGCCCTGGCTGGCGTCTGGGGCTAAAGTTGACGTACATCGCCCAGCCAAGCTTGAGCAGGCATGCTGCGGAAAAGAGCGCATCGGGCAGGCGTTGCCCAAAGGTATCGGGGCAGAACTGGCCAACCAGAGTGATGGCTGCCAGAAACCAGGCCAACCGCGAGATTGGAAACCACGCGACACCGCGACGGAACAAGACCGAGAGCCAGGGCCGGGCCACCCATCCACGTGGCTCTGGCTGGTGCTCGTAGCCCAGGAGCGAATTGGCACAGGCCAGAAAGAGCAGGTTGTTGGCTGGCGACGCCAGCCCATGGGCAACCCGTTGAACCCAATAGACCAAGGCCCCCCAATCCGGGTTCCACCAACTCGGGTCCCACCCCAGAGTGGCCAGAGCGGAGATCCGCACAGCAAGCGCCTGCGGAAAATATTGCAGGGCGAACACCATGAACGCCCAGCCGAAATAGGTGGCCCAACGCTCTTCCGGCAAGATCTCGCGCCGCAAGAGCAGGATGACGACCCCACCACCGAGCGACATCACCGCGGTCAGCAGCTCGATCGTCCCCAGAAAGAAGCCTGACCAGGCTGCCAGCTGAGCTATAGAGTCCGTCAACGCGCTCCACATGCAGCTGCCCTTCTCGCGTCTTTCATGGCGCC
>CAZCOV010000476.1:0-3859 GCA_964499975.1 uncultured Thermoanaerobaculia bacterium
GGACGGCCGTGCCAGCGCCGGTTTGCTGCGCAAAGTCTTGCCACAAGACCTCGACTTGAAAGCGGCCCTGATGCAAGCACAGGGTGTCTGGGCTGGGGACGCAAGCTCCGTCACCAATGCCGTTGAGGATGAAGTCGATCCCGGAGACGAGGCTTTCCGGCGCCACCACGATCGGCGTCCCGCGGGTGGGATCGCAGCGGCCGGTCGCGGCAGAACCATCCGGGCAGGTGATTCCTGCGTGGACCTCGTCGAGAGCACCGTAGGGATTGTCCGTCGAAGCGTAGTAGGTGCCGGGCATCAAGTGGACACTGTAAAACCCGCTTTCATCCGTGAAGCTGCTTGCCACCTGGGTGCCAGCGCTGTCCCAAACGTCGACGATCACTTGCTGCAAATCATTGCCGTGTTCGCTGCTGACTCGGCCGCTGATCCCGGGACCACGACGGCTGGTAAAGTCAATGTTGGGAGTGACGTCGCCAGCGCGCACCACAATCGGGGTCGCGCCGGTTGCATCACAAGCGGAGAGATCGCCGTTGGGGCAGGGCAGATCGTCATAGAGCTTGCCGAAATAGCCGGGCGGCCCGGTCAGGGTTGCGAAGTAGGTCCCGGACGGAAGTAGCATCTGGTAGACGCCATCGCCCGCAGAAGTGGTAGCACCCGCGCGCATCTTGTTGCGCGTCCAGAAAGTGATGGTGGCGTAAGCAATCGGCGCTCCCGCCTCTTCCCAAGTGACCTGGCCATGCACCTCACCGAGTGCTTCAAGGGTGAAGTCGATTCCCGCGACTCCTTGATCAAGCGCCACTTCAATGGGCGTCCCAGCAGGCAAGTTACAGGCATTTAGGCAGCGGATTTCGCGGTAAAGCTCGGTCTCGTGGGTTGGGTAACCGTGGGCAACCGCGCGCCAGGTTCCGGTTGGGGCTCTGATTTCGTAACGGCCTGCGGCATCCGTGCGCGCCGAGATGGACGAAAACGGGTCTTCCAGGCGGATGAGCTCGACGAAAATATTCGCGAGCGGGGCACCCTCGGCATCCTGCACACGGCCAGTCACTTTGGGCAACGGTTCGAGCGTGAGGTCGATCCCGGTCACCAAGCCGCCGGCTGGCACCTCGATCGGAGTTCCAGCCAGCACGTCGCAGTACGGCCAGACCTCCTGCGTGCAGGCGTGGTCAGCAAACAGTTCGGTCTTGTAGCCGCTAGCGCTGGCAGAGATGAAGTAATGAGTGCCACCCCCAAGCCCAGTGGCCTTGAACTTGCCGTCCGCTTGGGTGACGACTTGGGCGACCAGGCTGCCTTCAGCGTTCCACACAAAAACGCGAGCTGAAACCACCGGCAAACCCGTCGCGGTGGTGACCTGGCCGGCAATCGCGGCAGCTGGATCGAGTGCGAGGTCGATGCCGGTGACTGCAGCCCCAGCCGCAACCTCAACTGCGGTGCCGAGCTGGGGATTGCAGAGACCCAAGCAGGGGATGTCCGGGTAAAGTTCCGGGGCAAAGTCTGGCTGCTGTTCGCTGCTCACCGCGTAAGCTCCAGGAGCCAGGCCGAAGGCGAGATATTGACCGCGAAGATTGGTCAAGAAGGTCTGGCTCGAGAAAGAGTCGAGGTTGTGGACTCGAACCTCGGCGTTGGCAATCGGCAGACCGGTGGCCGCGGCCCGTAGGGTCCCTGCGATGCTGGCTTGCCGCCGCAGCCGGAAGTCGATCCCGGTCACCGTCTCGCCCGAGCGCACCGCGATCGAGGTCCCGCCAGGTGAACACTCGCTGGCGGGGCAGTAAGGCTGTTCGTCATAGCCCAAGACCACCACGCGCGCCTGGTACGTTCCTGGGAGGATTCCGACAAAGCTGAATTGCCCCGAGCTTTCGCTGGCGCTGTAGTAGGTGGTGTCCGGCGCGGTGACCTCGCGGAGGAAGACGGACCCGGCAATCGGCTGGCCGCTTGCAAGATCGGTGACCGTGCCGGTGATGCGTCCCCCCAGATCGAGAGAGAAGTCAATGCCGTGGACGTCCCTGTCGAGGGCGACGGAGACGACCTCGCCGCGGGTCAGGTCGCACTCGGTCGAGTAGGGGCTGGGGCAATGCCCTCCGCCGTAGATTTCGGTGAGCCAAACCTCCGGGTTCACATTGGCCGAGTACAAATTGGGATCCCACGCGCGGAGGACGTAGTCGCCTGGAAGCAAACCCGTGATCTGGTAGTGGCCTTCTGGGTCGGTGGCCACCGTTATCGCATGGCCCAACCGATGATGGAACGCATCGACTGCGATGTAGTCGAGCCCTTGCCCAGAGCCTTCGGCGCGGACCGTGCCAGCGATGGTACCGAGACGATTGAGTGCGAGGTCGATCCCGCTCACCACCTGGTCGAAACCGACCTCGATGGGATCGTCCGACGCGCAGCTTAAACCGCGCGGACAAGGGACACCGGGATAGGCTTCATCGCGAAAGAGGGCGCTATGGGTCCTGAGGCTGTAGCGCCCAGGATCGAGCCCGCCGACCACGTAGGAGCCATCCGCTTCGACCGGGGCCCAGGTGGACCACCCACTGGTATCGGTGGCGGTCAAGGTCACGTCGCTTCCGATCGGCATGCCCGTGGTGGCTGCGGTGATCCGACCAGCGATGGCGCTGCGGCGAGGGAGGACGAACTCCAGCGCAATGACGTCTGCAGGTTCCACAACAACGGCGGTTCCCGCGGGATAGGGGCAGACGCCGTTTGGGCATGGCTGGTCCGGGTAGAGCAGGTCCGCATGACTGGTTGAGATGGCGACCGCGTAGTAACTGCCGGAGGGCAGACCCCGCAACCGAAACCGGCCGTGCGTGTCGGTGATATCTTCCAGTTGAAAAGTAAATTCAACGTTATGAATCCGCACCAGCGCCTTAGGGATAGGTGCTCCGCTGTCTTGATCAGTGACGGTGCCGGTGATTTCGCCACCGGCCTGGAGAACAAAGTCGATCTCACCGGTTTCCTCAGCAAGATGTACGGGCACCCGGGTGCCGAGGCTTTGGTAGAGACAGCGTCCTGCACAGGGGATGCCTTCGGCGCCGTCCCAGGCTTCATCGATGAAGCCCTGGTCATTTTGCGTGCACACGGCAGAGTCGCCTGGGGGCTGAGGCTCTACGCGATAGTGTGCGGTTGCGTCAGTGAGGGTCGGGGGCCGCCAATAGCCTGACGACCAGGCCCGAACCTTGACAGCGGCAAGTGGGGTACCGGAAAGCGCGCTCTGGACCACACCCGCGAGGCCTCCCCCGGCCCCGACCCGCAGCTCAAAGTGTCCTGCGGCGCCGCCCTGCCCGCTGACTTGCAGCAGTTCGGTGTCGCGCAAGGCGAGGGCAGTCACACCGCTTTCGCGCGAGCTGTAGCATTCTCGTTCAAGGTCGGGACCCCCATCTTGAGCGACGCTATAGAGCGCGAGCACTGGCGTGAAATCGGTGGCGAGGACCTCGGCATAGAGCGGGCTTGGATCCTGGTGGGTCGAGCGGAACCAGACATCTGGCGCCAGCTCATGGCAGTTGGAAGCGAAATCGGGAAGGGCGCCAGCGGTCGTTCCGGTAAAAATCCCGGCGGTAACCGGGATCGCGTTGGCGTAGGAGTCGTTGACCGGGGGCGGATTCATGGCCCCCAGGGGCAGCGCAAGCAGACCGAGTAAGCAGGTGCCCTGGGCAAAAAGCGTGGTTGTGCGGCCGTTCAAGAGGACCTCCGAGGCAAGCGTGGGGCTGCTACCTTGCCGCTGTTGTTGTGTGCTTATGCTGTTGGATGCTCATGGCGCACTCTAGTACGTTGATGCCTTAAAAGCATAAAAGATTCCAGGATGGACGTCAAGTAGTCGGCGTGGCCAATTTCGGCAACGCGGCCAAGCCGGGCCGCGGCAAGGCGG
>CAZCOV010000477.1:0-3853 GCA_964499975.1 uncultured Thermoanaerobaculia bacterium
AGCAAATCCAGCGAGGAGCGTCATGAAGAGGGTGGCACCCTGGCGGCGTCCGAGCGCGGTCAATTCCTGGACCAGCGAGTCAGGCAGCTGCGCAGTGACGACCGCCCCATGGTGGCTCAAAACCGGCGGACGCGGACGATCGGTGGGCAGTTCGAGCGGTGGGACGTCCTGCAGCTGCTCGCGCCAGTAGGACAGCTGGGCGTCGAGCACCTCGCCGACCAACCACTCCCGCTGCCAGCGCGCAAAGTCCGCGTACTGGACGCTGAGCGCGGGGAGGGTGGCACCGCGGTAGAGCGCCGTGATCTCGCGCAGCATCACCTCGATCGACCAGCCGTCGCTCACGATGTGGTGCATCGTGAGCAACAGCAGGTGATCCTCCGGGTGGATCCGCAACAGGTAGACGCGCAGCAGGGGACCGCGTTCGAGGTCGAAGGGACGCCCAGCTTCCGCGTCCGCCAGCCGCTGCCAGACCGCTTGAGAAGCGGTCGCTTGAGGATCGGCTGGCACCGCTCGAGAATCGGCTGGCACCGCTCGAGAATCGGCTGGCACCTCGCGGAGACCGCGCAAATTGACGACCGGCAAGGCACGTGGGGTCCACGGGTGGATCACCTGACACGCGACTCCACCGTCTGCTGTGAAGGTGGTGCGCAGCGCTTCATGACGCCGGACGAGTTCGCTGAACGCCCGTTCGAGCACGGTGACGTCGAGGGGCCCTTGCAGGCGCACGGCAGCTGGAATGTTGTAGGTGGCGCGTCCAGGCTCCATGCGGTCAATGAACCACAGACGCTGTTGGGCAAAGGAGAGCTCCAGAGCGCGACCCCGCGGACGAGCTAGAAGTGGTGGCGCTGGGTGGGCTCGGCCCATTCGCCGCGCTGCCTCGATCCGTTCCCCCAGCCGGTCGATCTGCGGCGCTTCGAACAAGTCCCGCAAGGGCAATTCGACGCCAAAGGCTTCGCGGATGCGCGCGATCGCTTGGGTCGCAAGCAGGGAATGACCGCCCAGCTCGAAGAACGAGTCGTGGACCCCCACCCGCTCACGTCCGAGCAAGGTTGCGTAAATCCCAGCGAGAATCTCTTCGCTTGGGGTCCGCGGCGCCGCATATCCTCCCGCGCTCTCTTCCGGCAACGGCATCTGCGCCAGCACCCGCCGATCCACCTTGCCGCTTGGGAGCAGGGGTAAGGCCGCAACTTCGAGCAGTAGCGACGGGACCATGTAGTCGGGGAGCCTTTGCCGGAGGTGGTGACGTAGTCCCGCAAGCACTCCAGTACCTGGCAGTTCGTCGTTTTGCACAACAAACGCCACTAATCGATGCTCGCGTGCCGTCACCGCGCACGAGCGCACCGCCGGATGCTCCGCGAGCACGGCTTCGATCTCACCCAGCTCAATGCGAAATCCGCGAACCTTCACTTGCTGGTCGCTGCGCCCGAGATATTCCAGCGTGCCATCCTGCAGCCAGCGGGCCAAGTCGCCCGTGCGGTACAAGCGCGAACCCGGAGCGCCCAAGGGGTTGGGGATGAATTTCCAAGCGCTCAGCCCAGGCCGCCGCTGATAGCCGCGGGCAAGACCAGCACCACCGATGCAGAGCTCCCCATGCACTCCTTGCGGCGTCAACTCCAACCGCCGACCCACAAGGTAGATCTGAGTGTTGGTGATCGGCTGGCCGATCGGCGGCTGGTACGGCCAACTGGAAGACGGCTGATGGAGGCGGTGGACCGTAGCCACATGGCTTTCCGACGGACCATAGAGGTTGTCGAGCGGCAGGTTTCTGGGCAGTCGCTGGAACAGCGTTGCGACCGCGGGCGTGACTTGCAGTTGCTCGCCTGTGGCGGCGACTTCGCGCAGACTGTCCGGCAGTGGTTGGTCAGCGAAGAGCGCCGCCAGTTGGTGGAGCACCACTACGGGCAAAATCATCTTCTCGATCCGCTGTTCGCGCAAGTTGCGGGCCAGGGCAGGGATGTCGCGGCGGAGGTCGCTGGAGACGAGGAACAAGGTGCCACCCGTAATCCAGGCAGCGAACAGCTCGTAGTAGCAGACGTCGAAGCTGAGCGAGGCAAAGCCCATTGTGCGCAGGGCGGCGAGCTGAGCGCGCTGGTGCCAAGCGAGCAAGTTGAGGAGCGCGAGGTGGGGCAACTCGACGCCTTTGGGACGACCGGTCGAACCCGAGGTGTAGATCACATAGAAGAGGTTTTCGGGCAGCAGTTGGTCGTTCGGGTTGGCCGTAGGATAGGGAGCCAACAGCGGACGATCGGTATCGAGTCGGAGCAGTGCACTCCCTGGGTGGGTAGCGAGGGCGGGCAGGGACCGGGTCAAAGGGTCCTGGGTCAAAAGGAGGAGAGCAGCCGAGTCGGCGAGCTGGAAGGCGAGGCGCTCAGCCGGGTAGGCTGGGTCAAGGGGGACGCAAACGCCGCCGGCCTTCAGCACCGCGAGCACCGCAAGCACCATATCGACCCCGCGCTCAACGCAAATGCCCACCCGCACTTCGGGCCTGATCCCCCGCGCTTGCAGCAGGTGGGCCAGTTGGTTGGCGCGCTGGTTCAAGCCCAGGTAGCTCAGCTGATGGTCCGCAAAGACCAGGGCCAGTGTTCCCGGGCTGAGTTCGGCTTGCCGGGCGAAACTGCGGGGCAGACAGCAGCAACCCGATGCGGCGGCAGTATCGTTCCACTCCGTTTGCAAGGCATGGCGTTCCGCCGCGCTGAGCAGCGGCAACTCGCAGAGGGTCACCGCAGGGTCCGTCACCACGGCCGACAACATGCGCTCGAAGTGCCCGAGCAGGCGCTCGACCGTAGTCGGGTCGAAGAGGTCGGTGTCAAATTCAAGGGTCAGCGCCAACCGTTGATCCATGCCCTCTGCCACCGCGAGAAGGAGATCAAATTTGGCGGTGGCGGTGGTCTGCGGCAAGAAGCTAAGGCGCAAGCCAGGAAACTCGACCGAAGCCATCGGCGCGTTTTGCAGCACCAGCATCACTTGAAACAGCGGCGCGTGGTGGAGCGAGCGTTCGACCGCCAACTCCTCGACCAAGCGCTCGAAGGGGGCGGCCTGATGGGCGTAAGCACCTAACGCCATCTCGCGCACGCGGGCCAGCAGCTGGCTGAAAGACGGGTTTCCTGTGTTGTCGCAGCGGAGGACCAGGGTGTTGACGAAAAAGCCGATCAGGTCAAACGTCTCGCTCCGGCTGCGGCCGGCGATGGGCGAACCGACCGCAATGTCATTTTGCCCGGAGATGCGGGCGAGCAGGGCTGCCCAAGCTGCCAGCAAAGACATGAACAGAGTCGCCCCTTGCCGTTGGCTCAGCTGTTTGAGGCCTGTGCTCAGGGGGGCGCTCCACTTGCGTTGGCGGTGGTCGCCGCGCTGGCGGCGGACCGGCGGACGGGGGCGGTCGGTGGGCAGGTCGAGGACTGCAGGTGCCCCCGCCAGTTGCTGCCGCCAGTAGGCCAACTGGCGCTCCAGTTCACCGCCAGCAAACCCTTCGACCGTCGATTCACTGGCTTCTGCAGTGAGCCATTCCCGTTGCCACGCAGCAAAGTCGGCGTACTGGACCGCCAGCTTGGCCAGGTTCGCGGGCTCGTCGGCAACCCGCGCGCGGTAAAGCTCTGCGATATCGCGGACCAGCACGCCCATCGACCAGCCATCGCAGATGATGTGGTGCAAGGTGAAGAGCAGCAGGTGGTCCTCTGGCGTATTGCGCACCAGGCAGCAGCGGAGCAAGGGACCTCGTTGGAGATCAAAGGGCCGTCCGGCTTCAGCGTCTGCCAGCCGTTGCCAGACCGCTCGAGCAGTGGCTGGCACCTCCTGAGAAGTGGCTGGCACCTCGCGGAGACCGCGCAAATCGACGACTGGCAGGGGGCGTGGGGTC
>CAZCOV010000478.1:0-3853 GCA_964499975.1 uncultured Thermoanaerobaculia bacterium
GGACGGCCGTGCCAGCGCCGGTTTGCTGCGCAAAGTCTTGCCACAAGACCTCGACGCGGAACCGGTTTTCGTTCAGGCACAAGGTATTTGGGCCAGGAAAACAGGTCCCGTCGCCAGCCCCCGCGAGCACAAAGTTGATCCCGAAGGCGACCTTGCTGGACTGCACCACGATAGGGGTACCGCTTTGGGGGTCGCAGCGGCCAGTGGCAGCGGACCCCAGAGGGCAAGCGACGCCAGCATAAACCTCGTCGGCGGCGCTGTAGGGGTTGTCGGTCGAGGCGTAGTAGGTGCCGGGCGCGAGGGTCAGGCTGTAGTAACCCTCCTGCTCCGTCACGGCGGTGGCCACCAGCTCGCCGTTGGCATTCCAAAAATCGACCAGGACGTCCACCAGGCCACTGCCGGTCTCGCTTTGAACCCGACCGCTGATCCCGGTCTCGCGGCGGGTGGTGAAATCAATATTCGGAGTGATTTCTCCACGCCGCACCACGATCTGGGTGGCCCTGGTTCGGTCACAAGAGCGGGGATTTCCGTTGGGGCAAGGGAGCTCGTTGTAGAGCTCGCCCAGGTACTGGAAAGGTTTCGTGGTCGCGAGGTAGGTGCCGGGTGGAAGGGCAATCTCGTAGGTTCCCCGGCGGCCAAGAAAGGACGTGGTGGTTGTCGACCCGACCCGCTGCGTGCCGTTGGCGTTCCAGAAAGTCACGGTCGCACCGCTGATCGCAGCGCCGGTTTGTTCCCAGGTGACCGAACCCTGCACCCGGCCCAAGGCTTCAAGGGTGAAGTCGATGCCGGAGGCGGTTTGCCCAAGTGCGAGTTCAATCGGCGTCCCGGTGGTCGGGTCGCAGGCACGGGGGCAGGGAATGTCCGCATAGCTCTCGTCCTCGTAGCCGCTGAAACGGCCGCGGGCGACGGCAAAGGCCGCGCCCGGCGGGACGTGTGCGATCTCGTAGTGACCCAGAGCGTCGGTCTCGGTGGCGCTGGTTTCAAAGCCTCCAGGAAAAACGACCTCAACCCGAATGCCGCGGAGCGGCTGACCGCCGTTGGCAGCCAGCACCCGTCCCACCACCTTGCCGTAGGGCTCAAGCAGGAAGTCGACGCCGCTCACCTTGCCTTCTGCCCCGACCACAATCGGCGTTCCCGTCAGCACGTCGCAGCTTTGCGCGTCGCTGGGATTCTGGCACGGGATGTCAGCAAACAGCTCACCCCCATGGCGGGGGCTTGCGGCGGTGGCAAAGTAGGTCCCTGCGGTCAGCCCGGTGAAGGCGTACTCGCCGGTAGCCCTGGGGCCGGTGGCGCCGACCACCTCTCTGGCCGAATTCCACAAGGTGATCGTCGCGATTTCCACCGGCGAGCCGGTGACGGCGTCGTTCACCGTGCCTGAGATGGCGAACGTCGACCTCGGTTCGAGGGTGAAGTCGATACCGTTGGCATGCGTTCCGGTCGCGACCTCGATCGGGGTGCCCAGGTTCGGGTCGCAAGCCGGCGAGCAGGGGATGTTGGGGTAAAGCTCGCGGGTGAAATCCGGTTCGCCATCCGCAACGGCAGTGTAAGCCCCAGGAGTGACGCTCTCGACCTGGTATTGACCGCGAATGTTGGTGGTTGCGACCAGGTTGAGCTGGTTGTCCACGCGGCGCAACAAGATCTGGACCCCAGCGAGGGGCTGACCGTCCGCCGTGCGGACCGTCCCGGAGACCGTGCTGAGCCGTGCGAGCTGAAAGTCGATGCCGGAAGTGGTCGCTGCCAGTTCAACTGCGATCGGCGCCCCGCTGGCGCCACAACCGCCAGCCGGGCAGTAAGATTGTTGCCGATAGCCAATCGAGCCAGCCCGCGCAAAGTAGGTTCCGGCAGGTAAACCGTTCGCCAGGAATTGGCCGGTCGGGTCGATGCTGAAGTCGGTCGTGAAGGGGATAGGAAGGGTGGCATCCGGTTGCCGATCCAAGCGGACCGAGGCCCCGAGGAGCGGCTGGCCGGTGGTGCGATCGGTCACCCTGCCAGTGAGTTTGCCACCGCGGTCCAGGGTGAAATCGATGTCGTCGACCGTGGCTTCGAGCGCCACCCGCAGCATCTCGCCGCTGGCTCCGCCACAATCCAACGTGGGGCAGGGGATGTCGTCGTAAAGCTTATCGATCCAGCCATCCGAGTTGGACGTCTTCAGGGAGTAATCGCCCGCCTGCAGGCCAACAAACTGGTAACGACCGGTGGCGTCAGTGATTGCCAGCGCTGAGAAACCATGGCGATAGTGGGATGCAGCCACCTGAATTCCGGCAAGTCCTTCCCCGGATCCGGCCGCCCGAACGGTGCCGGTGATGGTGCCAAGCCGGTTGAGCGAGAGGTCGATTCCCCTCACCAGCTCGCCCTGGCGCACTTCGATCGGCATGCCAATCGTCCCACAGGTACCAAATCCATCTAGGATGCAGGGAATATCCGGATAGGTTTCGTCGCGGAAGATGGTGCTGGTGGTATTGAGGTAGTAGGTGCCAGCCACCAGGCCGCCAACCGTGTAGGTCCCGTCGGGTCGGACTTTTGCGGTGAAGCGTTCCGCGAAGGTGCTATTGGCGACGACCACCCTGAGGTCTGCCGCGATCGGCCGGCCGCTGCTGGCATCGGTCAAACGGCCGGCGATGGCGCCGCGGCGAGGCAGCACGAAATCTGCGCTGGTACGCGCCGGAGGCGAGACTGGCAGCGGAGTGCCGTCTTCCAGGTCGCAGTTGAGCCCCTCAGGGCAGGGCAGATCGGGGTAGAGCAGATCGACGTGGCCGTCGGAGACGGCGATCACGTAGTAACTGTCGGCAGCCAGGCCCGGCACTCGGTATTCACCCCGGGCATTGGTCGTGACGTCACCCAGATCGACCCAGCTGCGGTCCAGGCTGTGGATGCGGATACGGACGCCGGCAACCGGATTCCCGGTTTCCTCCTCGGTGACGATACCAGCCAGCATTCCCCCGACGGCGAGCACAAAGTCGATCGCCGAGGTCTGCGCCGCGATATGCACCGGGAATCTTGACCCGACCCCCGACTCGCAACTGCGCACACACGCAACGCCGTTGGTGCCATCCCACGCTTCATCGATGAAACCTTGCTCGTTGACGGTGTAGGCGTGGTAAGTCCCCGGCGGAACATGTTCGAAACGGTAGCGTCCTGTGGCGTCAGTGGCCGTCGCAGCTCGAGAGGCAGTCTCCAACGAGAAGATCCGCACCTCGACCCCGGCAAGGGGTCTGCCATTGGTGCGCGTGACCCTGCCCGTCACCGTGCCTCCGCGGCCGATCCGCAGCTCAAAGTTGCCGTTCAAGTCCGCGCTGCCACCGACTTGCAGGACCTGATCGCGGGCGAGGGGCAGAGCCAGCGCGGTCACACCTTCTATGGCGGTGTTGCGGCAACCCTGCTCAAAATTCGGACCCCCGTCTGGAGACACGCTATAAGCCACCAGAGTCGGCGCGAACCCGGTGCCGAGGACCTCGGCATAGACCTGGATCAGGTCCTGAGCGCTGGTATAGCGATACCAGACGTCAGGTATCAGCGCATGGCAGCTGGGTTTGAGCTCAGGGGTGGCGTTGAGCGTGGTGCCGGCAAAGGTGCCGATTGTGACCGGAACCGCATGCGTGTAGGAGTCGTTGGCCGGAGGTGCAGCAGCAGCGCCTAGTGGCGCGCTCAGAATGAGCAGCAGCGCTAGCCGGTGCGCGGCGGAAAAACTCCGGAGCGCAGCGGGAAAATGTAGCATGGTCATCCTATTAATCCCCCTTCACTACGGCCCTGTTACCAGGTGCAGTTGATCCATCATGGCACCCACTGCCATCCGTCATTCGCAGGTGTTGAAGGTCCGCAAATCTTGGATCGGCTGGAACGGGGTTCCCTGCGG
>CAZCOV010000479.1:0-3837 GCA_964499975.1 uncultured Thermoanaerobaculia bacterium
CGTCGACAAGTGTATCGAAGCCGCGCGGGCGCGCGAAGCTGCGCGCAAGGCCCGCGACTTGACCCGCCGCAAAGGCGTCCTCGATGCTTCGAACCTGCCTGGCAAGTTGGCCGACTGCAGCGAGCAAGACCCGGCCAAAGCCGAGCTCTTCCTGGTCGAAGGCGACTCCGCCGGCGGTTCGGCCAAGCAGGGACGGGATCGCCGCTTTCAGGCCATCCTCCCGCTCAAGGGCAAAATCTTGAACGTCGAGAAGGCGCGCTTCGACAAGATGCTCGAGTCCGACGAAATCAAGACCATCATCACCGCGCTCGGCACCGGCATCGGCCATGAAGACTTCGACATCGCCAAACTGCGCTACCACAAGCTGATCATCATGTGTGATGCCGACGTGGACGGCTCGCACATCCGCACCTTGATCTTGACCTTCTTCTTTCGTCAGATGGCGGCGATCATCGAGCGCGGCTTCTTGTTCATCGCGCAGCCACCGCTGTACAAGCTGACCGAGGGCAAGAAGTCGCTTTACCTCAAGGACGATCGCGAATATCAGGACTACTTGATTCGCCGCGTCCAGGACACCTGCCAGCTGGCGCTTTCCGCCGATGGTCCACTGCTGCAAGGCGCGCTCTTGGGAAGCTTCCTCGAACAAGTCGAGTTCTTCCGCACCAACCTCAGCCGGCTGGTTTCGCGCGGGGTACCGGCCGAGGCCCTGAAAGTCGCCCTGCTCACCGGTTTGCGCAACAAAGAAGACCTTCACGACCCGGCCAGGGCGAACGAAGTGGCGCAGCGGATTGCCGCAGCCGGCTTTCAAGCCGTGCGCATCGGGCAAGACGAAGAGCACGGCACCGCCAACGTGATTTTCCGCAGCCGGCGCGACGGCGTCGAGCGGGAGGTTCGAATCGACTGGAATCTGTTGGCCACTGCTGAATATCGCAGTCTCGCCGCGAACCGCCAAGGCATGGAAGCCCTCGCCGCCCAGCAGTTCACTTTGCTTCAAGGTGACGAAACCACCACCTTCGATCAGCTCGATGCCGTGCTCGAAAAAATCTACGAGGGGTCGAAAAAGGGGGTTGGAATCCAGCGCTACAAAGGTCTAGGCGAAATGAACGCCGAGCAGTTGTGGGAGACCACGATGGACCCGGACAAGCGGACCCTGCTTCAGGTGCGCATCGACGACGCCGTGGCCGCAGATGAGATGTTTACCGTGTTGATGGGAGATCAAGTCGAACCACGGCGAGACTTCATCGTCATGAACGCGCTCGACGTGCAGAACCTGGACATCTGATCCGGGCAAAGAAGACATATGACTGTTAAAGACATAGAAACCGCTATCACCCAACTGCGAGCCAAAGAATTAGCTGAGTTAATGGCGTGGTTGGAAGAGTATCATGCGCAAGCGTGGGACCAGCAGATCGAAAATGACCTGGACGCAGGTCGCCTGGATGCACTGCTTGCCGAAGTTGATAAAGAGTATGCGGCAGGGTTGGCCAAGCCCTTATGAGGCATCTAACCCTCCCGCGCTTCTGGCAGCACTACCAGCAACTGCCTAAGGAAGTGCAGGCGGTGGCGGACAAGAACTACGAGTTGCTCAAGGTTCGCCCACAACATCCATCGTTGCATTTCAAGAAGGTCGGAAAACGAAAGCAGTTGTGGTCGGTTCGGGTTGGCGAGCACTACCGGGCGCTGGGTGCAGATAAAGCGGAAGGCGTTGTGTGGTTCTGGATTGGTACACATGCCGAGTATGAAAAATTGTTGTCGTAATCACCCATGAGCACACCCATCTTGGACCTTTCTGACCCACCGAGCCACAGGCTGGAACGTCTGGCACAGCAGTGCGGGCCGAGTCTTGATGCGCCGGTGTGCGAGGTCCTCGATGACCTCATGACCCTGAGCGATGAGGACATCAGAAGGTTCGATGACTACAAGGGCACCCGCTCTCAACAGGTCTCACCAGGATCTTCATCCGCGTTCCACCAGCACCTCGATCTCTTCCACGCGCCAAGTGGCGTATGCCAGGGCTGCCCGGATGTCTTCCTGCTCCAGGTAGGGATAGGCTCTCAGGATCTCCTCCTGCGTATGGCCGGAGGCGAGCAAGCCAAGGATGGTTCCAACGGTGACTCTGATTCCCCTGATACAGGGCTTCCCCCCCATGACGTCGGGGTCGAGGGTAATGCGGTTGAACGCGGGCATGGCACCTCCTTCTCGATGGGCGGGTAAGTATACCACCCAGGCCATAGCCCGCTCTCCGGCGGCGCCTCCCGCCTCCCGCGCCTCCCGGAGGTGTTCTTGCCCCGGCCTGATGTCGGACTCTCCGGCTACTCACTCGTCCAGCGGGCTCGGGCTGAGGCCCGGAAGGGCGACTGGCTACAGCGGGTGCAAGCCGC
Organism: uncultured Thermoanaerobaculia bacterium; assembly: GCA_964499975.1. GTDB lineage: Bacteria > Acidobacteriota > Thermoanaerobaculia > Multivoradales > J023 > CAZCOV01. The sequence continues at coordinate 2,382 of CAZCOV010000479.1, forward strand.
GCCAGCGAGGCGGGGTCGGGCTGGCATCGGCCGGGCGTTCTACTGTTTCCTGCTGGGCAAGCGAGTAGTCGTACTGCACGCGTTCATCAAGAAGACCCAGCAAACACCAGATCGGGAGTTGAAGTTGGCGCGCAGGCGTCTCAAGGGGTTGCAAGATGGCTGAGCTGAAGTACGAGCCTGTTCCACACGATCACCAGGCGTTTCTTGCCAAGGCAAGGGCGCGCAAGGGTTTCACCGAGGAATACGACGCCTTGGAGCTTGAGTATCAAATCGCTGGCCAAATGCTCAAGGCACGGTCGCGCGCGGGCCTGACGCAAGACGCCGTCGCAGAACGTATGGGCACGACAAAGAGTGCCATTTCGCGGCTGGAATCTGCTGGAAAGCACGCGCCTTCACTTGCAACGCTCAAGCGCTACGCAAGCGCAGTCGGCTGCGAGCTTCAAGTCAAGCTAGTGCCGCACAAGGGATCGCGACGCCCAAACGGGTAGCCGGGTTTCTTTGGAATACAGCGCGAGGAAACGTCGGGCGCGTAAAGCGGCGCGCGACGGGACTGCATTCGCCAAGATCGAGCGGGGAGATCTTCAGAGCCGCTCAAGCGCAACGCGTTAGGCGCACGAGCGTAGGTCATGCGATTCGAATGGGATGGCGAGAAGGCCGCGCGAAACCTGGCCAAGCACGGCGTGTCCTTCGCCGAGGCGTCCACCGCATTTGACGATCCGCTGTCGGTCACGATTACTGATCCTCGGCATTCGTGGGCCGAGGAACGCATGGTGCTGTTCGGCATGAGCCGTCGAGGGCGTCTCCTCGCCGTCTTCCACACGGACCGCGATGGGACGACGCGGCTCATCAGTGCTAGACTGATGACTCGAAATGAGCGAGAGCAATATGAAGCCTGACGACGAGAACGACGAGATGCTACCGGAGTACGACCTTACTGGCGGCATGCGCGGCAAGTATGTAGAGCGCTACCGCCAAGGGACGAATGTGGTCCTCCTCGACCCGGACGTTGCCGAGAAATTCCCCACGTCGGAATCCGTGAACGAGGCGCTCAGGCGACTGGCTGGCCGGGGCGGCGGCTAATCGGGTAGCCGGGGGTGTCTGGCCCCCAACCCCCATCCTCCCTGTACCTCAATCAACTCACGAACCATGCCACCCTGGGAGCGTTTGAGCTTTGAGCCCAAGCCGCGGGGCGCGGGCTGAGGCGAAGAGGGGCTCCGGAGACCCCGATTGGCCGCGGTGCAGCGCTTTGACCAGACGATGAGATAGAATCCCGGCCGAACTATGAGCGACGAGAAACCTAAGCCGCTAGAACGCACGCAACCTGTCGATATCGAAGAGGAGCTCAAGAAGAGTTACCTCGATTACGCGATGAGCGTGATCATCGGTCGCGCCTTGCCCGATGTGCGCGACGGCCTCAAGCCGGTGCATCGCCGCGTCCTCTACGGGATGTGGGAGA
>CAZCOV010000480.1:0-3799 GCA_964499975.1 uncultured Thermoanaerobaculia bacterium
CACCGCAGCCTTGCGGCGGCGGGGAATCCGGGTGGTCGGGGTCGACCTCTCGCTGTGGCTACTCGCCCAGGTGCCGCGCCAGCCGAGCGTGGCCGGCGACATGCGCACTTTGCCTTTTGCTGCGGGCACGTTCACTTGGGTCCTCAACTTCTTCACCTCGTTCGGTTACTTCGAGAGCGAGCGCGAAAACTTCCGCGTCCTCGAAGAGATCGTGCGCGTGCTCGCGCCGGGCGGACGTTTCTTGATCGATTTTTTGAACCGCGAGCGGGTGCTCGCCGAGCTCACACCGCACGAAGTGCAAGCCACCCCAACGCAAAACGTGGTGATCGAGCGCTGGTATGATGCCGCCACCCAACGCGTCAACAAACGCATTCGGGTGGAACGGCCTGGGCAAGCACCGCGGACCTTTTGCGAAAGCGTCCGCGCCTACAGCCCGGACGAAGTGACGATCGGCCTGCGCTGGGCAGGACTCGAAGCGGAACAGCTTTACGGTAATTTTCAAGGGGAGCCTTTTCAGCGTGACAGCCAACGGCTCATCATCATCGGCCGCAAGGCAACTTGAGTTCGACCTTCTGACGAGCGGACGCCTGCCCCCGCTCCCGGCGTCCTTGCTCGCGGGCAGTGACCGCGACCTGCTCGCCCCCCTTCGCTTTCTCGCTCCTGGTGCAATGCCCAGCGTGCTGTCCTCGGGACCGCAACCGGTGGACCGCGCCGAACTGGCGGCCGCGCTAGCCACTGCCAACGCGGCTTATGGTCACCCCCGGGCGGAAGAGCTCGCCGTTCGCTTGGCCGATCCGCAAACCCGGGTGGTGGTGAGCGGCCAGCAGCCCGGCCTATTCGGCGGTCCCCTGCTCGCGTTGACCAAGTTGCTCGCCGCGGTCTTGTGGGCAGAAACGCTCGAACGGCAGGGGGAAAAGGCGGTTGCGGTGTTCTGGGTGGCGACCGAGGACCACGACTGGGCGGAGCTGTCGCAGACCGCCCTGCTCGAGCGCGGCGAGCTGCGTACCCTAGCCTTGGGAGCCGACCCCGCGCCGCTGATGCCGGTCGGCATGCGGACTTTTGGCACCGCGCTAAACGCGCTCGACCTGACCGGCTGGCGGGCTGAGCAAGTAGCGCTGATCCAACGCTTTTACCGTCCGGACGCGCGCTTTGGCGAGGCTTTTGCCCGCTTACTGGTGGCGCTCGTGGGCGAACGCGCGCCGCTTTTTCGCGACGCCATGCTGCCCTCGGTCATGCAGCTCGATGCGCCGTGGCTGCGCCTCTTGGTCGAGCGGCGCAGCGCGGTCAGCGCGGCTTTGGCCAGCGCCGAGCAGACGGTGCTCGCGCGCGGCTTTGAGCTCCAGGTTACCCCGCAACCGGGCACCAGCCCGCTCTTTCTCCTCCATGGTCAGGAGCGGCGGCGCATCGTGTGGGACGGTGCTGATCACTTCACCTTGCGCGGGGTTCCAGGCTACCGCGCACCGGTCGCCCAGCTGCTGACCACGATTGCGGAAAACCCCACGGTCATCAGCCCTGGGGTCCTGGCCCGTCCGGCGCTTCAAGACGCGCTGCTTGCGACCACCCTCCAGGTGATGGGACCGGCTGAAATCGCCTACTTGGCGCAGGCGGCAGCGGTTTATTCGGTGCTCGCAGTCGAGGCGCCGTGGACCACGTTGCGGCCCCAGGCCCTGCTCCTCGAAGCAACGCAACAGCGGCGCCTGAGCGAACTCGGGATCACCCTCGAAGAGCTACTCAACACCCCGCTGGTGCAGCTGCTCAGCGCGCAGTTGGGCGGGAATTTCATCGCCCCGGTCAGCGCCGAGATCGAGCAGCGCTTGAGCGGATTGGGCCCGCAGATCCTCGCCCTCGACAAGAGTCTCGAAACCCCTTGGCGCAAGACCTGCGAACACGTGGCACGGGCGCTCGAACAGCTCTCCGCGAAAGTGGTAGCTGCGATCGCGCGCCAACACGAAGTGCAAGAACGGCGGCTCGCCCAGCTGCAGCGGGCCCTGCTCCCCGGCGGCAAGCTGCAGGAACGAACCCTCGGGATCGCCCACTTCTTGGGACGTCATGGCCCTGGGTTTGTGGCGGCCATGTTGGCCCAAATGCAGCTCGATCCGCGCTTCTTGCAGGTGATCCTGCTTGACTCGTCGAGTGGAGGTGAGGGATGACTCCAACGACCCGGCAAGTCGAAGTGTTGGCGATCGGCGCCCATCCTGACGACGTCGAGCTGGGTTGCGGGGGCACCCTCGCTTTGCTCGTGGCACAAGGCTATCGGGTGGGAATTCTCCACTTGACCCGCGGCGAGCGCGGCACCCGCGGCACGTTGGCCGAACGGGAAGCCGAAGCGCGGGCAGCGGGCGCTGCTTTGGGGGTTGACCTGGTCGAGTTTCTCGACTGCGGCGATGGGGCCTTCCGCCACGGCGAGGCCGAAGAGGACGCCTTGATCGCGGTCCTGCGGCGTCTCCGTCCGGAGCTGATTTTAGGACCCACGCCGAACGACCGCCACCCAGACCACGGCCGCGCCCATCAGCTGGTCGCGGATGCGGCGTTTTACGCGGGTCTGGCGCGCCGGGCCGCAACCGATGGCCGCGCGCCCCACCGTCCGGCCGCGGTCTTCTCCTACCTCCAGCACGACTTGTTCACGCCCAGCCTGGTGGTCGACGTAAGCCAGACCTTCGAACGCAAGCTGGCGGCCCTCCGCACTTATTCCAGCCAGCTCTACCAGCCGGACCAGCCCCGGGCCGAGCCCCTGACGAAAGTCGCCAGTCCCGAGTTTTGGCACGCCGTCGAAGGCCGTGCGCGGCACTTCGGCTTGCTGATCGGCGTTGCCTTCGGCGAACCCTTCTTCAGCCGCACCCCGCTCGCCGTCCACGACCTGATGACCCTGTTGCCTACCGGCTTGCGCTGACCACTGCCGTTTGCTGTCTTGACCTCGCCTTCCGTCGCCCGCAGCGCTCAAATTGGTTTGCGGGTCCGTGCGTTACCCGCGACCGGAGCAGCCAGGCGGCGACCGTAAATGTTCACTATGTTGTCTCCATCATGCCGTCTCTATCGAATGAGCTCTCGCCCCAAATTCCACCAGCCTCGATCAGAAAAAGCAAGTTCTCGGGGTGAACGCTCGTCCGACTGTAGACCATGCCTCTTTCAGGGTCAATCCAAGCCGGTGCCACGGTGCCGCGGTGTCGCGGTGCCCGCGGCAGGGCAACCTGGGGTTGGCGCCAGCAGCGCAGGCGGAAAACAGCGGAAGCAGGACCTCAGTCCCTCAGCCCCTCAGCTCGTGATGGCTCGCGATGCGTCCGGGTTTGCGCTATTCTCAACCCATGCGCCCGGTTTTCGCTGATCCCAAGACCGATTTCGTGTTCAAGCGCATCTTCGGCAGCGAAGTGCATAAACCGCTGCTCATCGAACTGCTCAACGCTCTCCTCGAACTGGACGCGCCCCACCGCATCGCGGACCTCAAGTACCTGAGCCCTGAGCAACATGTCCCGATCGACGAATTCAAGCTCTCGGTGGTCGACGTCAAATGCACCGATTTAAGCGGACGCCAGTACGTGGTCGAGATGCAGGTCTTAAACGTCGAGGGCTTCGAGAAGCGGGTGGTCTACAACGGGGCCAAAGCCTACGTGACCCAGCTGCGCACCGGGGAGGAGTACCCTCAGCTCGACGACGTCATCGGGGTGACGATCTGTGACTTTCTGCTCTGGCCCGAGCCGCCCCAGCCGGGCGGCCCACCGGTGCCGCTGCTGTCGCGTTGGCGGATGCAGGAGCAGCACGCGGGAGCCCTAGGGCTGTCGCAGATCCAGCACGTGTTCCTGGA
>CAZCOV010000481.1:0-3748 GCA_964499975.1 uncultured Thermoanaerobaculia bacterium
ACGCGCTGTCCTCGAACTTGCGGGGCCAACCGCTCGACTAACCCCTCGGCATGCGCCACTTGAGCGGTTACGGGTCGTGCTTTCGGGCCCAGGCTTTGCTCGATCGCTGTGGCCGTGGCCGGTCCGACTGCGGCGAGCTGCAGCGGGTCGGGGAGCGGCAATTGGACCTGCTGCAGGAAGGCTTCGACCGCGTTGACCGAAGTGAAAACCAGCCAGTCGTAGGCGGCGATTTCCGCTGCGGCCTGGGCGAGCGGGACGGGGTTTTCTGGCGCTATGACCTCGAGCAACGGTAAGCGGAGAACTTCGGCCCCGGCTGCGGCAAAAGCCTGGGCGAACGCCTCCGCCTGATCAGCCGCGCGGGTGATCACCACCTGCTGACCGCGCAGTGGGGAGAGGGGCGGGGCAGCCGGTCGGGAACTCATCGGCGCAGCCGGGCGAGGATGGCATCCGCGCCCGCGGCGCGCAAGGCAGCAGCGCACTCAGCCGCAGCTGCCAGCGGGCTTTCGGCGGTGATCTGACTGCGGACCAGATGCTCGCCTTCAGGGCTGGCCAGGACCGCGTTGAGCCGGATCCGACCGTCGAGTTCCAGCGTGGCCAGCGCTCCCAGGGGCAGCGTGCAGTCGCCCCCAAAAGCCGCCACCAACTCGCGTTCCGCCTGGGCTGCCTGAGCTGTGGCCGGATGGTGGAGCTGCCGGCACCAGGGCTCGGCCACTCCGCCGCTTGGGGTTTCGAGCGCGAGGATGCCCTGACCTGGGGCCGGGACCATGATCTGCGGGTCGAGGGGATGCGCGGGCAGGTCCGCCAACTCCGGGCGGTCGAGCGCCAAGCGGGCCAGCCCGGCAGCCGCCAGAATCACTCCAGCAGCACCGCTGCTGCGCCACTTGCGCAATCGGGTGTCGACGTTCCCGCGCAAAGGTTCGACCCGGAGGTCCGGACGGCGGTGCAAAATCTGCGCGCGCCGCCGCAGCGAACCCGTCAAGAGCAAAGCGCCAGGGGGCAGGGCGTCGAGGTCCGCGGCCAAGTCGCTGACCAGCACGTCGCGCGGGTCAGCCCGCAGCGGACACGCGGCCACCGCGAGTCCTGCGGGAAGCGAGACCGGCAGGTCCTTGAGGCTGTGGACAGCGAAATCTACAGTGCCCTGCAGCAGCCCCTGCTCGAGTTCAGCGGTAAACAGACCCTTGCCGCCATAGAGCGCGAGATCCCCGGGCAGACGATCGCCTTGGGTTTCAAACGTCACCAGCTCGACTTTTAGCCCGGGGTGGGCTGCTTCGAGCGCTCGCGCCACTTGGCTGGACTGCGCCAAGGCCAGCGGGCTCTTGCGGGTGCCGAGCAACAGGGTAGGCATCAGACGTTGTTTCAGCTTTCGTCTTTGGGGAGCTGGAACAGCTGCCGTACCAGGTCAAGGGTTTTGGCGTCGAACTGCTCTCCTTGCCGCAAGTGCAGGCTGGGATGATGGAGCAGCTTGCGGACCAGGGCGCGGGTCAGCTGTTCAAGATCCTCGTGCGTTTCAGCCGGGAAGCGGTGACGGGCTTCGAGCAGGGCCTGCTGACGGATTTGCTCGGCTTGGCGCTGCAGCTCGGCGACCAGAGGCGCGGCGGCCAGGGTCCGACACCAGGCAGCAAACAGCTCGAGTTCGTGGTCGAGGATCTCTTGCACGCAGGGGATTTCTTCGCGCCGCCGCTTGAGGTTGCGCGCGATCAAATCTTCGAGCGAGTCGATGTCTTGCAAGAAGAGGTTGGCGAGCTCGCCGACCCGCGGGTCAATGTTGCGCGGGACGCCGAGATCAACCACCAGGAGGGGACGCGCTCGCCGCCCGGCCATGGCATTCGCGAGCATCGTCCGGTCGAGGACCGGCTCTGACGCGGCGGTCGAGGCGACAATCACGTCGCTTTCGCCCAAAGCCTGCTGCCGCTCGGCAAACGGGATCACGCGCACCGTGGGAAAGAGCTGACAAAACTCAGCCGCGCGGTCCGGGCTGCGGTTGGTGAGCAGCAGCTTGCTGACGCCGCGTTCGAGCAGATTGCGGGCGACCAAGCGTGAGGTCTCGCCCGCGCCGATGAGCAACACGGTGCAGGTTTCCAAACGCTGGAAAATATTGCGGGCGAGATCGACCACCGCATAACCGAACGACACCGACCCCGCGGCGATTGCGGTCTCCTGCCGCGCGCGACCACTCGCTGCGATCGCGGTCCGCAGCAGGCGCTGCAAGACTTTGCCCAGAGTGCCTGCCTGCTCGGCGAGGTTTGCGGCTTGCTTGACTTGGCCCAGGATTTCCGGCTCGCCGAGGACCATGGACTCAAGCCCAGACGCGACTTGGAAGAGGTGACGTGCGGCTTCCCGGTTGCGCTTCACGTAGAAGCGGCCTTCGTCCTCGATCTCAGGAGCCCGCCGCAAAAAGCCGAGAGCGAATCCTGTGCGGTAGGCCCGCGGATCAGGAGCGGCGTCGAGGGCAGCGCGCAAGTAGAGTTCCGTGCGGTTGCACGTCGAGAGCAAGCAAGCTTCCGCGATTTCCGGAGTGGCGACCAGCTGATGCAGCAAGTCGACCGCTTCCACCGCGTTGTAAGCCACTTTTTCCCGCACTTCGAGCGGCGCAGAATGGTGATCAACGCCGATCAGGATGATCTCGGGCTCGCGCTCCTTGGCCAGCGGGTCGGCGCTGGAATTGGCGGGTGCCGATGGGTTGTAGGTGGAGGGCAAGCGATTCATCAGCCTAAACTCGCGGAAAAATCGAAAGCAAAAACAGAAAACCTCATTGAAAGTCGTGGAGGTGGCTCATCCAGTTGACCGCGACAAAAGAAATCAGGATCGCGCCGAGTCCGGTCAAGCTGATCCAGGCGGTTTCCCGACCATGCCACTGACGCAAACGGTGGAGGACCAGAGAAACACCATAAAACAGCCAGGTTCCGAGCGTGAACAAGATCTTGGGGTCGGTCAGCCAAGAGTTGCCGAACAGCTGCTCGGCCCAAACCGCCCCCAGCACCACCGAACCGGTCAAAGCCACAAAACCGGCGAACAGAGCCACGGTCATCAAGCGCTCCAACACTTCGAGCGGGGGCAGCTTGTCAAAAAACAGCGAGAAGCGCCGCTGTTTGATTTCGGCGTAGAGCCGCAGGAAAAGAAAGCCATAGCCCGCGGCAATCACGAAGGCCGCATAGCCCAAGAGCCCCATGGCCGTGTGCGCCGCAAAAAAAGGGCTGTGGAAAATTTCCCGATACGGTGGTTCCTCACTGCGCAAGAGCGAGGACAAAACTTCGAACACGCAGGCCAAAGACACCATCCAGAAACCGGTCGTGGGCTCGCGCCCGCGCCATTCGACGAACGCATAAGCCGCAATCACCGCGAAAGCCACGGTCGACAGTGCCTGGGAAATCGTGGCCGCGGGAAATTGCTGGAAACGGACCCCTAACAGGACGAGGTAGGCGAGATGCACGATCAAAGTCAGCAGCAACGTCGGTCGTGCCAGCTGTTGGGCCCGTCGGTGAGCGGCGAAAAACAGCAAGCCGTAGACGATGACCAGCAGCATGTAGCTGGTGTGGACCAAAGCAGCCCCGAATTTGAGCGCGGTTTCCATGCGTTTCTGGAGTCCGTCGCGTCGGTTGGGCGAGCGACAGGGAACATCAGTTTATCACCTCACCGCGCTTGTGACCCGGTCGGGTCATCTGCTAGGGTGTGTTCCTGCAACGACCAGATCGCGCAAAATGGCTGGTACTGGAGGCTCGATGGGGAATACGGTGGTTCTCGGCATGCA
>CAZCOV010000482.1:0-3743 GCA_964499975.1 uncultured Thermoanaerobaculia bacterium
TCTCCAGCGGCTGAAGTTACTTGGGTGTCTCAATCCCACCGTGACTGTTAGGGCAATTCCGACGACAAAAAAGGAGAAGGAAAGAAATGAAGATCCAGAAAGGGTCTCAATCCCACCGTGACTGTTAGGGCAATTCCGACACCTCGGTAGGACCGATACCGGCAACGCGATGGCGGACGTCTCGTCTCAATCCCACCGTGACTGTTAGGGCAATTCCGACTCTGGTCGCCGGGTTCACCCGCCCGCAGGAGCAGCGGCCTAAATCTTTGAGCAAAATCCTCGAATTGCTGGAGCTTGACTGGGGGGTTGTCATCTTCGCTGGCGCGGGAAGCGGGCTGTTGCTCGTGCCGAAGCATCGGGCTGAGGAGGTCTCGGATGCCATCGAGGGCGCCTTGAAGGAGGCGACTCACGGTGACCTGTCGACTGCCGCGGCGCATCTCCTCGTATGGCCCCAGGATCTAGGCCTCGATGACGGATCTGACTCAGCCGGCCAGCCAGAGCAGCTGGATTCGCCCGTGGCCGACTTCCTAGCGCCGCCACTCCGGACGTCAGCTTATGCCAGGACCCTCGCCGCGCTTTATGCGGTCCTCGATCAACGTCGAGCTGAAATCATTCCGTTGCCCCAGAAGGTGCCAGCAACTCGACAGCTAGACCGTTGTCAGGCTTGTTGGTCGCGACCTGCGACAGAAACAAGGGCTCGGGGCGATGACCAGGAAAGGGTCTGCAAGCCCTGCCTCGACCGCGGCCAAGCAGCGGGTGAGCTGAAACGAATCGAGCAAGCACGAACGACCTACGACCTCTTTCCCGAGGAGGATCAGCACAAACGCAGATTGGCCGTTCTCTACGTGGACGGCGCTAACTTTGGCGGAGCCTTCGCGCAGGTCTCCTCGCCAATCCAACACAGGGCGCTGAGCCTTGCGGTCGAAGATGCCTTTGCCCAGGCACTCAAGGATTCGCTCAAGAACTGCGGCATTCACGAAGGACGTTATCAAACCCCAATTCGCGGCGGCGACGATCTGGTTATCTTGCTCTCGGCTCACCATGCATTCCATTTCGTCCGCCTTTTCGTTCCCGCTGTTGAACAGCACCTGAGTCTCGAGCACCATCCTTTCTTCAAGAACGCTTTCAGCGGATCATCGCAAGAGCTGAAACATGCCCTGGACAAGTTAGGGGTCGGCGTTGGTATTGCCATCGCCGATGAGACCTTTCCCGACCGACTGCTTCTCAGATATGCCAAAGAGCTGCTGACCAGCGCCAAGAAGGTCATCCACGAAAAGAAGACACGCAGTGCGGTCGACTTTCTGGTGTTGCGCTCCGGCAATCCCCTGAACGGGTCTATCGATCAACTGAGGCAGGATCACTTCCAGCGCGCTGCTGGCGAGAAGGGCCAAGCAAAGCCAGCGCTCCACCTGACCCAACGCCCCTACGCCTTCGCGGACCTTTGCAAGTTTCTAGACCAGGTCGAGCATCTCGCGCGGCGGGTGCCGACGAGCCAGCTGCATGCGGTCCAGCGAGCTGTTGATGCTGGATACCACGAGAGTCGCAGTTTCTTTCGCTATCAAAACGCCCGCGATTCCAAGGCAGATAGCCAGAGCGGCTGGTCAGCCTATCGACGAGCTCGGGGCGTCTCGTTGGCCCAGGTCGATCAACTGCTGTGGCAGAAGCGAGAAGACGGCGTCCTGACCACGGACTACCTGGACGCGGTCGAGGTCCAGGATCTACTCAACTTCGAGTTGGAGGCCGCTCATGAAGACCTATCAATTGCGGGTTGAACCTCTTGGAGGGCTGCTCCTGGGAGGCACCACTTGCGCCGGTGTGAGCGATAGCACAGCGCGGGATGGTGAGGGTGTTCCCTTGATTCCCGCAACCGCTCTCAAAGGAGCGCTGCGAGAACAGCTGGAGCGCCTGTTACGAGGCACCAACGAGGCGACCGCAGATGCAGCCATCGCGCGGATTGTGGGCATCGAACCGCCGCGAACCCCTGGGCCTGATGGAGGCCTGGAACGGATCGGTGGTGGCTCGACGCGCATCTATCTCAGCGATGCGCGGATCCTCGATACATCTATAAGGGAGTTTTTCAAAGCCGGCGGCGGCCTGATGACCCGCCAACAGGTCTCTCTAGATCGAGCCAGCCGCTGCTCGGCGGATCAGAGGTTGTTCGCGCGCGAAACCATCGCGCCGTTCATCCCAGGACTCGTTTTTATCGCAGACGTCGACCTTGCGCAGCTCCTTGCTGACGAAAAGCATGGCCGCGAGGATCTCAAACGACTCAACGCTGCGGTTCAGGCCGTTTTCGCTCTGGGCGCAGGCCGCTCCGCCGGGTTGGGTCATGTGAAAATGCGCCTGGAGGAGGTACCTGAAGCCGGGGCAAAAGAAGGAACAGAAGGACGTCAAGTCATAGAGCTCAGCGGTCCTTTCCCTCGCGAAATCAAGGTACCTGCAAACGGTTCCGTTGAGCTGATCCTCGCGGCGGACGAACCTTTGTGTCTGGGCGATACCCTCTTCGTAACCAATAACTTCCACCCTAGCCTCGGCTACTTGCGGGCATCCACCTTGCGCGGTGCTCTGGTTAGCGCGGCCATGGCGGCGCGCCATGAGGCTCGGGATCAGTCCGAGGACTCTACCTTTCAACGGATTCTGCTCGACGAAGCGACCTGCATACGCTTCACCGACGCGTGGCCGATTCGCGAGACAGGGGATCCAGTTCCGCGGGTCCTCCCGTTCACCCTTCGAACTTGCAAATACGGCGGTCTCGCACACGGCATGAGGGATACGCTGATTCAGCGCTGGATCCAGAATCGCCTCGCGATTGATGGAAAGTTCCTGGCCTTTGCTGAATCTTGCCAGCACGCGCAACCACCTTGTGGTCAACGACTGATTTCGGCACCGCCACGGTCGGGAGCCGCCGCGCCTGGTCGGCGCGTCGTGACTCGGCTCGCCCTCGATCGAGCCAGCGGTCGAGGCGAGGACGGCAAGCTCTTCTCCCTCGAACTACTCGACTCCGGAACCCGCTTCGCCTGTCGCTTGGACCGGATGGATGCCGACGGCTTACGTCTGCTTCAAGATGCGACCCGCGCTCCCCTGCGGGTCGGTCATGGCCGTGGCCAGGGCTATGGTCGCGTCCGGATCGTGCAGGCAAGGGAGGTCCAGGAGGAGACATTGGACGACCGTCTGGCCGCTCTCGACGCTGTTGCTCGCCGCGCCTGGGAAGCAGCGGCGAATCATGTCGGCTTGAACCCAGAGCCGATCTTCCCCGATCAACGGATCGTCGCGGTCACACTTGAAAGCGACCTCGTCCCCCCAAGCAAAGCTGCTCAAACCTCCGCGCTCAAAGCCTTTCTCCACACCCTCCAGCTCGAATCTGCTGAGGTTCTGTTCGCCGCCGTCCAGGCCGGACAGCGCGGCGGCTATGACACGCTCAAACGGACCTTCAAAGATTTAGAACCCACTGTCCGATCGCGCTCCTGTTTGCTGCTAGCCGTCCCCGACGACGCCAGCCATCGCGAGCGCCTTGCCGCCCTCGAAGCCAGCGGCGCTGGCGAGGAGCGAGCCCAGGGCTATGGTCGCCTGCGGCTCTCAGACGAACTTCATCTACCCGGCTGGAAAGCCGGTGGGAGTGAGCTATGAAAACGGAAATTCTTGCCTGGATCGAAGCCCAGAAAAGTGAGCTGGTCTTGGCCGCTGAGGACTATGTGAACCGATCAGAAAGCTACCGTCCTACCCAAGAAGGTCTCGAAAAGTAT
>CAZCOV010000483.1:0-3702 GCA_964499975.1 uncultured Thermoanaerobaculia bacterium
GGCTGTCGCGCAGTTTCATCGCCCTGCTCAGGGCGGTCGTAGAAGCGCCAGATCTCCCAGTGGTCGCGTTGGATCTCCTGGCTGCAGCCGAACGCCATCAGGTCCTCGTCGAATGGAACGACACGCAAAAAGACATCCCCTCAGAACCCGCCCTGCTGCTGCACCAGGGCATCGCCGCCCAGGTGGGACGCACGCCCGATGCTTTGGCGGTGAATTTGGAGCAGCAATGGCTGAGCTACCGCCAGCTGCACCAGTGCGCCCAGCAGCTGGCAGACGATTTGCGGGGCAATGGGGTGGGACCCGAGGTCAAAGTAGGGATCTTGATGGAGCGCTCGCTGGAGCTGCTAGTGGGTCTGCTGAGCATTCTGCAGGCTGGGGGTTCGTATGTGCCGCTCGATCCCTCCTATCCAGAGGATCGCCTGGCGCTGATGCTGGCGGACTTGGCTGCGGCAGATGGGCCGCCCGTGCTGTTGGTCGGTGCAGGCCAACGCCGGCTCGCGGATCGGCTGGGCGAAAACGCCGGGCGGCAGCTCTTGGTGGTTGCGGGGGGCCTCTGCGGGGGTGGCAGGACAACCGACCTTATGCCAGGGGTTGCGCTGGCGTCTGAGAATCTGGCCTACACCATCTACACCTCGGGCTCGACCGGACGCCCCAAGGGCGCGATGAACACCCACCTGGGGATCTGCAACCGCTTGCTGTGGATGCAAGAAGTCTATGCCCTCGACGCGGGCGACGCGGTCTTGCAGAAGACCCCGATCAGCTTCGACGTGTCGGTGTGGGAGTTGTTCTGGCCTCTCCTTGCGGGAGCCCGCCTGGTTCTGGCTCGGCCTGAGGAGCACAAGGACCCGGTGTACTTGCAGCGGTTGATCGCGCTCGAGCGGATCACCCTGCTGCATTTTGTTCCCTCGATGCTCGAAGCCTTCCTCGCGATGCCGTCTGCTGGGTCGCTCGGGTCGCTCCGTCAGGTGATCGCCAGCGGTGAGGCTTTGAGCCAGGACTTGGTGAGAAGTTATGCCACGCGGATAGCTGCGCCCCTCGACAACCTCTATGGCCCGACGGAGGCAGCCGTGGACGTGACCTTTCGCCGTTGCCGGGGAGAGGAGGCCGGGCTGACCGTGCCGATCGGCCGGCCGATCGCCAATTTGTCAGTGTGGCTTCTGGACCGCACTTCCCGGCCAGTGGGGATTGGGGTGATCGGAGAGGTCCTGTTGGGTGGAGTGGGCCTGGCCCGCGGCTACCTTAAACGCTCCGGCTTGACCGCGGAAAAGTTCGTTCCCCATCCTTTGACAGAGGATCGTGGGATACGGCTTTATCGGACCGGCGATCTGGGACGCGTACGGCAGGATTCGGAGGTTGAGTATCTGGGGCGTCTGGACAGCCAAGTGAAGGTGCGTGGCTTCCGGGTGGAGCTCGGGGAGGTGGAGGCTGTGCTGTCGGGTCATCCCGGGGTGCGCTCGTGTGCGGTCCTGCTGCTGGAACGAAGACTGGTCGCGTTCATCGGGCTGACCGCGGACGCTGCGACGTCGAGGGTCGAATTCCTCCTGCGGGAACATTTGCGGTTGCGGCTGCCGGAACCCATGGTGCCAGCCGTTTTCGTGATGCTCGAGACGCTGCCTTTGCTCCCGAATGGGAAGGTGGACCGCGGCGCGTTGAGCAGGCTCGCATTGCCGGAAGAGAGCGCAGCGGGTTACCTCGCCCCGCGGACCCCGAGCGAGGAGTTGCTCAGCGGGATCTACGCGACGCTCCTCGGACGGGGACGCGTCGGGGTTCACGACTCGTTCTTCGAGTTGGGCGGCCACTCCCTGCTCGCGACCCAGGCGATCGCGCGGATTCGCGAAGCGTTTGGGGTCGAGTTGCCGTTGCGGACGCTGTTTGCAGCGCCGCGCATCGCCGAGCTGGGTGAACGGGTCGAGGAAGCCCGCCGCACGGGCGGCCTGCGGGTGGCGCCGCCGCTCGTGGCAGGACCGCGAGGCGAGACGCTGGAGCTGTCGTTTGCGCAGCAGCGTCTGTGGTTCATCGACCGGCTCGAACCCGAAAGTGTGCTCTACAACCTGGCGTCTGCCCTGCGCATCGCCGGGCCGCTCGACGTGCTTGCGCTCGAACGCGCCTTCCGCGAACTGGTCCGCCGCCATGAAACGCTGCGCACCACTTTTGTTGCCACCGACGGGGTGCCGCATCAGGTGATCCACCCCCCAACTGCCTGGGTGTTGCCGGTGATTGACCTCAGCGCGCTCGCTGCGCCAGCCCCCATCTTGCAGCGCGCGGTCGAGGCCGAAGCCGGGCGGCCCTTCGACCTCGAACGCGGTCCCCTGCTGCGCGTCCAGCTGCTGCGTTGCGCTGCTCAAGACCACGTGCTGCTGCTCACCTTGCACCACATCATCAGCGACGCTTGGTCGATCGCGGTGATGCTGCGCGAGGTGGCTGCGCTCTATCGCGGTCTGCGCCTGCCAGAGCTCGAAATCCAGTTTGCCGACTTCGCGCGGTGGCAACGCGAATGGCTGGACCAGGCCGTGCTCGCAGCGCAAGTGGCCTTCTGGCGCGACCAGCTCGCCGACGTCCCTTCGCTCGAACTGCCCACCGATCGTCCACGTCCCCCGGTTTTGCGCCATCAGGGCGCCCTCCGGCGGCTGGTCCTGCCTGAGACGCTCTCCCTGCAACTCCAGCAGCTGGCCCAAAACGCAGGTGCCACCCTCTTCATGACCCTGCTCGCCGCCTGCCAGGTCCTCCTCCGCCGCATCAGCGGCCAGCGCGATTTTGCGGTCGGCACGGCTGGCGGTGGACGGCAACACCTCGCCCTCGAGCCGCTCATCGGCTTTTTCGTCAACACCCTGGTGCTCCGCAGTGAGCCCGCGGCTGAGCCCACCGTGCCCTTTGGGCAATTCCTCGACCGGATCCGCTCCCGCGTGCTCGACGTCTTCGCCCATCAGGATGTGCCTTTTGAGCACTTGGTCAGCGTGCTCGCGCAGGGTCGCGACTTGAGCCGCACCCCCTTGTTTCAGGTGATGTTCGTGCTTGACAACTTGACCCTCAACGACTTTGCGTTGCCGGGCCTAAAACTTGAAACTTGGCCAATGCAGACGACGGTGACCCGCTTCGACCTGCGCTGGGCGGTGAGCGAACGGGGGAAGACCCTCGAAATATCGCTCCAGTACCGCACCGACCTGTTCGATGGGACCTCGATCCAGCGGTTGCTGCTGGGTTTTCGGGCCTTGCTCGCGAGCATCGTGGCGCAGCCCCAAGCAGCGCTCGACCAGCTTTCGCTCCTCGATGTCACCTTGCGCCACCAGCTGCTCTGCGAATGGAACGACTCCGACCCGCAGCGGGGGCCGTCGGCCGACGTTTTGACTCAGTTCTTGACCCAAGCCCAGGACACCCCTGCCGCGATCGCGGTGCTCTTTGCCGCCGACCCCGCGCGCTACTTGAGTTATGCCGAGTTGGCGCGGCGCAGCCAGCAGCTCGCCGTCCAGTTGCAGCTGCACCGGGTGGGCCCGGAGACGCGGGTGGGTCTGCTGGTCGAACGGTCGCTCGAGATGATCGTCGGTATGTTCGGCATCCTCAGGGCAGGCGGGGCTTGGCTTTTCCTCGATCCGCACTATCCGGAGCAGCGTCTGGCTTTTCTTGCGGGGGATGCAGGTGCCGGCACGGTGCTGACCTTCAGCCATCTGGAGCACCTGGTCCCCGGGGGAGTTGCTTCCGTCATCT
>CAZCOV010000484.1:0-3665 GCA_964499975.1 uncultured Thermoanaerobaculia bacterium
GTTCCGGCCGCCCGCGAGGAAAATCCGCCGACCGATGCGCGCGGCCGCTCCTTCGTAAACCGGCCACAGCAGGGGGCGTCCGACCACAAACGCGCGGACCAGAGTGTCAAACTGCAAGACTTGGTTGGTGACCACCCCGCGGCGTGTGCGGCCGCCGAGCAACCAGATCCGGTTGCGCACACTGACCGCGGCCGCGCCGTCGAGGTAAAGCGGGGCGCCGTCGACCAACGCCGGGAAGTGGCTCCAGGTGTTGGTCGTGGGGTCATAAATCTGGACCTCGTTGATGTATTTGAGGCTTCCTGCAGGACTGCCGTTATTGCGGTTGGTCTGACCCGCGATCACAAAGAGCAAACCGGCGTAGGAGGCCGCTGTGGCATTGGCCACCGGCACGGGCATGGGGGCCAGCGTCGTCCAGGTCAAAGTCTCGGTATCCAAGGCTTGGACCAGCGTGGTTGCAGGATTATTGGGACCACGCCGACCGCCCGCGATGTAAATCTTGGAACCGATCGCAGCCCCCTGGCCATCGACGATTCCCCGAGGCATCGGCGGGCCTTCACTCCAGGTGTGGGTCGCCGGATCATAAATGTCGACCTGGTCCGCAGGCGATCCCCCGATCTGGTAGATCTTGCCGGCGATCTCGGCCACCACCGCGCTCGACCGACCTTGAGGGGCACACGCGGGGAGGTCCGGGAAGAGCGGCACCTCGCGCAGCTCCTCGCTGCGGAAAATAACGTGCGGGTGGAGCGTCGCGAACTGCCCCAGCTCAATGCCGTTCGGATTGGTCTTGTTGGTTGGGCAGGCCGCTGGTGGGGTGTTCTCGGCGCAGGTCAAAGGATTGTGGAAGTAGAGCTGCCGCTGGGGACCGAAGGAGTACTGCGCCAGGGGCAGCAGACCAAAAATTCCCACCGGGACGAGACTCTGGCCCGTGAAATCGAAGCCGGTGATGTTGCCGTCTTGGTCATAGAGGAACTGCGCGTTGGCAAAGTTGAAACCCGGTGGCAGTGGGGGCACGGGCAGCCCGGTCAGGTCCGGGGGGTAGGTGTGGTTGAAGCTGAAGGTCAAGCGGTTGAACTTGGTGAAATTGCCAATTCCGGAATTCTCGAAAGCGACCCCGATCACGAAGTCTTCGATCGCCCCGTTTTGCAGATTCAAGACCCCGCCGCCACCGCGCGGCAACAGTCGGTTGTCCGCCAACTCGTAGATCTGACCGCCGCCGAATTGGATCCGCGCAGCAGGCCCGATGCCGTAAACGCTGATGTTGAACGGAACCAGCGGTCCTTCCTGGGGCAGGAACTGAATCTCCATCCAACCATTCTGGGCGCTCTTTCCTGGAGCCGGAAACGGAGCCATGAAAGCAGGATAAAACAAGAACTCGTCGCCGTACTGGCTAGCGGCCGAATTCAACGGCCCGGCCAGGCGTCCGCTTTCCGGCAAAACAACGGCGCTCGCGCTCGCGGCCCCGGTCAGCAGTAGCAAGATGAGAACAACCAACTTCTTCATGCCTCACTCCTTAAGGTCCAGTCTGCAGGAGAATCGTGATTATTGCGAAGCATATCAACTCTATCGGTTTGATTCTTAAGAGTTTGAGCCGTCAATTCTAGCCCGGATTGCCACCAGGGCACGCGGCAAGCAGCTAAACACCGCTCTAGCCCTTGTCCACTGCTCGCAAGCAGCGTTTGCAAGAGACCAAGCGGCCCTGACGAGTCGATCTCGCTGACATTTTTGTCTTTGACCCAACCCCCTTGCGCGCCTGACGTGCCGGCCACAAGCTGCGCCAGAAGACGCCCTGCTCACCTACCCGTGGCCAGTATGAGTAGTCTCCTACCTCAAGAGATCGAGGCACAATGGATCGTTCGGTCCAAAAACGATCCATGGCCTAGATAGAAGTGCCTTTCTGTCCGTACTACTCGTGCCCTAACGTTACCTTGCCTGCACTCAACGCTGGGCAAAGCCCCCAACGACGGTCGCTGCAGCCGGTTGAGCTGTCGGCAAGTGCGCAGCGGCCCTGCGGTCGGTCGCCACGCGCCATCGAGGAGATGATCATACCTTAGAAGCCCTATCGGGTTCCGGGCCCTGGCGTCCAGCCTGGACCCATCGCCACACCGGAAGCGCGAGCGCGGCCACCGCCACCGCGCCGATCGTGAGCAAGGGGCCTTCGCCCAGCCGCGGCAGACCGAGGGCAGTGCTACAGGCTGGCGCCAGGCCGCTGATGCCCAAAAGCACGGTGACCGCGACCGCCAGGCTCATCACCGCGTTACCCAGCGGACGATTGAGCCTCCCCTCCCCCATCAGTTGCCGTTCGTTGACTGCAACCAGCAGAAAAACTGCGACCAGGGGCAACAAGACGCCATTCAAAGCCTGGGCGACGATGATCACAGGGATCGGCTTGACCCCGCTCAGGCCAAAGCCGAGGCCGGTTGCGAGCACGCCCAGCCAGACCGTGCGATAGCGCCAGGAGCGCTCATCCCAGCGCAGATCTTGCCCATCCTGAGCGAACAAACTGCGCGCGGTCATAGCGGCAGCGAGCGGGGCAGTGATCGCAGACGAAAATCCTGCCGCAAAAAGTCCCAGGCCGAACATTGGGTAGGCCCAGCTGCCGAGGCGGTCGCTCAGAACCTGGGCTAGGCTGTCAAAGGTGAAACTGCCCACGATGGCACTGCCGACCACGACCACGGCCATGGACAGCACACCGCCGAGGCCGATGGCGAGGATCAGCCCAAGGCGCATCTCCGGCACCGCGTGACCGCGGGCGAGGCTTGAGCCCAGGAACAGGTTGTAGGGGACGACGGTCGTTCCGACCAGGCCCAAGATCAAGAGTCCCGACCCGGCCGGGACGCGGGGCCAGAACAAGCCGGTGCAGAGTTCTTGCCAAGACGGTCTGAGTTCCAGGGAGGTGGCAAAAAAAGCGATTCCGATGGCGGCGACCAGCAAACCCAAAGCCTGCGCGACCTGACGGTTGTTGCCGAACCACAACAAGAGGCCGGCGGCTAGCGCAGAGGCCAGGGTAAGGGCTGACCGTGAGCCGCCGCCGACCATCAGCGACAGACCTGCAACGCCGCCGAGGATATTGCCCGCCTGATACGCCGCACAGCCGCCGACGATGGCGCCCACCACCAGCGCGCGTACCGTCCAGCCGCCTGACCTGGCCGCAAAGCGAAAGCGCAGGGCCTCGCCCAAGTTGCGGCCGGAGTGGATGGTCAAGCGCGCGCTTGCCTCCTGGAGCACGATACAGGCCAGGGTGGCAAAAACCAGCGGCCACAGCAGCTGCAGCCGGTACGAAGCGCCGGCCTGCGCCGCCGTGGTGACCGTACCTGGACCAAAAAAAGCTGCCGTGATCACGGCACCTACCAGAATTGCCAGCCAGCGTTTCATGCTGCTCCTTTCATGGTGGAGCCAAGGTTAGTGCCAGAGATCGCCGTCTGTCCAGGGCTGCGATGTTTGTGCCACAGATCGCGACCGGACGTCCCTGGCGAGCAAGCGCCATCCCCTCAGCACTGGGCAACCCTAGAATCAGCGATTGCCCAAAGCCTCCCAAAAAGCCTATTGACATGGCAGATGATCTGCTTTAAAATCGGCAAGTCGTTCAAGAGCAGGGAGTAGGGTCGACCGGGGGGAAGACTCAAAGGTGCTGATGCGTCGGCAGGTTGTCGGATTGCATGTTTGTC
>CAZCOV010000485.1:0-1315 GCA_964499975.1 uncultured Thermoanaerobaculia bacterium
CAAACGCCGCGAGTTCTTGTTCAATGGTGCGCAAGTCGTCCGCGGCCTGGCCTAAAGTAGCTGACAGATCGACCAAGTGAACGAGGACCCGACAGCGTTCGATGTGGCGCAAAAACTGATACCCAAGACCCTGTCCTTGGGCAGCTCCGGCGATCAGGCCGGGCAGGTCCGCGATCACGAAAGGTTCGCTCAAGGGACCGTCAGCGACCACCCCGAGTTGGGGTACCAAGGTGGTGAAGGGATAATCCGCGATTTTCGGCCGCGCCGCAGAGACCGTGCTGATCAGCGTCGACTTTCCCGCATTGGGCAGTCCCACCAAACCGACGTCCGCGAGCAGTTTGAGCTCGATCCGCAGGCTGCGCTCTTCCCCGTCTTCGCCGGGCTGCGCAAAGCGGGGCGTGCGGTGGGTTGCGGTTTTAAAGTGTGCATTGCCCTTGCCTCCACGTCCGCCTTGCGCCACCAGCAGGCGTTGCTCATCGTGCAAAATTTCTCCGAGCAGTTCGCCACTGTCGCAGTCAAAGATCAGCGTGCCGAGCGGGACGGGGACGGTAACGCTCTGTCCTTGGTGACCCGTGCGCTTGGAACCTTCGCCGGGGCTGCCGCGCTGAGCTGCAAAGCGGGGATGGAAACGCAGATGGTAAAGCGTGTTGAGGTTGCGATCGCCGACCACTTCGACGGCGCCGCCATGGCCGCCATCGCCGCCGGCGGGGCCGCCGCGAGGCACATACTTCTCGCGGCGAAAAGCCACGCAGCCGCGTCCGCCGCGCCCGCCGATCACCTGAATCAAAGCCTCATCGATGAACACCACGGCGGGTCGAATCCTTGGCCGTTGCCCCGCGGGGGCAATCCTGCGGCAGCTACTGACTGTCCAGCGGGAGGATGTTCACGAACTTGCCGAAGCGACCTTTGTCACGGAACTGGACAATGCCGTCGGTCATGGCAAAGAGAGTGTCGTCGCGTCCGCGGCCGACATTGGTACCGGGGAAAAACTTGGTGCCGCGCTGGCGGACGAGGATGGTTCCGCCGGAAACGGTTTCACCGCCGAAGCGCTTGACCCCAAGATTTTTGGGTTTGGAATCTCGACCGTTGCGGCTCGAGCCCTGTCCTTTCTTGTGCGCCATGAGTGTTGCTCCTAAACTTGGATATCCTGGATGCGCACCCGCAAGAGGTCTTGCCGGTGGCCGTTCTTGCGGCGATAGCCCTTGCGGCGCTTCATTTTGAAGATCAGCACCTTGGGCCCGCGAACCTCGTGGAGACGAACCGCCTTGACCGTGGCACCGGGAAGTACCGAACCGTCTTCTGCCGTCACCGTGCC
>CAZCOV010000485.1:1325-3643 GCA_964499975.1 uncultured Thermoanaerobaculia bacterium
CCGCCGCCGACCAGCAGCACGCGATCGAAAACGATTTCAGACCGCTCGGGATCCAAGTTGGGCAGACGCTCGATGTCGATCACATCATTGGGTTCAACCCGGTATTGTTTCCCACCTGTTTCAATCACTGCGTACATGTTTGAGACTCCAAAACTGCAAGGGATGACGACTCCGCCTCTGCGGTGGTCCCGCAATCTCGATCCATCGCCCCTGCCGGTGTGATGGGGTGCTCGCTTGGGAGTCCACCTGACCGGGGAACTGCTGAGCACGCCGAAGAGTTGGCACACGGGTCTTCCTGCGCCCTAAAAACGCAGGCGGAGGAACTTAGCACGAGGCGCGGGACGAGGTCAACTGCGTTCGGCCGCGAGCAGCGCAGCAAGGCGCAAGCAGCGGGCTGCCCCGTCGGACATGTCGGACATGTCGGACATGTCCGACGGCGAACCAGCGGACCGGCGAACCAGCGGACCGGCGAACCAGCGGACCGGCGGACCAGCGAACCGGCTTGCGGCGCTTGCGGGCTTGAACTAACATCGTCGCCCCTAACCCGCTTGCGCGCAGCGGAGGATGTGCATGTTCCAAGGATTGCAAGACAAGTTGCAAGAAGTCTTTCGCCGACTTCGCGGCGAAGGTTCGATCTCAGAAGAAACGCTCGATACAGCTTTGCGCCAAATCCGCCTGGCCCTGCTCGAAGCGGACGTCAACTACCGGGTGGTCAAGTCCTTCATCGCCCGCATTCGTGAGCGGGGGGTGGGCCAGGAGGTGCAAAAAAGCCTGACCCCGGCGCAGCAGGTGATCAAGATCGTGCATAGCGAACTGGTCGCGCTGCTCGGTGAAGAAGGCGCGGAGCTGCGCACCGACGGTTCGCCGGCCGTCACTTTGCTGTGCGGACTCCAAGGCTCGGGCAAGACCACGACCGCGGGCAAACTGGCGCGGCGCCTGCGTCAGCGCGGCCGGCAACCCTTGCTGGTGGCCGCGGACTTGCAGCGGGCAGCTGCGGTTGAACAACTGGTCCAAGTCGGGAATGCGGTCAGCGTGCCGGTTTTGACTCCCAACCCGGGGGAGGATGCGCTGGCGGTGGTGCGCCGCTCGCTCAAAGTCGCTCGCGAGCGCGGCCACGATGTCTTGATTCTCGACACCGCCGGACGTCTCCACGTGGACGAGACCTTGATGGCAGAGATCCGGCAAGTGGCCGAAATCGCCCGTCCGGTCGAGACGTTGTTTGTCGCGGACGCGATGACCGGACAAGACGCGGTCAAGAGCGCAGAAGCCTTTGCTGGCGCTTTGAGCTTGTCTGGGGTGATCTTGACCAAACTCGACGGTGATGCGCGCGGCGGCGCTGCGCTGTCGATTCGGGCGGTCGTCGGCGTACCGATCCGCTTTGTCGGCGTGGGGGAAAAGGTTGACGAATTCGAGCTTTTCCATCCCGACCGCCTGGCATCGCGCATCCTCGGGATGGGCGACATCTTGTCGCTGATCGAGAAAGCCGAGCAGGGCCTCGACAAGGGCACGACCGAGCGGCTGGCTGAGCGCATCGTGCGCCAGGAGTTCACCCTTGAGGACCTGCGCGATCAGTTGCGCCAGATGCGGCGGATGGGGCCGCTTTCGCAACTCCTCGAACTCTTGCCGCGCATGGGGCCGCTCCGGGGGCTCGACAAAGCCAACATCGACGAGTCCCAACTCAAACGGGTCGAAGCCATCATCAACTCGATGACGCCGCGCGAGCGACAAAAGCCTGCGATCTTGGACGCCCGCCGCAAGCGGCGCATCGCCTTGGGGTCGGGGACGTCGGTGCAAGACATCAATCGTCTGCTCAAGCAGTACCGCGAGATGCAGAAGATGATGAAGGGAATCGGCGGCAAGTGGCTGCGGCGCGCGCTCAAACAGTGAAACCCGTAGGGGCAGGCCCCTGTGCCTGCCCTCCCGTGCCTGCCCTCCCGTGCCTGCCCTCCGCGTGCCTGCGGGAACGTCGAAATTGCCTTGACGGTGCGACCGTAGGGGCAGGCCCCCGTGCCTGCCCTCCCCGTGCCTGCCTTCCCCGGCTTCTGGGTGAGGCAATACCCCCTTTTCCTGGCGCGCGGGTCTAACTCCAACGAACGACTTCTATGGAGGAACCCCATGACGCCCTATGCTGTACGCCTCGTGATCCAACGCCCGACCGCTGATTCCGCTGCTCCGGCCACGCCGGACGGGTCTTTTAGTGCCCGCTGGGTCGAGTCCGATGGACAGATGTCGAAACCGTTCGTGCTCCGACCGCCGCTTTCTGAGCAGGACGCGGCTGAGCTGCGCTGGTATCTGGAGAAGTACCACGAGTTCGTCGG
>CAZCOV010000486.1:0-3643 GCA_964499975.1 uncultured Thermoanaerobaculia bacterium
AAGCTATGCCGAGCAGCTTCGCGACGGGATCGACGATCGCCTCGTACTCGTCCCAGGACAGCCCGTAGCCCGTCCGACCGTCTCCGGCGCGGCGTCAGTCCGCGGCCGATCACAAACCAGCAGCGGCAGTCCAGGCTCAGTGCCGCAGCCGAGAGCCGGCGAAATCCAAGAAGAGGTGCAAAGGGCTCAGGCGACAGGACGCCAAAGGATCAGCGGCTCTAGGGGACGCCTCGACGTTTCTACGAAGGCAGCCCAAGGTGCCAGCGCAGAGGCAGCGGATGATGTGAAGGAGTGGTGACCTGCAATGGTCACCACAATCCGAATGACGCACCACCCAAGTACGAGAAACCAACCGCAATGACGACCACGACCGCGATCGTCAGCTTACGTCCCCAAGGGTCGGCCCAAGACTTCTTGATCCGATACTCCATCAGGCGATTCTCGCCGAGCGCCTGATCAAGCTCCGACAGACCCTCCCAATTCCGGGATGCAGGTCGGTTGCCAGTATCGATGTCAAAGTTGCTCATGATTGCATTCATCTCGCCGCTCCTTAGAACATAGCAGAAACGAGGCCGGTAACCAGCAAAACATGCTCCGCAGCCGGGAGTGCGCAGCCTCTCCTCCAATTCGTTCCACGCCGTCACGTATCGGCGCCTTAATCCGGCAAGAGCTCTGAAGCGTAGAGTTCTGGAAGACGGCCGAGGCGTCGATTGGGTGATGGGTGATGGGTGGATGGCGGATGCATCAACGTCCGCCATCCAAGCCCTCTGAATCACGCCATTGAGACAGCGCCGATGCTTTTCAACATCTTGCTCAGATACTTCTCGGAGCCGTCGTCCATGAAAAGCACATTGCGCGCTTCCAGATCGGCCTTTGAACCAGCAGTCCCGACGTTCAAAAGGTCGCTGTACCGAGTGTAAGAGAGGATGAAGGCGTTGAGGATCAGGTCCGGATCGTCAAGCTCCTTCTGACGTTCCTTGATCTCGGAGTAGAGCCCCAGCTTGGGGTCGTTGAGGTCGAGGTTCCGGATGCCCTTCGGATCAACAAAGCTAAGCCACTGCTGGCCCGTCGCATCATCGACCAGCCATAGCAAAAAGTCGGGATAGAAATTGCCGGCTCTTGCGAAGCCCAGGCCTTTCGCCTGCGTGTCTGCATTACGCAGCAGATACAGGCTCCGCCCAGCGAGCAGCTCTTTGGCGACCGATGAATTGTAGAACGCCTCAAGATCGCGAACGAACTGAACCTCGCTAGGGGAATCGAAGGCCAGCGGACGCATCTTCAGAGGCAAGTTACCGGTCACGTCAGGCGCCATCAGCGGATAATATAGATGGCGGGCAAAGCTGATCGCGACCATGTGAGGCGCATTCCATTGGCTCGCTTCGCCGATCTTGCCAGCCGCGACCAGATCCCTGAGAACTTTGAGCTTGGTCTCGTACTCCCGGCCATCGTCAGTGGCATCGATCTCGAACTGATAGAGCTTGAGCATCGATCCGTGATCGTCGGTGATGTAGGCGACGTCGTAGAACTGACCCTCATACCCGGCTTTCAGCGCTTGATAGAAGCGGTCGGTATATTCGGTCAGCAGTTGGACCAGAATGTCCTGCTGCTTGGTGACGTCGGCGAAGCCGTTAATCACCAGCTCTGCTTGGGGAATGAACAACGTGTACCAGGCGTCGCTGCCAGTGCAAAAGTCGATCAGACGCTGCCGGTCAAGCCGAAGATTGCTCCAGGCCTTCAGCAGCTTGTATTCCTGCAATGCGAGAAACACCACGTCCCAGTCGAACATGGCCATGGCGGCACGATCTAGCTTACCCTTGTAACGCGCCTCGGGGGCGACCTTGGCTGCGCCAATATCCTTCGTGCTGAGCGCCTCGATCCTCGGATAGAGGTCAAGCATGGCGTGCGGCAGCTTGATCTTGCCGACGAAATCCGCAGGCACTTCATACAGCCAAGGGAAGTGCGTACGCTTAAAGCCCTTGATCTGGTTGTCCTTGTAGCCGTCCTTCAGTTTGAGCGTCTTGAGGCGCTTGCCCGCAGGCAGATTGGACTTGGTGGGGAAATCCAGCTCAATGATCTCGTCGCTGGGCGTAATTCCTTCTTCCTTCAGGTAATCCTTGAAGGCTGCCATATAATTGGCGCGCACACCGAAGATGTTGAGCGTCTCCAGCCGCTCCAGATGGACGCCCTTTGGCCGTTCATGGGGAGGCGAGCGCTTGAGCGACATGCCTTTACCCTTCAGGCGCACGCCGCGCCCGAACAGCTGGATGATCTGGGAGCCTTCGCCCTGGCCCATGTTAAGCAAGCCCATAGTCGATACACGCCAGCTGGACCAGCCTTCGGTGAACTTGCGCGACCCAATCAGAACGTTGAGCTTGCTGCCTTCCTGATTGATCGTGCTGAAGAGCCCGCTTCCGAAGTCGTCGGTTTCCGTGTCGAAGGCTTCGACATCCTCGGCGTTTTTGAAGAACCCGGCATCGTCGCCAATGTTGATGACACCGAAGTGCGGCGCATTGCCGACGCGAAGGGCAAGCTCGCCCTTGCTGCCCTTGAGGTTGACCAGCTTGAGTCGCTGGCGTGCTTCGGCGTTGAACAGCCGGCGAAGGATATCGGCATAAATCGTTTCCGCATCGCGCTGCATGAGCGGCGAGAATCGCCCCGCGAACACGTCGTTGCCCTTGGGATCCAGCAGCCGGGCCTTGTCCGCGATCAGGTCGGCGATCCACTCGATCGCCTGCCCGTCATCGTTGAGGAACGAGGCGAGGAACTCGAGCACGGCAAGAACATCGCTGTCTTCGCCCGACACGGTATTGCCGACGAATACCCACAGGGGCTTGTCGATATTGAATTCAGCAATCCGGTCGCGGTGCGTGTCCCACAGCCAGAGCTGCTGGTAGAAGCTGAGCAGGCAGGCTGTGAAATAGAGCGCACCGTGCTTGTCGTACCCGGCATCGTCCAGGTTCAGGATCAGCGATTCCTTGCCATAGCCATCGGCATAGAAATACTTGTAGCTGTAATCGATCAGCACGGCCTTGGCATAAGCCTCGCGAACCCCTTCGATCCGGGCACGGGCATGGTCGGCCGATGTAAGCGCGACCTGCGCCTTCTCGCTCTCGTCGAGCTGTCGATAGGTCTTTGCAAACTGGCGCCGGGCCTTGGCATTCAGAATGTCCTGCTCGGCCTTTTCAACCGTGGCGCCCGTGGCGACCGACGGGCTGAAGGTGGCGCGGTATTCGAAGGCGAAGCCGCCGCGCACGAGCGCCGCGCGCCGGGCCATCCACACGCCGCCAGCTGTACCGGCGCCGCGGTGGCCTTCATCCACCAGGACGAGGTTGTTGCCTTCGAAGGCCCCTGTGGCGACAGTCTTGTCACCCATCTCCTCGGCCAGCTTGGTCACTTCGATCACGTCGATCCAGCCCTTGTAAAGGCTGTCAGACTGGTTCTTGTCGAACAGGTGGGCGTTGATGCCGGAAAGGCGGAATTCCTCCAGATGCTGACGCGACAGGCCTTCGTTCGGCGTCAGCAGGATGATGCGGTCAGGCCAGACATTGTTTTTGCCTGCCTGGAAATAGTGCAGATACTGGTGAATATTGACGTGCAGCAGCAGCGTCTTGCCGCTGCCGGTTGCGTTCCAGAAAGCCAGCTT
>CAZCOV010000487.1:0-3635 GCA_964499975.1 uncultured Thermoanaerobaculia bacterium
AGCTCCTCCGCGAGGTTGCGCAGTCCTGCACTTATTTTTCTAAAGAAGTGGATGATCTTCTGAATCAAATCGCAGCACCAGGCCCGATCTCGCCAGACGATCCCAGATGCAAACCATTAGAAGAGCTGCGCCAGCTGGGTGAGGAGCTCGAGGACACAGGTGAACTCCTCAGCCACCTGGAGCGGACCGCCAGCGCCGACCACGGTGCGAACGCCAACCCACCTGTCGAGGTGGGCCAGCTGGTCCAGCAGGTCTTTAAGGACTTGGCGAGGCGCAGCCAGGCAGCGAGAGAAGTTGTCCTGGCCGTGACCGGGACCTGCATGGTCCGGGCTCGGGAGGACCACCTCGGAAGCGCGATCTACCGCATCCTGCTGTGGCTCGCGCGCAGATGGATCGAGGTCGCGCCGGAAGAGCAACCCCGCATCGAGGTCCGCTGCGTTGTCGAGACGTCCGGAGTTGAAATCTGCTTCGAGGATCACAGCCACCGTCTGAAACCGTGGCTCCGGCAACGGCTCTTCGCTCCGTTCTCGACCACCTTCTCGACGCCGGCGACGGACCACAACTACGACCGAGGGCGACGTCTGGGCCTCTACCTTGCCAAAGCGCTGGTCGAAGCTGAGGGAGGGAGCCTGGAAGATTGTTCAGACGAGCTTCCAGGTGAGGCCGGTCATCTCCTGGTCATGCGCTTTCCGCAAGCCGTCTCGATTTGAGGGGGTCTCCATGCGCAATTACTATCTCGTCGTGCTCCCTAAAGGCGGCACGGAGCCCGTCCTGGTCGAGACTTACCGCCAGGGTCTGGCAGCGCGAAACGCCTGGGAAATCCTCTGTCTGGATAGGGTAGCCAGGGCGGTGTCGGGAACACCGGGACTGACGGGACCGCTCGATGTTTTTCTCTGTGGGTACGGTGATGAGATCAGAAACCGGCAAGATGAACACGCGCTGAAGACTCTGCTCGGCCTGTCATCGGACCATAGTTGGGGCTCTCGAGTCTTTCTCGTCAGCATGAAAGACCAAGACTTGTTTCTGGATTCCACCAACCTCAACGCCGGACCTGCTCTGGCTGGTTGGCTGGAGGAGGCCTGGAAAGGGCGAGTCTTGGATCTCATCCAGACCGACTACGACCCTGACAGTGGAGCCCCGCCCAGCGGTTCTGCCTTGCATCAGGCAGTGAAATTTGCCGAGCAGCGACAGGATCTGCTTTCCAAGCTCAGCTCAGCCCAGTTCTCGGACCACCGCCCATGGCGTTGTGAGTTGTTGGCGGAAACCTGGAAAGATGGGCTGTGGAACTCCACTGCGGCGCTGCTCGGGCCGTTGATGCACCACCCAGACCGAGATGACGGCGCTCACCTCGTGCTGGTGCTCAATGCTGAACAAGCGGAGAGGTTAGCAGCCAAGGTGCAGTGCTACCCTGACCGTCATCTTCTGGTCGCGACCTTGAAGACATGGGATCAATTCAAGCTCGCGAGCTACTGTCGGACCTTGAAGGTTCCGCCGCCGATGTTGTTCGGAGGTACGTTCGAGCTTTGGTATTTCATGCTTCTCCTCAACCGCGGTCAAAGCCCCAAACCAACCACGGTTCTGGGGCAACCGGTGAAAATCGACCCGGAGCCAATCTTCCAATCAGGGCAGTCCATGCCGGAGATTCTGGTTACTAGCGCATTCCCACTAAGTGGCGATCGTCGACACTGGTTGGAAGCAGCCAAAGACGTGGGCTGGTTCCTCTCCCGAGCCCCTCGCGAATGGCGCTACAGGATCGAGCCGGCGATCGACCGACCACGACTCATCCAGGTGCTTGACGAAATACCGCAAGTCAAAATCTGGATTCATCTCGGGCATGGCGAGGCCAATCTGGGGCTATGGGAATCGCGGACGGAGCGGCTTTGCCCAGCCGAAGAGTGGCTGAACTGCTTCAAGGTGCGTCAGCCCCCACTTGCCCTGGTGATGTTTCTCACCTGTCACTCCGCTGAAGCAGCGCGAACGTTCGCCCAGGCAGGCGTGGGTGTGGCGCTGGGGTTCGAAGGCCTGGTGGGAGGGGATCTGACCCGAGATTTGGCGATCGAGACGCTTGCTGCCATCTACCAAGATGGGCTGCGGCCTGCAGCCATTCTGCGCGGTTTCGGTAAGGGTCAAAATCGGCTCAAGGGAGTTCAGTGGATGGACTGTGTGCCCAGGGCATATTATGCAGGACCGTTATGATCCTCCTCTGCTCCCCCCCAAGCTTCGACCCCGCCCCGGTGGCTCGCGCCCTGGCGGGCTCTTCCCTGGCCGTCCGGTGCCAGGACCTGAGCTTGAGGGACTGGAGCTTGCCTGAGGGTGTGACGCGGGCGGTGATGATCCTGCAAGATCCCCACATTTTGAGCGCGGGTGAGGCCGTGGACAAGCTGCGGGGGAAGCTGCCAGCGGCGATTCCGCTCGGGGTTTGTGGTCCGCGCTACCACGGTGCGGACCGCGAGGTCCTGATCAGCTGCGGGGCAGCAGCCGTGGTGACGCCGCGCGACTCGAGCGCTGCGTCCGTGGCCGAGCGCATCCTCGCCGAGCTGATCGTGGCGGGCGAGGTCCAGCCTGCGGGTTTGGGGGCGCTCTGCGGGGCGACCCGCGAGATGCAGGCACTTTACCAGCAAATCGAGACCCTGGCCCCGCTCCGCGAACCGGTGTTGATTCTAGGCGAGACCGGCTGTGGCAAGGAGCTGGTGGCGC
Organism: uncultured Thermoanaerobaculia bacterium; assembly: GCA_964499975.1. Lineage (GTDB taxonomy): Bacteria > Acidobacteriota > Thermoanaerobaculia > Multivoradales > J023 > CAZCOV01. The sequence continues at coordinate 2,698 of CAZCOV010000487.1, forward strand.
GCGAGCTGCACCAGCGAAGCGGGCGCCGAGGCCAGATCCTGAGCCTCAACTGTGCCGAGTTTGCTGGCGAAATCCTGGAAAGCGAACTCTTTGGCCATGAGCGTGGCGCCTTCTCCGGCGCGGCCTCCCGCCGGCAGGGGCTGCTCGTCGAAGCCGGAAGCGGCACGGTCTTTCTCGACGAGATCGGTGAGCTCACCCTGGCGGCCCAGGCCAAGCTGTTGCGGGTCGTCGAAGAAAAGAAAGTGCGACCGGTGGGCGGCAACTCCTGGGTCGAGGTTGAGGCGCGGATGGTCTTTGCCACCAACCTCAATCTGGCGCAAGGGGTCCGCGAGAAGACCTTCCGGCACGACCTCCATGAACGGCTGCGCGGCTTCACCCTCACCCTACCGCCACTGCGCGAGCGCCGGGCGGACCTGCCCCTGCTCGCGCATCACTTCGTCGCCGAGTACAACCGGGACTACCCCGGCGAACGGACGGTCCCACCTGCTGCCCTCGATGCGCTGTTCCGCCACGACTGGCCCGGCAACGTGCGCGAGCTGCGGAGCGCAGTGCGCAAGGCCGCGGCCTTTGCCGCAAGCGGCCGCGGTCCGATCAGCGAGCTCCACCTGCTGGAAGTGGTGAAGCGCCGGGACCCCACGCCGCATAGCTTTTTCTTCGATCCTGCGAGTGAAACTTGGCGTGAAGTCCATGATCGCCTTCGTTCCAGGTACTTCCGTGCAGTTCTGGCGCAAACCAGCGGCCAGAAGGAAGCCGCAGCCCAGCGCGCGGGCATGAGCCGCTCGCAGTTTTACGAGGTCCTCCGCCAGCTCGAACCCGACGATGCTGAATCTTAATGGGGCGAACTCAGCGGAGTTGTCCCGCGAGCAGTTCAGCGGTTTTTTGTGGGTGAGCGCGCCCCTGGGTTTTCTGCATCACTTGCCCGACGAAAAAGCTGAACA
>CAZCOV010000488.1:0-1815 GCA_964499975.1 uncultured Thermoanaerobaculia bacterium
AGCAAGATTCGATGCATAAGCACTCCTGAGTCTTCCCCTCGGTCGACCCTACTCCCTGCTCGTGAAAGACTTGACCACTCTAGAGCAAATCTCCTGGCGTGTCAACGCGCATTTGGGTGTCGCAGAAGCCGCCAGATTGAGGAGACGGTGTGGCTGGGTGCTTAGGCGACATGGCTGCGTGCGGATATGCCCTCAGCCCCTGATGCGCTTGACAGGACCCAACCCGCCACTTATGGTGTTTCAGGGCCGATCCCAGGGCAATCGTCCTGCCGCGGCAAGGAGCCCACCACCAAACCCAAGGTGCTGCACGATGGTCGAATTCCTCACCCTCTTTCTCGGACTGACCGCGGGAGTTCATCCGGTGGCTTTTGCCGTGAGCGGACCCGTGGCGCAAGTCGAGATCTGGCTCGATGGCCAAGCGGTGGGAGTGGTTGCCCAGCCGCCGTGGACGCTCTCGGTGGATTTCGGCGCCGCGCTCTTGCCCCATGAGCTCGTTGCGGTGGCACGGGACGCCGCGGGGAAAGTGGTGGCGGAATCGCGCCAGCGGGTGAATCTGCCGCGTTCTCCGGCGGAGCTGCGGCTGGCCCTCGATACTTCACCCCACGGACCTCCCGAAAGCGTCCGCTTGTCGTGGGAAAGCCTGAGCGGAGCAGCGCCGAGCCGAGTTGACGTCGCGCTCGACGGCGAGCCACTCGCGGTCGATGCAAATCTGCGCGCGCGCCTGCCGCGGCTGGATCCGCGACGCCTGCATTTCCTGAGCGCCGAACTCGAATTTCCCGACCACAACCTGGCCCGCGCCGAGCTGACGTTCGGCGGCTCTTACGGCGCCGAGGTCAAAAGCGAGTTGACCGCGATTCCGCTGGCGGTGCCCGCCAACTTCAAGGATCCAACGCTGGCTGAAGTCGCGGGCTGGTTGCGCCAAGGCGGACGGACTTTGCCGGTTGTAGCGATCGACCGCGGTCCCGCGGACGTGGTGGTGGTGCGCGATCCCAGCGCGGATCTCTTGCTCGCCAAGCTGCGCCGCGATGGCCAGCAGGTGCGGATTCCCGCGCTGAGCGGCCGCTTCGTGCCGCGCCCGGCCCAGCGGGATCCCGAACACATGCGCTTTGAGATGAAGTTGGACGCAGCCGATCGGGTCCGCTTTCTCTGGCCCGTGGCCGAACGCGTTGCCCATCCGCGCTTCCCCCTCACTTTGTTTGCGACGTCGCCGATTTATACCGCCGAAGCTGGTGGCATGCACTGGCTGCTCACCCGGGCTGTCGCGCCCCGGGCCTTGCCCCCCCAACTGCCCGACCCCAAGACCGCTTCCGCGTGGACCCACCAACTGGCCGACGCGGTCGCGGTCGCGGGTCTGCGCGCGGCTGCTGGGAAGAGCCGCCGGGCGGTGGTGCTGGTTTTGGGAGCCAAACCCGAAGACGCGAGCTTTCACCGTCCCGCGGCCGTGCGCGGCTACCTCCGCGCGCTGGGCGTACCGTTCTTGCTGTGGGCCGAACACCGCCCCAAGCCAGATTCCTGGAGCGCTGAGTGGGGCCCCGGCGAACCGATCAACAGTCTCGACCACTTGCAGCGCGCGGTGCGCAACCTGCGGGAATCGCTCGACCAACAGCTGGTGGTCTGGGTTGAAGGCGACGTCTTGCTGCGCGATGTCGCTTTGACCGCTCCCGAAGGCGTTTTTTTGCTGGCGGATCCGGCGTCATCGGGCTCAGGTAGGATAGGCAGATGAGCGGGGTGCTGCGGATGGACGGTTGGCAACGGTGGCTGGGGGGACGAAAGCTCGTGCTGGGGCTCTTGGTCAGCGCAGCCCTGGCCGGTCCG
>CAZCOV010000488.1:1825-3610 GCA_964499975.1 uncultured Thermoanaerobaculia bacterium
GACAGCGCCTTTGAATGCAGCCGAAGCGTGGGGCCAAGCGGACGGCTGCGCCCGCTGCAGCGTGCTGTTGATCTCGATCGACACGCTGCGCGCTGATCACCTCGGGTGCTATGGTTACCGCCGCGCCACTTCTCCTGCAATTGATCGGCTGGCGGCCCAGTCGCTCTTGTTCGAACGCGCTTACAGCGCCTCCTACCACACCGCCGACGCCCACATGTCGATGCTGACCGGGGTTTACCCCTCGGTCCATCGGGTGAGAAACGCAGAAAGCCCCACCCCGCCGTCCTTGCATCCCGAGTTTGTGACCTTGGCGCAAGCGCTGGCGCGTCAGGGTTATGCCACGGCCGGGTTTCACGGGGGCGGCAACGTGGCTGCAGCCTATGGCTTTGACCGCGGCTTTGCCTCGTATGTGCAAGTTCCAGGGGTGGAGGAAGCCATTGCCTGGCTGCAAACGCCGGAACGCGGTCGGACTCCGTTCTTGTTGTTTTTCCACACCTACCAGGTCCACGATCCCTATTTGCCGTCCGCGCCTTTTCGCGAGTTCTTCAACCCCGGCTACCGCGGTAATGTGCTCGGGGATCCGGTCGCTTTCAGCCAGCTGCTCAAGACCCGCTCCTTCAGCGAACAGCGCGCGCTTTTCTGGGCTCAGGTCAATCCCCGCCGGCCCGAAGACATCGCCCAGGTCAAGGCGCTTTATGACGGCGAGATCCGCGAGGTCGACGCGCAGATCGAACGGCTGGTGCAAGCTGCGCTGGCTTTGCCCGACGTCTTGATCGTCCTCACGTCAGATCACGGGGAGGAATTTTACGAGCATGGGCGATTCCGCCATGATCAGCCCTATGACGAGGTCCTCCACGTACCCTGGCTGTTGCGCCACCCGCGCCACCCCGAGGCACGGCGGATCGCCGAGCCGGTCTCGACCGTGCAACTCGCGCCCACGCTCTTGGACCTTCTGGGGCTCCCCCCGTTGCCGCACGCGCAAGGCGCGTCGCTCGGGCCGCTGCTCCAAGCGGTGCTCCAAGGACAACCGTTCGAGCCCCAACCCATCCTCAGTGAAAAGCTGGTCGGCGAGTTAGCCCAGGCCCAGGTCAATTTCAGCCTGCTCTACCACGACTACAAGCTGATCCGCCGGGCTGGACGTCCCGGCTATGAGCTGTATCACCTGGCGGAGGATCCACGGGAGAAATACGACTTGACGACAGCCGGTGAGGTGGGTGCAGGTTGGCGCTGGCTCCTCGATCAGCTGCGGGTGCTGGTCGGGCGCAACCAAGAGCTGCTCGCCACCTTGCCCCGGCAGCCCGCGAGCGCAGAGGCGCTCACCACGGCAACTCGCGAGCAACTGGAGTCCCTGGGGTATCTCGGAGGTGGTCAATGAGCGCAGCTGGGGGGAAAGCGTGAGGATCTCTCACGCCCGCGCCTGGTTCGAGGAGATTCCCTTGACCCGGCCTTACGCGATCGCTTTTGCCGCTTTTGAACGCGCGCCCAACGTTTTCGTCGAGCTCGAACTGGCGGACGGCACGCGCGGGTTGGGGGCTGGCGCGCCGGTGGCTGCGATCACCGGAGAAGACCCCCAAGCTTGCTATGCTGCTTTGCGCGACGGGCTAGCCGACTGGCTGGTCGGGCAAGACCTCCGCCGACTGCACTCCCTGCTCGCGCGGCTGGCGAGCGAGCTCCCGCACTTGCCCGCAGCGCGCGCGGCGGTCGACCTCGCCCTCCACGATCTGGTGGCGAAGAAGCTCGACCTGCAGCTCGTCGAACTGTTCGGCCGGGTCCACGACGCCCTGC
>CAZCOV010000489.1:0-3578 GCA_964499975.1 uncultured Thermoanaerobaculia bacterium
TGGACGACGCTGAAGCTCTGCGGCGATTGATTTGCGGCATTCGCGGCGAGGCCCCGGAACCGCCGGGCGCGACACCGCTCGCGTTCGACGTCCGCCCCGCTCCAGGCCCTGGTTCACCCGCAGTCAGCCATGACGCTGAACCGGGCGGCAAATGGGGCGGCAAATCGTCGCACCGCAAGCTGCTGCTCGGCCTCGCTGCTGGCGTGGCGGTCCTGATCGTTGCCTACGCCGTGTACCTGAACGCCCCTTTCGGTGGGCTCTCGCCAGGCGAGCTCAGAAAAACGTTTGCCCACCCGGCGACGAGCCAGGTCATGGGACGCCTCGCCATCCGCCGGCTCGATGGTTCAGAAGTGAGCGTGGACCATCGCTTTTCGAGCGGCGACTATTTTCGTTTCGAGGTGGTCTCGAACCAGGACGGCTGGCTCTACGTGTTCCACCGTCCGCCGCACGGCGCGATGGAGCTCCTCTGGCCCACCGACCGCCAGGAAGCCAGCAGCAACGCCGTCCGCGCGCGGCAGCCCTGGCTCGTCCCGCCGCAGCCGGAATTCTTCCAATTCGTTGAGGAGACCGGCCAGGAAGCTTTCTACGTGGCCCTGACCGCCCAGCCGCGGGTCCCGGCGCTGCAGGTTCCGCCGCCACCGGTCGGCAGCGCAGCAGCGCGACTCCAAGCAGTGGAGGGCTTCGTTCGCTCGCTGGGCCAGCGTCGCGGGGTCGTCATCGCCCGGCCCGAAGGCACGAATCCCGGCCTGTACTTCACCGCCCTCGACAGCGACGTGGCTGCAGTCGAGTTTCAACTCCGGCATGAACCTGCGACCCCGTCCGGTGCGCCTTCGCCACCGGCCAAGGAATGACCGAGGCGCCGATGAGCTCAGCTCGCAGACATGGGTGGATCGTCGCGCTGGTTTTTGGCGCGCTGGCCTGGCCGGTGAGCGCGCAGGACGATCGCAACGTCCGGGTCACTGGTGTCGCCGGGACCCCGGAGGCGCGCCACGCGCTGGTGATCGGCAACGTCGAGTACGAGAGCGGCAAGCTCAAGAACCCGGTGAACGACGCCCGGGCGGTGGCAGCAGAGCTCCAGGAGCTTGGTTTTGCGGTGACACTGCTCGAAAACGCCGCACTGCGACCCTTGGAAGACGCAATTCGCCAGTTTGCGTCGCGTTTGCGTGCGGCTGGTGGGGTCGGTATCTTCTATTTTGCCGGCCATGGCGTCCAGGTCGACGGCTTTAATTACCTGCTCCCTGTCGGAGCCGACATCCGCAGCGAAACAGACATTCGTTACAAGGCTGTAGAGCTGGGCTTCTTGCTCGACAATCTCGGAGACGCCAACAATCAGCTGAACGTCGTGCTCCTCGATGCCTGCCGAGACAACCCTTTTCGCGGCTTTTCTCGCACTCTGAGCCGCGGTCTGGCGCAGGCCACGGCGCCAACCGGGACGTTGATCGGTTACGCCACCGGTCCGGGCAAGGTGGCAGCCGACGGGGCCGGCGAGCACAGCCCTTTCACCGAGCATCTGCTGGCCGCGCTGGCGATTCCGGGCTTGACCATCGAGGGCGTGATGAAACGCACCATGGCCGCGGTCAAGGGCGCGACCAACGGTAAGCAAGTGCCATGGATGGCGACGTCGCTGGTGGGCGAGTTCGTCCCGCGGCCCAAGCCTCCGGCAGCAGTGGTTCAGCTGACGATCCCCAAACCGCCGCAGGGCGGTGATTTCTCGCTTGACGATCTGCGGCGCTGGAACACCTGGCTCGACGCGATGAAAAAAGCCTTTGCCGAGGCCGTGTCCTTCGAGGCAGAAGCGGGCCCGGTGGCCTTGAAACGGGAAGCCTGGCAGCGCTTCCTCGGCGCCTTCAGCGACGATCATCCGGCGCGGGAAGACGATGATCTGCGGCAGCAGGCCCGAGCGCGCCTGGAGCGCTTGCAGGCCGCTGGCGAAACGCGGACCCCGCCACCACCTTCCCCACCTTCCCCACCGCCTCCATCGCCGCCGCCGGTTCCGCGAAAGGCAGGGGATGTCGTGGACAATCCGAAGCTGCGGGGCCTCGACCTGGTGTTTCGATTCATCCCAGCCGGAACGTTCCAGATGGGCAGTCCCAATACGGAAAAAGAACGGGACGACGACGAGATGCTCCATCAGGTGACGCTGACGCGGGATTTCGCGATCAGCGAGACGGAAGTGACGCAGGCGCAGTGGCAGGTGCTGATGGGCAACAAGCCATCCCGGTTTCAGGGTTGTGATGCCTGTCCGGTGGAGCAGGTCAACTGGTACGAGGCCTTGGCCTTCGCGAACGCGCTGTCGCAGCGCTCGGGTCTGGAGGAGTGCTACGTGCTGTCAGGTGGCAATGATAAGAAGCCGGGTGAGGGTCTCGAATTTCAGACGGCAGCGCTCAAAAGCCTGGACTGTCGCGGTTACCGTTTGCCCACGGAAGCGGAGTGGGAGTATGCCGCGCGGGCTGGGACGCGCACCCCTTTCTGGACCGGTGAGAACCTGACGACAGCGCAAGCGAACTACGACGGGTACCCCTACGCCGGTGAGGCAAATGGGGCGTCTCGCGAGAAGACGATTCCCGTCCGCAGCTTCAAGGCCAACCCTTGGGGGCTCTATGAGGTGCATGGCAATGTAAAGGAATGGACGCAAGACTTTGGCTTGTCTGCGGACACCTATAAGGAAGGTATCAGGGATCCGCTCAGCGTGCGGGGCTCGCTTCAAGTCACCCGCGGCGGGGGCTGGTACAACTTCGCGCGCTACTGCCGTGCGGCGCTTCGCAACGCGGACTCGCCCAGCACCCGCAGCGGCGACCTCGGGTTTCGTCTCGTGAGGACCTTACCCTGAGGTCTTTTACCCTCTTACTCTTGTTCCGTAGGTCCAAGGTCTGCTCGGTTCAAGACCTGGCACCCCTTCAAGTCGAGGACAGCGCCAACGTGTAGCAAGAAGTCCATACCGAGGATACCCTCGATTTCAAAGCCGTAGTCCAACGCTCCGAGTTCGACTGCGAAGCTCTCGACCTGAAAGCTACCGATGGAGAGGACATCGACGCGCTTGGAAAAGACGAACTCGGCACCGCCGACGCCACGGATACGATGCACCGGGTCGCCGCGCTCGAATCGCACTCCGATGGCGGACAAGCGGTCAGCGGAAAACACCGTCCCTCCCGATCCGGTGTCCAACAAGACATGGGCCAGCTCGAGCTGCCGCCCGTTGTAGGTCAGTTGGACTTGGACGAACGGCAAACCTCCGACGAGACGGATCTCACACACCGTATACCCAGCCAACGCCGCTCGCTGACTTCCAGCGTTTCGCGGTCGGTGTCAAAGACGTAGAGCTCGCGCTCGGGTGCCTGATGGTGGAGCCGGGCGTAGCTCTTCATTGCCTCGCCCGAATCGTTGAAGGCCTCGATGACCGCAAGGTCTTCCAAGATCCTCCGCTGGCTCTCGGAATGGGCCTTGATCGCCTCGACCAGCAACCACTGGTCTGGGTAGCGATTGCGAATGTCTTGCCACTGCATGGTAGGTCCCTTTCATGCTAGGCGATGCGGTCGTCCCTGGCGAGGCTGTCTTGCAGCTCCTGCAGCTCCACCTGT
>CAZCOV010000490.1:0-3545 GCA_964499975.1 uncultured Thermoanaerobaculia bacterium
CTCAGACCCCAAGTGCCAGGTGATGCCTGCATCTGCAGGAAGCAAGTCGCCGAGCTCCGCGGCAGAACGGCGATCCACCACCTGGACGACAACTCCGTGCCTGCGGAGGAAGGCGGTGGCAGCTTGGCCGGACAGCCCAAAGCCGTAGACCAAGACCCGCTCGAACGTGCCATCGCCGCGCTGTCCGCGCACTTGCCAGGGTACTCTCATGCCGCGTTGCCCCGTCCCCAACCCCTAGCGCAGTTTCAAAGTCGACAGGCTGAGCAGGGCAAAGAGCCCTGACAGGATCCAGAAGCGGACGATGATCTTGGGTTCGGCCCAGCCGTGCAGCTCGAAGTGGTGATGCAGCGGCGCCATGCGGAAAACCCGTTTGCCGGTCAGCTTGTAGGACCCCACCTGGATGATCACGGACAAGGCCTCGATCACAAAGATCCCGCCGACCAGCACCAAGACCAGCTCCTGCTTGGACAAAACCGCAACCATGCCGATCGCACCGCCCAGGGCGAGTGAGCCCACATCGCCCATAAAAATGTCCGCGGGATGGCAGTTGAACCACAGAAAGCCCAGGCTGGCGCCGACCAGAGCGCCGCAGAAGATCGTCACTTCGCCCACGCCTTGAACCGGCGGCACCTGCAAGTAGGTAGCCACGATCTTGTTGCCCGCCACATAAGTGAAGATTCCGTAAGTCGCGGCCGCGATCAAGGTCGAGCCGATCGCGAGCCCGTCCAGCCCGTCGGTCAAGTTGACCGCATTGGACGCTCCGACCAGGATCAGGACGACAAAAGGCAAGTAGAACCAGCCCAAGTTCAAAACCAGGTCTTTGAAGAAAGGAAAGGCCAAAGTCGGCGCAAAGCCATAGCTTTCCGGCAACAGCAGCAAGATCCAGGCAGCAGCTGCGGCCACCGCGGACAAGAGCAAGAACTTGGTTCGCGCGGTGAGGCCGAGATTGCGACGTCGGCGCACCTTGAGAAAATCATCGAGGAAACCCACCAAGCCAAACGTCAGGGTCACACCCACCGTCAACCAAATCACCGGGTTGTTCAGCTTGGCCCACAACAAAGTGGAGGTGATCAGCGCAAACAGGATCAAGAGCCCGCCCATGGTCGGGGTTCCAGCCTTGACCTGGTGCGACTGCGGTCCGACGTCGCGGATGTTCTGGCCCACCGAAAGCCGACGCAGGGTGGCGATGAACCACGGCCCGAGGATGAGCGACAGCAAGAGCGCGGTCACCACCGCCGCTGCCGTGCGGAACGTGATGTAGCGGACCACGTTCAAGACGCCGAACGTGTCGCTGAACGGAAAGAGCAGGTGGTAGAGCATCAGCCCGCCTCCCCTTGGAGCATGCGGGCGACCACGGCCTCGAGACCGATCCCGCGGGAACCCTTGACCAGAATCACGTCTTGCGCCTGCGCCGTCTTGCTCAGCCAGCTTGCGGCGAGTTGGGCATTGGCGCACCAAGTGGCGTCCGCCCCGGCTTTGCCGGCAGCAGCCACCAGGTTCTCAGCTTCGCTACCCACCCCTAAGATCGGCGAGAAGCCCAAGCCCGCTGCCAGAACTCCTGCCTGCTGATGAAACTCCGCAGACCGCGGACCGAGTTCGAGCATCGCCCCCAGCACTGCCACGTGCCGTCCCCCGGGAAGCAAGCGGGTGCTTTCGAGCGCACGCGCTACGGCTTCTGGGTTAGAGTTGTAAGAATCGTCGATCAGCAGGATTTCGCGCGCCAGCCGGTGGACCTCACCGCGCATGGTACTCGGCCGCAGGTCTGCGGCAGCAGCAGCGATCACCGACAGTGGAACCCCCAAGAGATAGGCGGCGGTCGTTGCTGCCAGGCAGTTGCTCGCGTTGTAAAGCCCATGGACGGGCAACTCGAAGTCTTGGCCTTCGCCGCCGATCGTGACCGTGAACCGACAGCCCACGCGACCCTCTGCCAGGGGGATTGGTGGGGTAAGCCGCGCATCTGCAGCCGGGCTCGCGCCAAAGCTGACGACGCGAACGCCGGGGTGACGGTCGGCATGCCGGATGGCCACCCGCATCACCTCCGGGTCGTCCGCATTGGCGATGATGACTCCGGGCGCAGTGAGCCCGGCCAGAATTTCCGCTTTGGCTTCGGCAATGCCGGCAAGATCGTCAAAATTCTCCAGGTGGACGGGGCGCACGTTGATCAAAAGGACCACGTCGGGCTGGCCGAGCAAGCTGATCTGACGGAGTTCACCCGGCGTGGACATGCCCATTTCCGCGACCATCCACTCGCTATCGTCTGGAATGTTGAGCAGGGACACGGGAAAACCGTAGAGGTTGTTGAGATTGCCCTGGCTGCGCGCTACCTTGAACCGGCGGGCGAGCATGCCAGCGAGGAACTCTTTGGTCGTGGTCTTCCCCACCGAGCCGGTGATCGCGACCAGCTGCTGCGGCACTTGCCGCCGTACCGCCCGGCACAGGGCATGGAGTCCGGCAAAGGTGTCGTCCACCTGAATCCAGGCGCATGTCGGATTGCTCGGCCAGGGGAGCGGACGATGGACCACGATCGCCGCAGCGCCTTGCTCTGCGGCCTGGGCCACAAAATCATGGCCGTCCACCCGTTCGCCGGGCAGGGCAAAAAAGATCTCGCCGCCGCGCACTCGCCGCGAGTCGATGGCAGCGCCCCGCCACCGGGTCTGGGGATCACCCGCTACGACCGCACCGCCCATCGCGTTCGCGGCCATCGCAGCGGTGCGCTCAACCATAGCGTGCCTCCTCCGGCCTCGAGGCTCCTGCGGCAAACCCATGCTGCTGCAGTAATTCGGTCAGGACTGCGCGATCGCTGAACGGGATCTCGCGATCGGCAAATTGCTGCACCGCCTCATGCCCCTTGCCCGCGACCAGGACGGCCCAGCGCTCAGGCTCGCGGATCGCCGCCGCGATCGCCCAAGCCAGAGCCGCGTGACGGTCCGCAGCGATCTGGTAGGAAGCGCCCACCACTTTGCGGATCCCGCTCTCGATGGCGCTGAGAATGGCGAGCGGGTCTTCACCGCGCGGATTGTCCGAAGTCAAAATAGTGTGCTCGGCCAGCTGCCCGGCCAGTCGCCCCATCACTGGACGCTTGGCCTGATCGCGATCCCCACCACAGCCGAAGACCACCAAAATTTGCCGCGGGCTCAGCTCGCGCAGCGCGAGCAGGGCAGCTTCGAGCGCAGCTGGGGTGTGGGCGTAGTCGACCAGAACGGGGAAAGGTTGCCCGCAGTCGACCCGCTCCAGCCGTCCGGGCAGCGCGAGCGGCGCGCTCAAACCGCGCGCGATCGCGTCCTGCGGCAAGCCGATGGCTTCGGCTGCCGCTGCGGCTGCGACCAGGTTTTCTAAGTGGAAGCGACCCAAAAGCGGTGAAGCAAAAGAGAGCTCGCCGCGCGGCGTGGCCAGGGTCACGCGCAAACCCGCGAGGTCGAGTTCGGCCGTCCGGGGGAAGACGTGCCCGCCAGGCCCAACCGTCATGGCAGCAGGAAATTCGTCGGCCAGCCGGCGACCGTAAGGATCGCTGAGGTTCAAGACCGCGTGCCCCCTCTGCTTGAGTT
>CAZCOV010000491.1:0-3545 GCA_964499975.1 uncultured Thermoanaerobaculia bacterium
AGAGTATAGGCCATGAGAGGAGGCCGGGCAATTGCGGTTTCCGTCAGCCGGGGCGGGAGAACAGGCGGCGTCAGGCTCCGGGGGCCGCGCCGTCCGTTTCGACGAGCGCCTCGTGAAGAGCCCGGACCGCCCGGGGCACGTCCGCCCGGGGCGCGCCAGCCCGAAGCTGGCTGCTGCTCACAACCGGAGCCTCTGCCCGTTCCGGCGCAGCCGGGTCCACCTCGATGACCACCTGCCGACCGGGACGCAAAAACCCATGCTTCTTGTCGCGCACGCGGTAGGCCACGCGTTCGGGTTCGATCCGGTAGTGGCGGGCTGCCGCCAAAACTGCTTGCTCGACGCTGCTGCCCGAAAAAAATTTCCGTTCCACGTCCTAGACCTCTCTTGCGGCAACCGCCGCCACTCAACCCTATGCCTCTGCTGTCTTGCTCTTGCTCATGAACTTCGTGGTCAGCGCCTGCTGGGCCATGCTCAACAGGTTGTTGGTGAGCCAGTAGAGCACCAGTCCGCTGGGAAAGGCAAAAGCAAAAAACATGAACATGATCGGCATCAGCTGCATCATCCGCCGCTGCATCGGATCCGGCGATTCGGGCATCATCTTCTGGAGCGCGATGCTGGTTACCCCCATGGCGATCGGCAGCACGTAGTAGGGGTCCGGAACCGAAAGATCGTGAATCCAACCCAGCCACGGCGCGTGGCGCAGCTCGACCGCGGTCGAGAGCAGCCGATACAGAGCAAAAAATACCGGCATCTGCAGCAGGATCGGGAAGCAACCGCTTGCCGGGTTGACCCCCGCGCTCTTGTAGAGCCCCATGATTTCCTCGTTCATCTTCTTCTGTTCATCGAGGTTGGGGCGCCCTTGGCGATCTTTGAGCTTGCCGCGAAACTTGTTGCGGATCGCCTGCATCTTGGGGTTGAGCTCTTGCATCTTGCTCATCGACTGCTGGCTCTTGTGGGTCAAGGGGAAGAACAGCAGCTTGACCACCATGGTGATCAAGACGATGGCCCAGCCATAATTCGGGACGATCTTGTGATAGATCCACTCAAGGCCGTGGTAGAGCGGTCGGGCGAGAAAACCAAACCATCCCCAGCGCACGGTCTCCTCCAGGCCATACGGCAGCTCGGACAAACGGCTGTACTGCTTGGCGCCCATGAACGTGCGGGCCGCCATGCGCTCACCCTGGGCGGTGAGGATCAATGCTTGCTCGCGCACGGCGCCGTCCTCGGCTTCAGTGGGAAGGGCGCGAAAGCGCGGCTCGCCTTGTCCATAAGTCGCCCGCTGGAGGACCGGACGGATCAGAACGCTGCGCACGCCGCTTTCCGGGATTACGGCCGCCAGGAAGAAATTGTCTTCGAGCGCGGCCCAGCTCAGCCCGCTGGCCGGAAGTTCGGTGTCAGCCTCTTGCTTCGCTGGTTCGAGGGTTTCGTGAACGCCGCTCCGCCGATAGGCTGCCATCCGCAACAGCCATCGGGCATTTTCCTCTTTGGCGTTCTTGTCACTGCGCACGCCCGGCCCCAGGAGCATGCCCCACGCCTGTCGGCCGAGCACCTCGGCTTCCACCTGCAGCAGGCCTTCGCTTCTCCAGCTAAACCGCTTCTCCGCAACGCCCTCCTCGCTGCTGTGCCTGAATCGCAGAGTCTCGCGTCCTTCCGCGTCGGTTTCCCGGTCGGCGACAAAGAGCGCCTGGTTGAGCGGATGGGGGTCCCGGTCATTCAAGACCAGGGAAAACGGATAGGGGTCTTGACCCCGCTCGCGGATCAGCTCGAGCGGTTCCCCCTGCTGATCCAGGTGCTGCTTCAAGCGAACGGACAGCAACTGCGCTCCGCGATTGGTGAATTCGGCGCGAACGCTCGCGGTCTCGAGCAGGTACCGCTCCTCCGTCTCGCCCACGACCCGCTCCCGTGCAGCCGCTTCTTCTGCCGTTGGGGCTTGTACCTGCTGCTTGCCTTCGCTCGGGACGGCTTCCCGCTGGTCCGACGCTGCGGTCGGCCCTTGGGGCGAGTTAGCGGGGTCAACCGCCTCCCCCGCGCTTTCCAGAGCCGCGCTCTCGACCGCTGGCGGGGGGGGTGGAGCCGGGGGTTGAAAGAGATAATTCCAGACGACCAGGACTAGCATCGACAAGATCGCAGCCAGCAATAATCGACGATTCTCCACGAACCTGGTTCCTTTCTTGTTGGGCAAGCACCCGCGGTCCGGCGCGTTGCCTACGGCAGATCAATCCCGCCGGGATGGAGCGGATGGCAGCGCAGGACCCGCCGTGCGGTGTGCCAGGCTCCACGCCAAAAGCCAAACTTGAGCACCGCTAACCGACCAAACTCTGAGCAGGTCGGCGAAAAGCGGCACGCGGGTGGTAGCCAGGGCGAGACATGCTTTTTGTAGCACCACAACACGGCCACGAGGCCGCGGCTCAAGAGGTCATCGCCCGTCCGTTTTGCGACGCAGCAAGCGCCCGAAGACCTGCTCGAGTTCTCGTTGGAGTGCATGGAAGTCGGCTTGAGCCGCCTCTTTCTGTAGGTCGACCACAATATCCACGGCGGGTAACGCTGGACGTTCCGGCCAGCGGCGAAAGATCTCGCGCACCCGCCGTTTGAGCTGGTGCCGGGCGACCGCGTCCCCCACTTTGCGGCTGGCGGTAATCCCCAGCCGCGGTGTCCCCTGATCGCTCGCGGCGACGTGGACGGTGGTCAGCGGTCCAAAAAAACGCCGCCCCTGACGGTAGCAGCGCAAATACTCGCGGCGGCGGCGCACGCGCTGCGTGCGGCGGAACGTCTCCGCTTGCCCTGCCCGGTCCGCGCTCATCACGCGCTCAAGCGCTTGCGGCCCTTGCGGCGGCGACGGGAAAGGACCGCGCGTCCGTGGCGCGTCTTCATCCGCTCCCTGAATCCATGAGTCTTTTTGCGATGACGATTATTAGGCTGAAACGTGCGTTTCACGGTAGCTACCTTCCGTTCGTTGTTGGGGTTCGGGCGGTGGCCATCCTTGGGCCATCCCGGCCTGCTGAGGGGCCCGTCCAGTCCGCGACGCTCTCGGCCGCGATCTTTGCTCCTGGGAACCTTGCGCAGCAGCCGCACAGTTTAATCTGTGGCTGCGCTGTGGGTCAATGCCTGACCTGGTCAATCGGGTCAATGCCTGACCGGGTCTGCCTGACCGCTCTCACAGACACCACAGGCAAGCCCAGGGTCTTTCGGCGGTATCTTCTGCTGAACGGGTCTGTCGAAACTACTGGGTCTGTCGAAACTACTGGCGGAGAGGGTGGGATTCGAACCCACGGACCGCGCAACACGGTCAACGGTTTTCGAGACCGCCCCGATCGACCACTCCGGCACCTCTCCGCAATACTGATCGCCGCGCTTGCTTGGCGCGCCTTTTGCCCGACCGCTTCTCCCGCGTCGTTCCGGCGTCTTCTCCGGTACCTTGCTTTTGCGGGTCCTGCTCTAGCCTTTCCGCTGGACCGCGCGTCGCCGCGCGTTCGCCCGGAAAGCCGGAGCAGGATGTCTGGCGGAGAGGGTGGGATTCGAACCCACGGTAGAAGTTTTGCCCCTAC
>CAZCOV010000492.1:0-3530 GCA_964499975.1 uncultured Thermoanaerobaculia bacterium
CACGATTAGCACTACTTCCGGGTGGTTGCGCGCCACGGAATGCGCGATCGACTGCAGCAGCATGGTCTTGCCGGTGCGCGGCGGCGCCACGATCAGGCCGCGCTGGCCTTTGCCCATGGGCGTGGCGAGATCCATGACCCGGGAAGACATGTCGCCCGGAACCTCGAGGGTGAGGCGCTCCAGCGGGTAAAGCGGGGTCAAGTTGTCGAAGAAAATCTTGTTGCGGACCACGTCCGGGTGTTCGAAGTTGACCGCTTCGACCTTGATCAAAGCAAAGTAGCGCTCCCCTTCTTTGGGCTTGCGCACCTGCCCCGAGACCGTGTCGCCGGTGCGCAGATCGAAGCGCCGGATTTGGCTGGGGCTCACGTAGATGTCGTCTGGGCCGGGCAGATAGTTGTACTCGGGCGCGCGGAGAAAGCCAAAACCATCGGGCAAGCACTCGAGCACGCCTTCGGCAAAAATCAGGCCGCTCTTCTCGGTCTGCGCTTGCAGGATCTTGAAGATCAGCTCCTGCTTGCGCGTGCCGCTCGCCCCTTCAACCCCGAGGTTCTTGCCGATCTGGACGAGCTGCGAAATGCTCATCTCTTTGAGTTCGCGGATGTCGAGGCTGGGGCGGTCTTTGACTGCGACTGCGGCGGCCGTGGCCAGTTCGTTTTCATCGATCATGGGAGGAGGGGTGTTGTTGGCTGAGTTCATAGGGGGGCGGGGGTGGTTATTGCCGCTGTGGTTGTTCTTGGGACCCTTGTTCCGGTTGGCTTTAGGGTTGCCTTGCTTTTGCGTGGTTCTGCTCATGTCTTGCGCACTCGGGGTCTTCCCTGGTAGTTGTCGAGAAACGTCAAAATTATTTGCCAAAGTTGCTGCGCCCCTTGGCCGGAGATCGCAGAAAAAAGAACTGGAGACTCGTCTGGGGGCAGCCCCAACTCTTTCTGAATGGCCAGCTGAGCCCCCAGGTGCTGACCTTTGGGCACCTTGTCGATCTTGGTGGCGACGGTCACGGGTTCCAGCGCGAGACTCTGCAAGTACTCGCGCGCCTCACGATCCAGACGGGTGGCTCCCACTTTGCCATCGATCAGCTGGATGAGCAGGCGTGGACCGGTTTCCTCGAAGTAGTGGCCCAACAACTCGGCCCACTGTCGGCGCGCTTCTTTGGACGCCTTGGCAAAGCCGTACCCCGGCAGATCGACGAAATAGAACCGACGGTTGATCAGAAAGTAGTTCACCGCCTGGGTTCGTCCTGGGGTGGAGCTGGTCCGGGCCAGTTGCTTTTGCCCCACAAGACGATTCATCAAGCTAGATTTGCCGACATTGGAACGGCCGACAAAAGCCACTTGCGGCCGATCATCGCTCAGCAACTGCGCACGGCGAGTCGCCGAAAGTACGAACTCCGCCGCTTCAATCCTCACACTATCCTCTCGCGTTCCCAATGCTCTTCCGGCCGAAGAGCTCCAATCTGCATGCGGCTGTCAACGAGAGGGTTAAAGCTCGAGACAACTCGAGAACCACAGGGTGTTCGAGCAGGAAACGCTCGCACCAAGAGGGCTTCAATGGGCCAACGAGCCAGGGTCTACCGCTGCCTCCGACGGATCTTTACCGAACTTCTTCGCACCTTTGGGTAAGGGGGTGATCGCGCCGTCGAGGGTAATGTTGAGCACTTCGTCCATCGAGTCCACCAAGTGGACGGTCAAGACGTCGCGGATTTCTGCAGGAATGTCTTCTAGATCCTTCTCGTTATCTTTGGGCAGCACCAGTTCGGTGATGTCCGCCCGGAAAGCAGCCAGCACTTTATCCTTAATTCCGCCAACTGGCAAGACTGTACCGCGCAAAGTGATTTCGCCCGACAGCGCAACGTCTTTGCGGATCGGAATCTCGGTCAGCGCCGAAACCAAGGCGGTGGCCATGGTGATGCCGGCCGAGGGGCCATCTTTGGGGATGGCACCTTCCGGAACATGGATGTGGATGTCTTTGTTGTTGTTGAAGTCCGGGTCGATCCCCAAGATCTCGCTGCGGCTGCGCACGTAGGAGACTGCAGCCCGGGCAGACTCTTGCATCACGTCGCCGAGCTTGCCGGTCATCGTCAGCTTGCCCTTGCCCGGCATCAGGCCGATCTGGGTTTCGAGGATCTCACCGCCCACTTCGGTCCACGCCAGGCCGGTCGAGACCCCGACCATGGATTCTTCTTGCTTGCGGCGTCTGCGGAATTTGGCTTTGCCGAGCAACTCTTGCACCTGCTCCAGGGTGTCGACGGTGACGGCAAACTCCTTGCGTTTGCCGCCGACCACGGCCTTGCGCGCCAGCTTACGGCACACCGACGCGATCTCGCGTTCGAGGTTCCTCACCCCGGCCTCACGGGTGTAGCTGTCGATCAGAGTCTTGATCGCCTCGTCGCCGAAGAGCACCTTCTTCTTGCGCAGCCCGTGGGTTTCGAGCTGCTTGGGAACCAGAAATTGCTTGCCGATCGCCAGTTTTTCGTTGGGGGTGTAGCCGGAGAGCTCGATCACTTCCATGCGGTCGCGCAACGCTGGCGGAACGGTGTGGAGCACATTGGCCGTGGCGATGAACATCACTTTCGAGAGGTCGTACTCGACGTCGAGGTAGTGATCTGCAAACGTGTCGTTTTGCGCTGGGTCGAGCACTTCGAGCAGCGCAGCTGCGGGGTCGCCGCGGAAATCCATGGCCATCTTGTCGAGTTCATCGAGCAAGAAGACCGGATTGATGGTCCCTGCTTTTTTCATCATCTGAATGATCTGTCCGGGAAAAGCGCCAATGTAGGTCCGCCGGTGGCCGCGGATCTCGGCTTCGTCGCGCACACCGCCCAAAGACAGGCGCACGAACTTGCGGCCGGTGGCGGACGCGATGGACTTGGCCAGCGAGGACTTGCCCACCCCAGGCGGACCGACGAAACAGATGATCGAACTCGGAGTCTGACGAGTGAGCTGACGGACCGCGAGGAATTCGAGGATCCTGCCTTTGACTTTTTCCAGGCCGTAATGGTCGTCGTTGAGGATTTTTTCCGCCCGGGTCAGGTCGCGCAGCTCGCGGCTCTTGGTGCGCCACGGCACGCTCACCAGCCAGTCGATGTAATTGCGCGACACCGTGGCTTCGGCAGACACCGGGGGCATGGCTTCGAGGCGTTTGAGCTCTTGCTCGGCCTTCTCGCGCGCTTCTTTCGGCATTCCCGCTTGCTCGATGCGGTCCTTGAGCTCCTTGACCTCGTCGCCACGGTCGTCCTTGCGGCCGAGCTCTTGATGGATCGCCTTGACCTTCTCGTTGAGGTAGTACTCCTTCTGGGCGCGCTCCATCTGCTTTTTGACCTGCACGTTGATCCGCTTGTCGATGTTGATCTTCTCAACCTCGACGTCGAGCAAATCGTGCAGGCGCTGCAAGCGCTCGTAGGGGTTGAGGCATTCGAGCAAGGTCTGCTTGTCGCCGGTCGACACGATGAGGTGGGCCGCGAGGGTGTCGGCGAAGCGGTCAGGATCATCGAGTTTCAAGTTGGGCATCAGCCCTTCGAAGGCTAGGTGGTGCGAGGT
>CAZCOV010000493.1:0-3527 GCA_964499975.1 uncultured Thermoanaerobaculia bacterium
CTGAGCAGGGCGATGAAACTGCGCGCCAGCCGTAGGATGGAGGTGATATCGAAGAGATCCGTGCAGTAGACCCAGGAAAGCGTGACACGGTTGGCGTTTCGAGCAGCGGTCAAGTCCAGATCGAACTTGACGCTGTCCGTTCGTTGGGGCCACAAGCTCGCGTTGATTCCCGGCAAGTCGACCGGCGGCCGCTCCTCAGCCAGCGAGAACATCACCTGAAAAAGCGGCGAACGGCTCAGATCTTGCTGTGGTGCGAGCGCGCTCACCAGCATCTCGAACGGCACGTCCTGGTGTTGGTGGGCGTCGAGCACGGCCTGCCGGGTTTGGGTCAGGAGGTCGGTGAAATGGCTGCCACCTCGGGTTTTGGACCGCAGAACCAAGGTGTTCACGAAGAAGCCGATCAGCCCTTCGAGCTCGCGATGGGTGCGTCCAGCGACCGGGGTGCCCACGGCAAAGTCGCGCTGACCGCTGATCCGCTGGAGCACGATCGCAAGCCCCGCGAGGAGCGTCATGAAGAGGGTGGCACCCTGGGCTCGGCTGAGCGCGGTCAGCTCCTCGACGAGCGAAGTCGGCAACTGCGCGGTCACCACGGCTCCGCGGTGGCTAAAAACCGGCGGACGAGGACGATCCAAGGGCAGTTCGAGCGGCGGGACGTCCTGCAGCTGCTCGCGCCAGTAGGACAGTTGGGCGTCGAGGACCTCGCCCACCAGCCATTCCCGCTGCCAGCGCGCAAAGTCCGCATACTGGACGCTGAGTTCGGGGAGGGTGGCCCCGCGATAAAGCGCCGCGATCTCGCGCACGATCACCTCAATCGACCAGCCGTCGCTGACAATGTGGTGCAGAGTGAGCAACAGCAAGTGGTCCTCAGGGTGGATCCGCAGCAGGTAAACGCGCACCAGGGGACCGCGTTCGAGGTCGAACGGACGGACGGCTTCTGCGTCCGCCAGCTGCTGCAAGACCGATCGAGAATCGGCTGGCACCTCGTGAGATTCGGCTGGCACTTCGCGGAGACCGCACAAATCGACGACCGGCAAGGGACGCGGGGTCCACGGGCGGATCACCTGGCGCGCTACTCCACCGTCCGCCGTGAAGGTCGTCCGAAGGGCTTCGTGACGCCGGACCAGTTCGCTAAACGCCCATTCGAGGACGGTGACGTCGAACGGTCCTTGCAGGCGCACGGCAGCTGGAATGTTGTAGGTGGCGCGGCCGGGTTCGAGGCGGTCAATGAACCACAGACGCTGTTGGGCAAAGGAGAGCTCCAGCGTCTCACCCCGCGGTCGTAAAACGAGCGGCGGAGCCATGGGCCGGGCACCCGCGCGGCGGGCTTCCTCGATCCGTTCACCCAGCTCGGCGATGCGCGGCGCTGCGAACAACGTGCGCAACGGCAACTCGACCCCGAAAGCTTCACGAATTCTGGCGATCGCCTGGGTCGCAAGCAGGGAATGACCGCCGAGCTCGAAGAACGAGTCGTGGACCCCAACGCGTTCGCGTCCGAGCAAGGTCGCGTAGATGCCGGCGAGCAACTCCTCGCTCGGGGTCCGCGGGGCGACATAACCCGCTGCGCTACTTTCCGACAACGCAAGCTGGCGCAATGCGCGGCGGTCCACCTTGCGGTTGGGCAAAAGCGGCAAGGACGCAACCTCCACCAGCGCGGGTACCATGTGCGCGGGCAACCGCGTTCGCAAGTACGCCTGCACCTCGAACGACGTCGCAGACCCGCTGGACGCAGCGGGCACGACGAACCCCACCAGCCGTTGCTCCTGCAGCACCACCGCGCACGACTGAACCAGCGGATGAGCGCCCAGCACCGCTTCGATCTCACCCAACTCGATGCGGAATCCCCGCACCTTCACCTGCTGATCGGCGCGACCCAAAAATCGCAACCGTCCATCGCTTAACTGACGCGCCAGGTCGCCGGTGCGATAGAGCCGACCACCCTCGGCGAACGGATCCGGCACAAAGCGCTCCGCGGTGGTCGCGGGACGTCCGAGGTAGCCGCGGGTCAACCCAGCACCGCTCAAAACGATCTCTCCCACTGCGCCGAGCGGTACCACCTGCAACCGCGGGTCGACCAAAACAACGCGGGTGCCGAGCAAGGGGCGGCCGATGGTGGCCACCTCGCCCGGCGACCGCCAAGCCCACGTCGAGTACGTGGTGTCCTCCGACGGACCGTACAAGTCATGCACCCGTCCCACTCCAGCCGCGTAAAGCGCGTCCACCAGCGCGGGTTCGAGCGGCTCACCCGCCAGATTCACCGTCTGGCCCGCAGTCACCGCACCCAACCGCAACAGCTCCGCCGCGGCCGACGGCACCGTATTGACCAAGCTCACCCGCTCACGTCCCGCAAACTCAGCCAGCGCCAGAGCATTCTCCACCAGCACCACCCGCCCGCCCCGGCTCAGCGGCACGAAGATCTCGAAAATCGACAGGTCAAAGCACACCGACGTCGACGCCAACACCCCACTCAGCTCAGGAGCACTGAAGGTTTGCGCCGCCCACTGGAGCAGCGCCACGCCGTTTTGATGGGTCACTGCAACGCCTTTGGGGCGGCCGGTCGAGCCCGAGGTGTAGATCAACCAGGCCAGATTAGCTGGCTGGGCGCGCAGGCTGAGGTTGCACGGCCACTGACCGCACTCGCCCAGCGGCAAGCCAGCCTCTTCCCGCAGCACCAGCGCCAAGCCAGCATCCTCCTCCATGAAACGAAGGCGCGCTTCCGGATACTGGGGATCGAGACCGACGTAAGCGCCGCCCGCCTGCAGCACCCCGAGCAGCCCGACGATCAATGTCGGCGTGCGTTCGAGCAAGATCCCCACCCGAATCTCCGGCCCCACTCCTTGCCTGCCGAGGTGCTGCGCCAAGCGCTCTGCCCGGACCAAGAGTTCGCGGTAGCTCAAGTGCGCTGAGGCGCGGCTGCCGTCGAAGACGGCCACTGCTTCGGGACTGCGTCCGGCCTGCGCTGCCACCAATTCATGCACCAACGCGCTGCTGACTGGAACCGTTGTGTCATTCCACTCGACGAGCAACTGCTGCCGTTCTGCCTCACTCAGCAGTTCGAGCTCGCCGATGCGCTGCGCTGGGTTCAAGACCATCGCGTTCAGCAAGCGGCGCAGCCGTGCTCCCAACTGGTGCAAGTCCACCGCGTCAAAAAAAGCGCGTTGCGCCTCCAAATCGAGGTCTAAACCGCGCACCGTGACGCTCAGCGGGTGAGACGAAAAACCGCTCGGCAAAGCCAAGACCTCAGCCATGGCCGACCCCACCTGCAAGGGGAAGGTTGGTGGCTCATAAGACACCACCACTTCATAAACTCGACGCCGGTCGCGGTTGCCCAGACTGCGCTGAACCTCTTCGGCTGGCACCGGACCATGACGGTAGGCCGCGCGCAAGTCCGCGGCGATCGCCCGCACCAAGTCGCCGCAGCGCAGGTCCGCACGCAGAGTCAAAAACAGCGGCAACAACCCGACGAAGACTCCGAGGGTGCGCTTTTCTGCGGCAGTCCGCCGATCGTGCGTGGCAACGCCGAGGAGCAA
>CAZCOV010000494.1:0-3500 GCA_964499975.1 uncultured Thermoanaerobaculia bacterium
AGCCTTTCGGCGCTACGACCAGCACTCGCCGCGCCATACCGCGAAGCTTCAATTCGCGCAGAATCAGCCCAGCCTCGATGGTCTTTCCCAAGCCGACCTCGTCTGCCAGCAAGTAGCGGATCCGGTCGCGGCTCATCGCACGATTCAGCGCATAGAGCTGATGCGGCAGCGGCACCACGCTCGACTGGATCGGTGCCAGAAGCAGGTTGTCCTCGAGCGCGTCAAGAAGCTTTGCCGTCGCCGCCGTGTGCAGGATCTGCTCCACAGTCGGCCGAACAGCGGAAAGCTCGCCGAGATCCTGGGCGCGGGCGCGTACCACAGCGTCCTTGCCGGGTAGCCAGACCCGGTAGGCCGTCTCGCCCCAGACATCCTGCCGGTCGATCACCCGGCAGGGTGAGGACTGCCGGGCATGCCAGCACCAGTCGCCAATGCCGAAGCCGCCGCTCATGCGCCCGCCCGCTTGAGTGACGTGCGCCCCAATTCAGTCAAGCGGTACCGCTGCTTGCTGCTCCGGGGCTTATCAGGGATCGTCATCTCTAGGACACCCGCATCCAGGGCCGGCTGGAGGTAGGCATCGCCGAAGTGCTTCCGGTCCTTTAGCCCGACGGCCTCCATCAGCTCCTGGCGCGCCATCTCCCCGGACACTTTCGCTAGGAGTGCCAGGACTTGGGGGGAGACTTGCGGGGTCACTTGGGGGGTCACATGAGGGGCGACTTGCGGGGCGGCTTGCACGGCCGCTCGGGTAAATCGCTCCCCCAAGGCAGCCGGAACCTCGAACAGGGTCTCACCGACCGGCTGGAGCAACTGCTGCCGGATCAGCGCCTCGGCGACCTGCCGGGCCTGCTGAGTCGTGCTGATCCCGAGCCCGCGAATGTCTGTCAGACTGATACGTTCGCCATGCTGTTGTCCCAGGGCTAACGCGAGGACGTCGGCTTGCTCCCGCGTCAGATTGACGCCGATGATTTCACGGAACCGTTGCATCTCTTCGGTCGCCAGCGGGGAGTTGAGCAACACAAGCTCGAACTCCTTGCGTGCCTTGTCATTTCTCAACTGCGGCGGTACGCGCCCGAGGTCGTGCCAATTGCGGAAGATGGCACGGATACCCGTCCCAGCCTGATCGGACAAGCCAATCCTGCGAAATGCCTTCACGATGGATGGGTTGCGCACCTCCTTCTCGGTGGGGTCAAGCAGCTCAGCTTCCGTGGCGAAGGCATCGCCAGGGTTCCAGAAGATTGTGCGATCGGTGAACAGGCGGATCGATGCCTTGCGACCATGGTCGCCGTAATCCTGATGAATCAGCAGGTTGATCGCTGCTTCGCGGAATGCCACATAATCAGGAGGGTCGTCATTTCGACGCAGGGTGGCGGGATCGAGCGAGAATGGATGCTCGGCAATGCGCATGTAGCGCGCGACCAAGCCCTGCCAGGTCTGGAAAATGTTCTCCTCGAATACGTAGCGGTCGTGCCAGCGCTGTTCCGCCGACCACTCGTCGAAGGGCGTGTCGATACGCTGATAGTCCAGAACCGGCCGCGGGAGGATCTGCCGCACGAAGCGGCCTTCTCCGAACAGCAAGACACCCGCACGAGTGGGTAGCATCTCGCCGGATCTCTCTACGATGAAGTTCCAGTTGAGTAAAAATTCAATCGGGTCAGAGATCTCCGGGTGCTCCGGATTGCGGCGTGCAAACTGCGTCTGATACCACTTGACCGTCTTCAGATCGAAACACTGCACCACTGGAATGTCGGAAAGCGCGACGCCGTCAAAGCGATCCTGCGCGGCATCGCGCATGAAACGCTCAAGCTCGCTCTGTGTGCATCGCTCATCACCCGCACCACGGCGGATGTAGCTTTGGCGGGGGTCGCCTTTCAAATAGACCGGCTTGTCTGCCCGCGACAACTCCGGTACTTGGAAAGCGAAGACACACTTGCCATCGATCTCGTACTTTCGCGGCTCGACCGCGATCTTGCGGTTTAGCTTTTGGCCACCTCGCAATGCGGCCAGAAAATCGTTCTGCACCTTGTCCGGCTTTTCCACACCGGAGACTTCGAGCTGGTCGTCCCGTTCGCTGACCCCGAAAACCAGCCAACCCCCGGCTGTATTAGCGAACGCCGAGACGGTCTTGTAGGCGTCCTCTGGCACGCCGCGCTGAGCACGCTTGCACTCAAAATCGTTCCACTCGAAACCGTTCAGCCGCGCTAACAGTTCGTCCTGGTTCATCGAGGCGTACCATCAACCTTCACGCATCAGCTTCCGTGCGCGTCAGCGCCTGGTCATACCAGAGGAGCAGCTTCTCGTCTTCCTGGAGAGCCTCTTCAGGGATCTTCTGGGCGACCTTGATGATGGTCTGATAATCCCTGTTACCCCAGGCCGCTTTGAACCCAGCGCGCAGCACCTCCAGCCTGAACTCTTTGAGTCGACGCCCCGTCGCGACGAGATAGGTCTCGAATTCCTTCAGCAGAACCTTCTCCCGCTTCTTCTCAAGATCTTGTGCTTTGTTTGGATCGGGCACATACCAGCGATCTTTCGCCTTTGCGACCAAACGCTGATCATTCTTCTCGAGGCCACGTAGGTCCTTGTGGTTCGTTGAGAGGTAGCTGTGAATCTGGCTCGGCACATCACCGGTACCGCTGTACTGAATGAAGTTGTCTTCAAGGAGTTGGGCAAGCTCTGGTTTGCTCTCGTGCTTCTTCCAGCCCGCGCCGAGCTGCGTGATGAACTCGGGATGAACCTCCTGATAGGTCGACGGGCGTCGTCTAAGGAAATCTGTCAACCAGTCAATGGCGCTTCGCTCGTCGGACACAAAGAGATCCATCTGCGGGGCTTGCGACATCTGCGCCCGCTTCTTGTCATATTCGCCGACCTGTTCCGGTAGAAACACCATACCATCGCGCTCTGGAAAGCGGCTGCGCAATCCACCTAGAAATTCATCACTGGACAGAGGAACCGGCGCGTCGTGACGTACGAACCAGGCTATGAGACGGTCATAGATCCGTCGCGGATCCCGCTCCGCAATAAACTCAAGTAATCCATTTTTATTCTTAGTAACCGACAACTTCTTCAGGTGGGTCTGAACAAAATCCCAGGCAGACTCGGGTGTGGCACCACGCTCTTTGAAGCGCTGTTCAAGACCTCCGTTTGGCTTATAGACAGAAATGACGAGGTCTTGTTTTACAGCGGTCGTAGACGTTACTTGCTTAAAACTGCCGGACTTCTTGTCGAGCGCCGCTACTTCTGCCACAACAAAACCTGCGCGCTGCAGGGAAACCTGAATGGCGTTCCATACCGCCGCTTTACTGTTTGAAAAGACGACTGTCATCCATCGCCCTGGCTTTAAGACACGGTAATACTCACGAAAGCATTGCTCCATTGCCGCCTGATAATCAAATACGCTCTTCTCGCGCACTCGATCGACAATTGCTTCTGGGGCACTATCAGTTACTACTCCATGCCAGGACTCAACCAAGAAGTTCAGGTCAGCGTAATAGATGTTTTCTCCAAAA
>CAZCOV010000495.1:0-3496 GCA_964499975.1 uncultured Thermoanaerobaculia bacterium
CGTCCTTCGCCGTGGAGAGGACCAGCAGGTTGTCCTCAGCGCCCGGACAATCGTGGTCCAGGGCACCGTTTACCGCGGCGAAGACCCCCATCCGGCAGTGGTCGCATTCGTCACCAACCGCGAGGAAGCCGAGCTTCGAGTGCCAACCGACGAGTCGGGTAACTACCAGGCCCTGCTTTTTCGCCCGGGTTTGTACCTCACTTTCGTCGAGCTCGAGGGCGTGCCTGGGCCGCGCTACGTGGAGATGGTACAGGAGCTGATCACCACCGACTCGACCCTCGATTTTCATCTGCCGGACAATCAGTTTGCAGTGACCGTGATCGACGCTCAGACCGGGGACGGAATAGCCGGTGCGCAGGTGGGCTATTCCAACCGCGGCAAAAGCGGTCACAGCTCGGCTGCAGAAACCGCGACCGATGCCCAGGGGCTAGCCTACTTGCCCCCCCTGCGGCCGGGCGAGCTGACAGTCGACGCGCGTGCCGAGGGCTATTCCCCCGCTGAGGCGCCGCTCCGGATGGTCGGTGAGGATGACGGCAACCGCCGCATCACCCTCGCCTTAACCCGCATCAAAGAAAGCGGTCGTGTCCGCCTGCTGCTGGCTGCGGGCGGCCCAGCAGCCGGGGCTGAAGTGCGAGCTCAACTTGCACTCACCAGTGATCCGCTGTGGTCAGGCCGTACCGACGAGCAGGGGTTCTTGACCGTGCCGCAAATAGCCGAGGGCGCGCTACTCTTGATCCGCCATAACGAAGCAGCTTTGGCGGTCAAGCCGTGGCAAAAACCGCTGGACCCGGCGGAGGCTACCACGTGGATGTTGGAGCAATCCCCAGGACCCTTGACCATCCGGGTCCAGCAAACCTGGGGGGAACCCGTGCCCTTTGCCCGGCTGTCGCTGCGCATCCACGACCTATGGCTCGACGGCTCTACGCTCGCCTGGCTGACCAGGTCGCAGGCGGTCAGCGATGGCCAGGGTTTCTGGCGCGGTTATAGCCTGCCCCAAGCAGCGCTTCAGGTCGTGGCCTGGATGCCCGGTGCAGGCGCAGACCCCCAATCGCCAGCGACCGTCACCGTAGTCCGACCGCCCTGGCCCGAGCCAGTCGAGCTCGAGGTCATGCCAAAAGCACGACGCGATTGACCCCACGGCAACGCGCAAGGAGCCTGTGGCTCATGTCATGGCCGCGATCCAGCAGCAGCGCTGTGGCCAAGAGTAGTATTCTCGCCAATACGGAGGAAGGTCCATGCGCGCCATCAAACTGAAAACACACGTCAGCAGCGAACATACCGTCCAGCTGCAGCTTCCGGACGACATCGGCGAAGGGCCGGCTGAGGTGATCGTCTTGGTGGACGAGGCCCCAACTCCTGCCAGGGAATCTGCGGGCACTCTGTCGGACTTTCTCGCCAGCTCTACCATCGTGCCCGAGCTCGAGCGCAGCAAAGAAGAGATCGACGCTTACCTGCGCGCAGAACGGGATAGCTGGGAGTAGCTTGTTGGCACAGATCTATCTCGATGGTCAGGGATGTTGGGTGTTTGGGGGGTGTTGGGGCCGATTGACAAACCTGAATGGCGGTGTTAGGCTTTCTCGTGGAGGCTTTGTTCGCTATGCGGACTTTGCCTTTTTCTTTTTTATGACGGTTTTTCCCAGCCGCCTGCTTTGGCTCGAGGTCTACTTCTCATCTTTCGGCCGCAGGTCGTCGATGACTTTGAAGCTCCAAACCTGCCAGTCTTCTCGGATCGTCTTGAACCATAGCTCTTCGACCAGGCTCGCCAGATGGCTCAGCTCTTTTCGCGATTCATGGTCCTTGATCGGACCGAATCGAACACCCCAACAAATGATGTAGGCGACCAAATCCGCCAGCTGAATGGCCGTGGTCAGCTCGCTGTGCACGAAGAAGGGTTCTGGAATAATTCGCCCTGCTCGCATGCGTCCCTTCGCGGTGTGCTTGAAGTACAGCGACATTTGGTCGGCGAGCATGTGGCATTGAGAACGTTCCAGCTCATCGAAAATTACCAGGCCCAGCTGGTCGAGCGGCTGCTCTTCGAGGAAGTAGTAGAAGCGTTCGAATAAATACGAGTAGTCCTTGCGCAAGAGGTCCCCGGCTGGCCGCGGAGCGCTCCTCGGCACGATGCTAGCGAAGGCTCTCGCACCATGCTGGCCGCAAAGCTCGAGGACGCGCTCTGCAAAGACAATCTTGGCTTGGGCGAGGGCGGCTAGCTCGAGCGCGGTCGCGCCGCTGGCCGAGTTCTTGCCTTTGGCAGCCTCCCCCTTTTCCAAGCACGAGCGAGCCAGTCTGGTTCTAGTGTCCTTTGCGATAGCGGGGCGCTGGTCCGCCATGCGGAAAGTCTTTTGCTTGAGAAGCTTCTTGGCCTTCATCTCCAGGGCGCCAGAGGTCAATCGCCGACCAAAGAGGTCGATCTCCGCTTCGTGGATCTCGCAGACAAGATTCCACAGCTGCTGGTCGCGAACGGTGACACCTGCGAGCACTTCGAAGGGGGTGCTACTGCGATCAACGCCTGACTCGTCAAGAAAAAGTAGATAACTCACCGGTGAACTGTATCCTCAGGCGCTGAGCGTGTCAAAGTCGGCTACAGCCAATCTGCGCCGACATGACCAGCGTCACCCAACCGTCAGCTCCGCCAACTTGACCGCGCTTTCGCTGCCCTGCTCGAAAGCGCGGTGCAAGGCGTTCCTCTCTAGATCTAGAACCAGCAGCGGTTGTAGTAGATGGCCGGTTGCTGGGCTGCCTGGTAGGCACTGCACCCCGACGCGTTGCAGGCCCGCACCCGGTAGTAGGTGGTCTGGCTGACGTTGACGCTGCGGCTCAAATTGGGGCCGGAGTACTCCAGGAACTGCGTCGCAAAATTGACGCTCGTCGAACCGTACAGCTCGTAGTAGGTGGCACCGCAAGAGGCCGTCCAGTTCATGTTGTTGTACCCCCAGCAGAGTTGCTGGAACAGGGTCAAGGTCGAAGGTTCCGGAATCCCGGTGACCACCCCGCACGGGACGGGGTACCGGCTGTGAGAGCACTGCAGCGCGGCGTGGTCGTCGCTTTCGAGCGAGCGCCCGCTCGAACCAAAGTAGGTCGCGTACATGCTGGGCCGCGGGGTGGACGTGAGTTCGGTGTGGTGGATGCCCAGGGAGTGTCCGAGCTCATGCACGGCCACGGCTTCGGTGTCGGTGTCGGAGCCGTTGGTTTGCCAGAAGGAGTTCGCGTTGAACGTGATGTCGGATTCCACGATCACTTGACCTGATTGGAGCACCAGCGCGGTCAGCGCCAGGCAGGTTCCCGTGCAGCCGTTCCCGATGGCCCACAGCAAGGTGTTCTGGTTGTCGGTGGCCCAGCCCGCGGTGGTGGTCCCAGCATAGACCGGGGTGTGATTGGCATTGATCACGCTGGTCCACGACTGCATGGCGGCTTGCAGAGCTGCGGCTTTGTCCGCTCCTTGCCCAGCGGTGTTGTGATACCAGTAGACGGCGCCCGTGGTCCAGTGGGTGAACCC
>CAZCOV010000496.1:0-3487 GCA_964499975.1 uncultured Thermoanaerobaculia bacterium
TCGCGGCGGGCGGCGGTCGCGGTTACGGCGTCCCGGGCGTGGGGTTCCACACCGTGACTTCATCCAAGGACTTGCGCTGAAGCGCCGGCACGCAGGCGTCGGCCGCAGGGTAGCCGACCGGGAACAAGATGTAGGGGCGTTCGTTTTGGGGCCGTCCGAGAATGCGCTGGAGAAAGCCCATCGGGCTGGGCGTGTGGGTGAGGGTTGCGAGGCCCATGTGGTGCAAGGCGGCAATGAACAGGCCGCAGGCGATGCCGACGCTCTGGGGCACGTAGTAGTTCTTGCGTTTGCGCCCGTCGGGGAAAAAGCCGTGCAGCTCCTCAAAAACCACGACGAGCCAAGGCGCGATCTCGAGGAATGGCTTTTCCCAGCTGGTACCGAGCGGCTCCAGGGCGTCTAGCCATTCGGCCGGCATGCGGTGCTCATAACTCTCCTTTTCCTCAGCCTCGGCGGCGATGCGGATCTCCCGCTTGAGCGCCGGATCGTCGACCGCGACAAAGCGCCAGGGTTGGCGGTGCGCTCCCGAAGGTGCGGTCGAAGCCGTGCGAATCGCTTGCTCGATGAGCTCGCGGGGAACCGGGTCGGCAGCGAAATGGCGAACGCTCCGCCGCTGGTCCATCTCCTGGTAGAAGGCCACCGCGCGCTTCTTCATGGTAGGAAGGTCGCGGCGCTCGGGTCGGTAGGGAAGGAAAAGCTGGGTGGACTTCATGGCGTTCTCCTGGCAGGGTGCCCTGGGGTAAACCCCGGACCAGCATGGACCCCGAGGATACGAGAAGTCAGGCTGTGAGGAAAAGCTTGCGGTCGAGGCAGGCTCTGGGTCGACCCTCAGCTCAACCCAGAGCACGAGCAAGAGCGAGGTTTAGGAGTTGCCCTTGCGCTTCAGCTCGTCGTTGATGATTTCAGCGAAGTTCTCGAAGGGGGCTGCTCCGAGCAAAAAACGCCCGTTGACGAAGAAAGCAGGCGTGCTGTCCACTCCGGCCTGCGCACCTTCCTCGAGGTCCTTGTCGATCGTGGCCGCGTACTTGCCGCTGTCGAGGCAAGTGTTGAAAGCGGTGGCATCGATGCCGCTGATCCGGCTGGCCTTTTCTTTCAGCCCATCCACCCCGAGGCTCTTCTGGTCGCCGAACATCAGGTCATGCATTTCCCAAAACTTGCCCTGGTCGTTGGCGCAAAGGCTTGCTTCACCGGCCTTCCGCGCATTGCGGTGAATCGGCAGCGGGAACTGCCGGAAGACGATCTGCACCTTGTCACCATAGGTCTTCTCGATCTGTTGCAGGGTCGGACCCACGCGATTGCAGAAGGGGCACTCGAAATCCGAGAACTCGACGATCTGAACCGGTGCATTGGCTGGTCCCTTGGCGGGCCCGGTAGCAGCGACCGGCATCCGGAAAGGTTCGATCATGTACTCGACCTTGTAAGCGGCCTCCAGGCGGGTGATCAGGTCTTCAAACGCCTGCGCGTGTCCTTGCTGTTCGAGATACTGCTTGATTTGCGGGGCGACTTGCTCTTTGGTGCCGCGGATCTGCGCCTTGCGCTCTTCGTAGAACTGGTCCACTTGCGCATCGGTGACGGCCACAGACTTGGCGTTGACCTCGGCTTCGAGCAAGGCTTCCTTGGTGATGCCGCGTTTCTTGGCTTCGAGCTCGAGCAGGCGATCGCGAGCTTGCTGCCGGGCTGCATTCTCCATGACCTCCTGCCGCTGGCGTTCGACTTTGAGCAGCTCGCCGGCGGCATTCTTGGCCACCTGGCTCTCGGTGATCGTTTCATTGCCGATCTTGACCATGACTTTCTGCTGCGGCTCTGCCGCGGTCAGCGAGGTGGAATCACCCAGCAAAAACCAACCGATCGCGCCAATTCCCACGCTGGCGCTCACCAGGAGCAGTCGCCGTGTCGCACTTCGATTCTGTCGGATCCGATCCATGCTAATCTCCAACCTTTGTCAAAATTGATTTTTCTGGCTTTTTAGCCGAAGCTCAAACGGAGCCGATGGTAGCGGCTGCCCGGCAAGAGCTCAAGGCTGGCTTGGCAGTATTTACAACAATAAAACACACACGCCGACCGAACACCCCGACCCGCGGGTGATTCTCGACCTGTACGGCCGCACAGGAATCAGCTCCTGTACGGCCGTTGGATCTGGTTTTACTTGACTGGGCTGGAGTTGCCGACGTTCAGGAAATGCCTTTGCGCTTCAGCTCGTCATCGATGATCTCGCTGAAACTGTCGAACGGGACCGCACCCGACAAGAACCGCCCGTTGACGAAGAAAGCCGGAGTGCCGGAAACTCCCGCTTGAACTCCGTCTTCCATATCTTTCGCAACCGTGGTCTTGTGCTTGCTGTTGTCCAGACAGGAATTGAAGGTGGCGGTGTCGAGACCGGCGATCTGGCCAGCTTTGGCTTTGAGCCCGTCGACGCCAATGTTCTTTTGATCTGCAAAGATGAGGTCGTGCATTTCCCAGAACTTGCCCTGATCATTGGCGCACAGTGCAGCTTCACTCGCCTTCTGCGCATTGCGATGAATCGAGAGCGGGAACTGCCGGAAGACAATGCGAACTTTGTTACCGTATTTCTGTTCGATCTGCTTCAGAGTCGGACCGACTCTGCTGCAGAAGGGTCACTCAAAGTCCGAGAACTCGACGATCTGGACTGGAGCGCTTTCCGGGCCATGGGCGGGTCCGGTGCCGCCCACCGGCATCCGGAAAGGATCCATCAAGTACTGGACCTTGTAGGCGGCTTCCAGGCTGCTGATCAGGCTCTCGTGAGCCTGCATCCGGCCTTGCTGCTCGAGGTACTGTTTGATCTGCGGAGCGACTTGCTCCTTGGTCCCACGAATCTGTGACTTTCTTTCCTCGAAGAACTTGTCGACATCCGCGTCGGTCACGGGCGCAACCTTGGCGTTGACTTCGGCTTCGAGCAAAGCTTCCTTGGTGATGCCCCTTTTCTTGGCCTCGAGTTCGAGGAGCCGATCGCGCACTTGCTGGCGCATCGCGTTTTCCATCACCTCATGGCGCTGGCGCTCGACTTTGAGCAACTCACCCGAGGCGTTCTTGGCGACTTGGCCGGCGGTGATCGCTTCGCCGCCGATCCGGGCCACGACTTGCTGGTCTTGGGCCTCGGCAGCGCTCAGCGACTCCGCATCGCCCAGCAGGAACCAGCCAATGGCTCCGATCCCGAGGCTCGTGCTCAAGAGCAGCAGCCGGCGCACGGTGCTTGCACTTCGTTGCATTCGATCCATCGATAATTCTCCACGGTTGGGGCCAACTCGAGATGCCGAGCGCTCGGTCGAGCTGCGTCGACCCTCAAGTCAACCCTGGGATTGCTGCAGGTTACAACTGACAGCCACACACTTTCAGCCACACGTCTGGCTGCCGCATCAGGACAACCAGATAAACCAGATCCAAGGATCCTACCGACCTGGGCGCCAAAGCTCAAGAGGCACCCGGTTTTACCCGCAGCGGCAGACAAGTTTTTTACACAAAAATTCTAAGG
>CAZCOV010000497.1:0-3435 GCA_964499975.1 uncultured Thermoanaerobaculia bacterium
GCTGCGCGAACGACAGCTCCAGCACCTCGCCGCGGAGCTGGACGACCAGCGGCGGGGCTGCCTGCTGGCGACCCGACCGACGCGCCTCCTCGATCCGCTCACTCAGCTCGCCCAACCGCGGCGCCGCAAACAGCGTCCGCAAGGGCAACTCCACCCCGAACGCCGCGCGGATCCGCGCGATCACCTGCGTCGCCAGCAGCGAATGGCCGCCCATTTCGAAGAAGTCGCTCTCGCTGTCGACGGATTCAACTCCCAACACCCTCGCCCAGATGTCCGCAACCATCTCTTGGGTGAGCGTGCGGGGACCGCGCCCGAGCGGACGTTCGCACGCCGTCGCCCCTGCCAGCAACCGCCGATCGAGCGCTGAACGGTGGATCTTGCCGGTGGCGGTCAGCGGCAAGCTGGGCAGAAATACAAAAGCTGACGGCACCATGTAGGCCGGCAACTGCGCCCCGACGTGGCGCGCCAGGGCTTCGCTCGTCGTGGCCTCGGGGCTACTCGCGGATCCCTCCGCGAGCACAATCCAGGCGGCCAAACGCGGGCCCTCGAGCGTCACCACCGCCCGACGCACCGCGGGATGCGCCACCAGCACCGCTTCGATCTCCCCCAGCTCGACGCGGAAGCCGCGGATTTTCACTTGCTGGTCCGTGCGCCCGAGCGGTTCCACCACCCCGTCGAGACGGTAACGCCCCAGGTCGCCGGTCAGATATCTGCCGTCGACAAAGCGCGTGGCGCTCAAGGTGGGATCCCCGAGGTAGCCGCGCGCCAGGTGCGGACTGCGCACCTGGATCTCACCCACCTCGCCGATCCCCGCCAGACCGCCGTCTGCCCGCGTCACCAGCAGTTGCACGTCGGGCATGCCCTGCCCGAGCGGCAGGACGTCCTTGCCGGCCAAGCTGGCCCTGCCGGTGTACTCGAAGAAGCCCACCGCGCGCTGGGTTTCCGTCGAACCATAGAAATTCACCACCGCAACTTGCGGCGCTAGGTCGCGCAAGCGGTCCGCATCGCGTGCGGTGAACATCTCACCCACCACAAACGCCCGCCGCAAGCTAGAAAGACGCGTGCCCGCTGCTGCGGTGTCCATCAGCAACTGGACCATGGCCGGCGTCAGGTGAGTCACGCTACAGCGCTGCTCCGCGATCCACCGCGCCACATATCCTGGCTCCAGCCGCTGCTCTGGATCCGGAACCACCACGGTCGCGCCGGTCGTCAGGGGAGTGAATAGGTCGCGCTGCAAGGGATCGTGCGACAGCCCCGAGAGCAAGGTGTAGCGATCATCTGGCCCGAGAGCGAAATGACCGCACTGCCAGGACAAGAAGTGGGTCAGCGGGCCATGTCGACCGACCACTCCGCGCGGCGTCCCGGTTGAGCCCGAAGTGAACGCGATCACCGCACGATGATCCGCATGGATGGTCGGAAACGCCAGCAGTGGCCCGCTGAGTCCGGGCAGCTTGAGGGTCAAGTCCGGTCTCAGCACAACGCTGGGGCAGTTGAACTCGGTGAGCACCGCTGCGAGGTCGGCTGGCACCAGGTCGGCTGGCACCAGGTCGGCTGGCACCTCTCCGCGGCTCATCACCAGCGCCACCCGCGGCGCCACTTGACGGGTCATCGCCGCCAGACGTTGCGGCGGGTATTCCGGGTCGAGCAGGACGAAGGTCCCGCCCGCGTGCAGGGTGCCCAGGACCGCGGGCACCAAAGCTGCGCTGCGCTGGGCCAAGATCACGACCGCGGCTTCCGGCGCGACCCCCAAGGCGATCAGCTGGGCGGCCACCGCGCGGACCTGGTCCGCAACTTCGCCGTAGGTCCACACGCCAGCCGGGTCGACCACTGCCACCCGTTCCGGGGTCTCCTCCGCCCGCGCCAGGAACAGATCACTGACCGCACCCACGAAGCGATCATCGAGCGACGCTTGCGGATCCGGCAGCACCGCCCGTGCCGCCTCGCTCAAAAGCGAGTAGCGGTCGATCGTTTGCTCGGGGTCCGCCGTCACTTGCTCCAGCAGCAACTCGTACTGCCGCGCCATTTCCTCAATCCGCGCCGCCTTAAACAGCTCCGCGTTGTAAACCCAAGTCAAATCGACACCTTCAGCCGACAACCGCGCGTAAATCGTCAGCTCGAATTTCGCTGGCAATGCTGCTTGTGCGAGCGGTTCAACCTGCAGTGCCGGCAGCTCCAGCTCGGCCGACGGCAAGTTCAGCATGTTGAACAGCACTTGGAATAACGGATTTTGAAACTGTCCGCTCAGCCCGGTCGTGCGTTCGAGCGCGAGCGCTTCGATCACTTTTTCAATGGGCACGTCCTGGTTGGCATAAGCTGCGAGCGCGGTCTCCCGCACTTGTCCGACCAGCTGACGAAAGGTTGGAAACTTTTCTTCTTCGTCCAACTGACAACGTAAAACCAACGTGTTGAGGAAAATCCCCACCAGGTTTTCAAGCTCGCTGCGTTGGCGTCCGGCAATCGGCACCCCCACGGCAAAATCGTGCTGACCACTCCAGCGGAATAATAAAATATTGAACGCTGCGAGCAGTGTCATGAATGGCGTCGCCC
Source organism: uncultured Thermoanaerobaculia bacterium (assembly GCA_964499975.1). Lineage (GTDB taxonomy): Bacteria > Acidobacteriota > Thermoanaerobaculia > Multivoradales > J023 > CAZCOV01. Next base: position 2,548 of record CAZCOV010000497.1, read on the forward strand.
CGAGAGCGCGGCCGAGCGACTCATGTTGACGGACGAGCGGCGCGGCGATCCGCTGCTCGCAGACCCCGCCCGCGAAACCCCGCACCTGGGCGCGTGAACGGTCCGTCGGCAGCTCGAGCTGGGGCGGCAAGCCAGCGAGCTGTTCCCTCCAGTACGCCAGTTGGTGGGCCAGGACGCCGCCGTCGAGTTGGGCGCGCTGCCAGGCCGCGTAGTCGCGATACTGCACGGTGAGCGGCAAGAGCGATGAGGGCTCGCCCGCGAGCAAAGCGCGGTAGAGCACACCCAGCTCGCGCACCAGCAGGGCCAACGACCAGCCATCGCCCACGATATGGTGGAGGTTGAACACCAGCACGTGCTCGTCCGCGGCTACCCGCAGTAAGCGCACGCGGAGCAAGGGGCTCTGCGCGAGGTTGAAGGGCGTGAGCTCAGCGCTGCGGATCTGCCGCCTCAGCTCGCCTGCCCGGTCCGCGGGCGCGAGTGCCTGCAAATCCAAAATCGGCAAAATCAGCGAACTCGCGTCCGGCGCCTCGATTTGCAGCATCGGCGTGCCGTCTCGCTCAATAAACGAAGTCCGCAACCCTTCATGCCGCGCCACAAGCTGCGCCAGGCAAGCGCAGAACGCCCCCACTTCGAGCACGCCGCGGAACCGCAACACCGCCGGCATGTTGTAAGCAGCGCCTTGCCCTTCGAAGCGGTCGAGGAACCACAACCGCTGCTGCGCGAACGACAGCACAGGCGTCTGCTCTGCTGGCTGGGGCAAGAGCGGGGCGCTTGACGCGGTGGATCCTGTGCGCCGCGCTGCCGCGATCCGCTCGCTCAGCCGCGCGATGCGTGGCGCTTCGAACAGCGTCCGCAACGGCAGCTCGACCCCAAACGCCTCGCGGATCC
>CAZCOV010000498.1:0-3423 GCA_964499975.1 uncultured Thermoanaerobaculia bacterium
TGTCGGGTCAAGTGCTGCGGGAGTACTCCCAGACCGGAGATCCTGCGGTGTGGACCGTCGAGCGGGACTACATCTATCGCGGAAACGCGTTGCTCGCCGCCGAGACACCGTCCGGCGTGCGACATTTTCACCTGGACCACCTGGGCACCCCACGCCTGGTGACGAACTCTGCCGCCAACCAGACGGCCTACCATTATTACTATCCGTATGGGGAAGAGGTCAGCGCGTTCAATCAGGACACGGAAAGGTTAAAGTTTACGGGTCATGAGCGGGATTTAGCGAGCACCACCGGTGCCAGCGATGATCTCGACTACATGCACGCGCGGCATTGCAGTCCGGTGACGGGTCGGTTTTTGAGCGTGGACAGCGCGCAGGGCAAACCAAAGCTGCCGCAGTCCTGGAACCGGTATGCTTATGCCCTGGGAAACCCCCTCAAGTACGTCGACCCCGACGGAAAGGATGTTATTCTTGCGAATCGGCCGGTTGAGGCTTCGGGAGGTATTGGTCATCATGCATTCATTATCGTCCAGCTCACTGGCGAGAACAAGGAGATCTTCTCAAGAAGAGCCGACTCTCGCGGGAGAGTACTCCTCTCGGGCGGCCCTGGCATTGTAGAAGGCGAAAGAGGGCTGCGCCTGGTCAAGTCGAGAGAAGATCACATCAACAGTCGCACGCAGCTCGTTTACGTTCAACCTTCCTCTCAGACCAAGGAACAATTTGAACGCAATGTGATTCAGGCGTGGGATTCCTATCAAAACGGCTCCGCCAAGTATGGCAATACGGCACACTTGAGTACGAAGAACTCCAACTCACTGGCAAGCGGGGTTCTTGAGGCCGCAGGATCTGGCCCCGAAAGACCGTCGGGCGATGATCTGATCGGCTGGAATCCTGGCTGGGGTAGCCCTGTATTGTTACCCGATGCTACTCTCGACGATCACGGGTCGAGTCCACCAGCCGGAGAGGAAGCCTGCCCAGCGAACAATTCTTGCCTTGGATCAAATCTTCCGAAGTGATTACCAAGGAGGTTGAGAGTGCTTGCAATCTCAGAACATAAATTTTTCACTATTCTTCAGTTTTTTCTGATCTTCGCCTGCGGGTGCGTCTCCGAGCCAACGGAACGCCGAGCTGGCGAGGCAATGCTGCTTGACTACGGTTACTTCGCCTACTACCCACGCTATAGATTGGAGTTGCCGTCGATATTGGTTAATTCTACAGAAAGCCGAAGTTATTTGATCGAGAGCCTCCCAAACAGTCAGTATTCTGTTTGCATACTCCTCGAAACCGCTAAGGGGAAAGTCACACCAGAGGACTGGGGCCTCATCTGGGATAATCTTGATGAAGCTGCTGTTTCTGTCGAAATAGAGGTTGTAGAGACGGGATCAGCTTCTCACCGGTTCGCAGGAAGACTTGCTAGGGGTTGGGATCCCGGCGGTAGAGGCGAAGAGTTCTGGCTTATACGACCGGAGCTCAAAGATCTCGAACTGGGTGGATCCGTGGCCATTAACCTGGCGGTGTCGAAACCGAAAGCAGAACTACCAGGCGGCTTTGCACTGAAGCCTGTTCTTTTCGCTGGAGGAATACGAATATAATTTTTTTAATCGATAATTGACGTAGTTGCGATACGTCATAGGACTTGTTTGACATGTTTGACATAATCAAAACGATGCGAGCGGCCTGCGCGTTTACGCCTCCAAGATCGGTCCCAGCCGCCGTAACTCCTGGACCCCCTGCGAGATCTATCGGGTCAAGTGTTGCGGGAATACTCCCAGACCGGAGATCCTGCGGTGTGGACCGTCGAGCGGGTCTACATCTATCGCGGAGGCGCCCTGCTCGCTGCCGAGACACCGCCCGGCGTGCGGCATTTTCACTTGGACCACCTGGGCACCCCACGCCTGGTGACGAACTCCGTCGCCAACCAAACGGCCTACCATTATTACTACCCGTATGGGGAAGAGGTCAGCGCGTTCAACCAGGATACAGAAAGGTTAAAGTTCACGGGTCACGAGCGGGATTTAGCGAGCACCACCGGTGCCGGCGATGATCTCGACTACATGCACGCGCGGCATTGCAGTCCGGTGACGGGTCGGTTTTTGAGTGTGGATCCCAGCGGAGAAAGCCGCAAGCTTGACAAGCCTCAGTCCTGGAACCGGTTCGCATATGCCAGAAGCAACCCGGTCACCCGCTTCGATCCTGATGGTCGCGCCGACAAGGGAAGCGGCTTCGAGGACGAGATTGAGACCGCTTGCGGGAATGTTGCATGCCCGTCCGGCGATGCAGTCGGGACAACGCTCGGTGGCTTGACGATGGCTGCCTATGGTGCTCCTTTGGTGGCTGCAGCAGGTCAGACCGCTATCAGTACATTTGCCCAGTCGTTCCCCCGTGCATTCGGCCTCCTTATCGAACCGGAGCTTAATGCGGCCGCAGCGGGGTTCGCGGCTGCCGTTGCCGGCCAGCAGAGCTCAGGCGGGATTACTGCTGTTGGTGGCCGGGCGGGCCTTCTCGGTAAGGTAATATCCACGGATGGATCGCTCAACGTGACTCAAACAGTCGTGCGCCAACTTTCTGGGCAGCGGAGTTACATCCCTGTCCAGTCCATCCTAATCGCCATTGGTACGGGAAAACGTGCCCCAGATCCCCAAGGTGTCAAGGGTCTGTTTATCTATGTCGACGTCGGCGGGCAGGGTGGTGGGTGGGGAACCCGCGAGTCGCAGCGTGGACGACTTGCCGACGTAGACGCGACGGTCGCGGACGGCCACGACGTCGGCTGCGTTGGTGTCGATCTCCCACAGCAGCAGAGCGGTGTCCGCCAGCGGTGCGCTGCTCATGGATCGTGGGCTAGGCGCGACTGAGTTCAGACTTCAACCAACTCGTCCGCGCGCGTCTGGGAAGCTTCCGCGAGCGGCCGAGCCAGCCCCAAGTCGTCGTAGATGGCTTCGGCGAGCGCGCGGAAGCGCTGGGTGTGCTGCGGCTCGCCGGGGTTGCCGTTGACCACCATGGCGACCACCAACTGCTGTTCAGGATCGGCAAAAGCGGTGGACGATTGGAAACCGCTGTGGCCGAAAGTCCGCCGTGAGGCATGGCGGCCATAACCGTAGGGGGGGAATGGAGCGCCGTAGTGCTGGGAATTGATGATGAAGCCCAACCCCCAATCGAGTTTTTGGCGGAAGGTGTGGTCGAACATGCCGACCCGGTGGGGCACGGTCAGTGCCTCGACGGTTTGCGGCGAGAGCAAGCGGACCCCCGCGCGCTCGCCGTGCCCGAGTAAACATTCGTAGAAGCGCCCCAGGTCGCGGATTGGGCCATAGCCGTTGCCGCCCGGCGAGCAGCCCACCACGTGGAGCTCGCGGTGCCAGGGACGGGGCAGTGCTGGCTGATTCTCGGTGCTGTACATCCAGCCGATGCGGTCGCCGTAAGCGCGAACAC
>CAZCOV010000499.1:0-3386 GCA_964499975.1 uncultured Thermoanaerobaculia bacterium
CGAAATCACATGAGATCACCTCGCACTGCTCCAGCCGTCGATCGCTCCATCGTCGACGGACCGATCCTCAGCGCGGTCTGGAAAATCGCCTGGCCCAACCTCATCCAAAATGTCATTGCCGGGATTCAGGGAATGATCGACCACGCCATGGTCGGGCACTACGTCGGCTACAACGCCAACGCTGCCGTGGGGGTCAGCTGGCAAATTTTTTTGGTGATCATCGTCTTTGTCGGTTCGCTCTATTCCGGGATGGGCGTGCTGGTCGCGCGGCTAGCCGGTGCTGGCGATCGCGACATGATGAACCGCGTGGTGTACCAGGCATTTTTGGTGTCATCGTTTTTAGGGCTGGTGGTTTTTGCTCCGGTAGGTTACCTGGCTGCGCCCAGCTTGCTCGACTTCGTCCACGTGGCTCCAAGCGTCCGCGCTGAAGCCCTCCCTTATCTGCGCATCCTGTTGGTCTTCAGCGTCACCATGCTCTACTTCTTCATGCTGGCGGGAGCGCTGCGCGCGGCAGGCGATGCTAAAACCCCGATGTGGCTCGGGTGCGGAATTACGATTTTGAATATTGCTTTGAACGTGATCTTGATCCGCGGTTTCGGCCCGATCCCGTCTCTGGGCACCCGCGGCGCTGCTTGGGGCACGGTCGCTTCGTCCGGGTTGGTGGCTTTGAGTGCGTTTTATCTCCTGTCTTCCGGACGGCTGGTCATCCACATTTCGCGGCAGATGAACTTACGGCCCGACTGGCAGGTCATCCGTTCCATTTTCCGTTTTGGTTTGCCCGCGGGGCTCCAAGGCATCGCGATGAACGTCGCAGGGGTTTTGCTGATCAGCTACATCGGCAGCCTGGTCGAAAGCGCCAGAGCCCAGGCCGCATATGCGATCGGCTACGTGCAGCTGTTCTCCCTGGCGACTTGGGCTGCGGTGTCGCTGATGGGAGCCACGGCAGCGGTTGCCGGCCAGAGTTTGGGGGCAGGGAAGCCGGAACGCGTGGACAAGGCCGCACGTGCAGCCACCCTCGTGGGTTTGGGAATAGCCATCCCTTTGGGGTTGGCGTTTCTCCTGATCCCGGGGAAACTGATGGCCATGTTCGGTGTGCATGAACCAGGAGTCGTTCATTTGGGGGAAGAACTCCTGGCCTATTTGAGCCTGTCTTGCGTCCTGATCGTGATCGCCTTGAGCTATACCGGCGCCTTGCAGGGCACTGGCGACACGCGCAGTCCGCTTTTGATCTCTTTGATCTCTCAAGTGGCGATCCCGCTCGGGTGGTGCGCGCTGGTTGAACACTATCGCCCGCTGCAACCTCACGACATCTGGCTGGGCGTCGTGTTCGGCCACTTCGCCCGCTGCTCGCTCTCCTACTATCGTTTCCAGCAAGGCAGATGGCGCAACATCCCTCTGGACCTCAAGCTATAGCGGGCTATAGCGGGTGGCGCAAAGCCCGCAGAAGTCGTCGTGCTGAGGGCTCAGGGTCGACGTCCCGAAGGGCGTGCTCGACTCCATGAAAGCGCGGTACTGCAGCCCGCCGCACACCCGCTGAGCTACTCACTTCTGTGGTACTTTATCTGCTGACTCGCGACCGGCGCGATTCCCCCTAGCTGCTGCCCCTGGAGATTGTCGGGCTCGGCAGCGGATTGGAAGGAGAATGAGGACCCCGCGGTAATGAATGTCCTCTTGGTCGTTTTCGACCCCAAGACACAAAAGCAGCTGGAGGAGTTTTTCCACTCGCGCCAGCACCAGGTGACGACCTGCAGCGATCACGAGGAGGCCCTGCAAGTGGTCGCGCAGGGAACGTTCCATCTGATCTTGCTCGAACTCGGGACGCGCGGTCATGGCCCGCTCGAGTTGTGCCGCCGGGTCCGGCTGCTGCCGCAAGCCGACTTGATCTTGATCTTGGTGCTGCTCGCGGCCGAGTCCCCGGAGCGCATGCGCACGGCGCTCGAAGCGGGGGCTGACGACTACCTGCTGCTGCCGGTCAGCACCGGCGCGCTGCAGCTGCGGCTGGCGATCGGTCAGCGCTACGCTGCGACCAGAAGGCAAGGCAATGCGGTCCAGCGTCAGCTCGACTGGAAAGAGCAGCGCCACCGCACGGTCATCGAGAGCCTGCATGAAGGGCTGCTGCAAATCAGCCCAGCTGGCGTAATCGAGTTCGCCAACAGCAGCCTCAGCCGAATCACCGGGCTAAGCAGTCACGAGTTGGTCGGCAAGTCCTTCGACGAGGTCCTGTTGCCCGCGGAATTCCGCCAGAAAATGCCGCTCGATTCCCTCCTCGCAGGCAAGGCCCTAGAAACTCCCGTTCCGCTCAAAACCACAGGACCCGATCCGGCCTGGGTCCACTTTGCCGCCACCGAGCTGCGCAATGCCGACGGCGAAATCGAGGCTTATCTCGCAATCCTCGCCGACATCACCGAAAAGCGCAGCGCAGAAGAGGCACTCCGCTACCGCGAAGAGTACTTCCGGGTGTTGTGGGAGAACACCACCGACTTGATCACCATCCTCGATCTCGAGGGCCGTATCCTTTACCAGAGCGCGTCCAGTTTGCCGATCTTGGGTTGGCGTTCGGTCGACCTGGTCAGCCGCGAGTTCTTCGAGTTCTTGCACGAAGAGGATCGCGAAACCTTCCAGGAAACCTTCAATCGCAGCCTCGAATCCGCGGGTTCGCCGGCTGCCGTCCAGTTCCGCTTCCGTCACCGCAAGAACGACTGGCGCTTTCTCGAGGCCGCGTGCAACAACTTGATCGAGAACCCGGTGGTGGGCGGCATCATCGTCACCTCGCGCGACGTGACCGAAAGCCGGCGCATCGATGCTGCGCTCAAACGCGAACGGGCTTTCTTCCAGCAGCTGTTCCGCAACTCCCCGGTCGGCATCGTGATCCTCGACAACGTCGATCGGGTGGTGGACTGCAACCAATCTTTTACCACCCTGTTTCAGTACCCGTTAGAAGAGCTACAAGGACGACCGCTCAACGAGTTCATCGTCCCCAATCACTTGCGCAAGGAAGCCACGGACCTTTCCCATACGGTATTTGGCAAGAAAACCGTGGAGCACGAAAGCACGCGCAAGCGCAAGGACGGTTCGATGGTCGAGGTCTCGATCGTGGGTTATCCGATCGAACTCGCGGACCATCGGCGCGGCGCTTTTGGCCTCTACACCGACATCTCCGAGCGCAAACAAGTCGAGCGCAAGCTGGTCCACGACGCCTTCCACGATGCCTTGACTGGCCTGCCCAACCGCACCCTCTTGCTCGAACGTCTGAAGCGCACCCTGCACCGCGTCCAGCGCAACCATCGCTACCTCTTCTCGGTCCTGTTCATCGTCCTCGACGGCTTCAAAGTGATCAACGACCGGCTGGGGCATGCTGCCGGCGATGCTTTCCTGATCGAGGCGGC
>CAZCOV010000500.1:0-3347 GCA_964499975.1 uncultured Thermoanaerobaculia bacterium
CGTCGGGACCGAGCAGGGACCACTTGGGGTTGTCCGCGTTTTCGGGTTCTTGCTGGGGCGCGAACAGCTTGCCCAAGTGCAGGGACCAGCCGAATCCGGCGTTGGTCCGTGGGTCGGGGACGGGCACCGCGTAGTGGTAGACCTTGCCGTCGAAGACGCAGGTACGTTCGTCGAAGTCCCAGCCGTTGGCGTTGTAGAAGAGGGTGAGACCGTAGCTGAGGTCAGGTCCCACCGGGTAGGTCAATCCGAGGGGTAGGTGGAGGACGAGGTTGCCGTTTGCGAGGTTGATCGAGTCGATTTCGCCGATTTGGTAGGCGGTGTCCGCGGTCAGGCCGCGCTGGTGGCTGGGAGGCGGCTGAGCCCAGATCGGACTGGCCAGGAGTAGTCCGACCAGCAGGCCATGCAAGCGACGGCTCATAAGTCTTATTATAGGTCAAAACGGCCACCAAGAGGTCGTGCTAATGCGGCTATTGCGTGAGGGTCCGAGAGTCCAAGGTGCGAACGATTCGCCCTTGGGATTGCGCTGCGCTGGGGTTCAACTGCCGGGAACCACACTACTCCACTCGCTGAAGGTGCCGGGAGCGAAGGTGCCGCGAAAGACCAGGGGCAAGACTTCGTCAGCGCCGATCTCCCATCCCGGGGTGATCCCGCGAGCTTGGCCTTCGACGTCGAAAGCGTCGATGCCCAGCACCTGAGTCCCAGCACCTAGCGCACAGGTGTCGGCAAAGTCGAGGTGAAACTCCAACGGATTAAGACTGCGAAAGAGCGGGGTGCAGTCGCGCGAGTTGACGTCGTCTGCGCTCAAGCTACGCCACACCGCCAGGGTCGCTGCGGGAATGCCGTTCCAAGAATAGGCAGCTCCGGTCGCGAAAAGGTTGTTGTCGGCTTGCCAGTTGAGCGGTCCGAAGTCGGTACGCACGTTCACGTCCGTGGCCTCGAGGCCGCGAATCAAGTTGTTCTTGATCAGGTAGTTTTGCTGGGGAAAAGCCTGTTCTGGCTGATCCGGACGGCCGATCATGATGGCGGCGTAGCGATCGATATTAGTCAGGCAGGAGTTGCCCGCAAAAATGATTTGCCCGGGGTTCAGTCCCAGGGGGTTCCCCGCTTCAGACCACAAGCAGGCAGCCATTTCTGTGGTCGAAGCGAACACATTGTTGCTCACCGTCACATCCCCAATCGTCTCGGTGACGGTGTTGCCCGCCTGGATCATCACTGCCGGATCCCCCAGGTCCCACGGGTAGTCGTTGTGGGAAAAATTGCGATCAAAAACAATGTCATCGACCGGACGTGCGCTGACGCCGTCGCAAAAGCCCGACGTGAAAGCCTCGACGTTGAGCGCGCGCTGGAAATCGATGAACTCGTTGTTGCGGATCGTCCAATCCTGGACGCATTGCGAAGGGCTCACGCCGTTCGAGGGATTGCCTCCAGGGAACCAAAGAAACGGCTGCAAGTTGAAAACGCTGTCGAGAATCTCGACCCCGCGCACATAGCCCCAGAGCTTGAACATGGTGGTCGCTGCAGTGCTGCCACAGGTGGCGAAACTGCAGCCCAAAGCCGTCACCGTCAAATTCTGGAAACGGAACGGGCCGTTTTCTTGCGCCAGGGTGTCTTGCCCGGAGCCGCGGACCAGCCACGAAGCCATTTCGCTGATGTTGAGGTTGACCAAGGCCCAATGCTGCGGCACGGTACCGCCGCGGAAGAAATTGAAAACCGAGACGCTCGAGCCCGAAGAGCGACCGCGGTTGATCCGTTCGAGCTGCAAGTCGTGCAAGTAAACGTGGGTGGACTGCGGTCCGAAAAATCCCACGCGCAGGAAGCCCAAGTCTTCGGTTTGTGGACCGAAACGGCCATAATCGCGAGCCACAAAGTGCGCCACTTCGAGGTAGCTCTTGACCCCATTGAGGTTGAAATGAAACGCGCGGGTGAGTTGGCCCGGCCCCCCATCGAGGACGGCAACATCATTGTCAACCGGCGGATAGCTGCCGTCCGCGTCGACATCCCAGCCGACCAGCATGGTGGGGTGCGAAGGAAGCTCGAAGCTCCGCGCCTCAGACCCCGACTGCGCGCGGACGTAAAAGCCCGCCACGCCAGAAACCCCGGGTGCGGTGTTCTCTTCGCTGGTGCAAGTGCCGCGGAAGCAGAGGATGTCCTCTGCCCCATCCCCCGGACCGTCCGCGCGGTCGTTCCAGGCATAGTTGATGGTGCGGCAGGGGCTGGTCGGTGCCCCGCAGGTGGCGGAGTCGGTGCCGGACTGACAGTCGATGTAAATCAGATCTTCGTTGACGCCGTCGCTGTCCGGGTCGGTGGTGGTGCCATTGCACACCCGGCAGTCTGCGGGTTCCCCGATGATCCCATTGCGGTTCATATCAAAGCCGCAAGCGCGGGGAATGTAGCCGCGCAAGGGTGCAGCTCCCCGCGTTGCCGCCGAAAAGAGCAAGGGCAGAACGAAGACCCAGAAGACCAGCGGGTGGCGGATGGCCCGCTGAAAAAGAGAATTCACCTGCGATGATCGAACCTCGACCTGCGATTCCCTGGCGATGTCCATACGCTTGACCTCACTTCTGCAGTGACTCTCAATCGGGCTGCTCCCCATCAATGGACCACTCGCGGCCGTCGGCGCGAGTTCAAGATCGCATCTTGGTCCTGCTCGCGCTTGAGCAGAACCCCGAGAAAGGGCAGTTCTTTTTCCAGCGCTTCCGCCGCGATCCCAGCGCGGCGCAAAGCCGCAATCCAATCGATGAGCTCGCTGGTTGAAGGGCGTTTGCGGACTTCGGGCTGTTCGCGCAACCAGTAAAAGGCGATCAGCACTTGGCGCAACAGCTGTTCTTCGAGCTGGGGGTGATGTACTGCCACGATCGCACGCATCAGCCCTTCGTCGGGGAAAGCGATGTAGTGGAAAATGCAGCGGCGCAGAAAAGCGTCGGGGAGTTCTTTTTCGTTGTTCGAAGTCACGATCACGATCGGCCGCGTGGTCGCGGTGATGGTTTCGCCGGTTTCATCGACTTGAAAGCTCATGCGGTCGAGCTCGTGGAGCAAGTCGTTGGGGAATTCGAGATCAGCCTTGTCGATTTCGTCGATCAACAGCACTTGCCGACGCGGCGCCCGGAAGGACTGGCCCAGCGGTCCGAACTTGATGTACTGGCGGATGTCGCGGATGTCGCGGTCGCCAAAACGCGCATCATTGAGCCGCTGAACCGTGTCGTAAACGTAGAGCCCGTCTTGGGCCTTGCTCGTCGACTTGATGTTCCACACCAGGAGTTCGAGCCCGAGGTCCTGCGCCACGGCCTCGGCCAGCCGGGTCTTGCCGGTGCCGGGCTCGCCTTTGATCAAGAGGGGCTTCTCGAGCT
>CAZCOV010000501.1:0-3342 GCA_964499975.1 uncultured Thermoanaerobaculia bacterium
GCGCGATTTTCCAGACCTCGAGCGATACCGAAGTGATCCTCCACTTGATGGCCTAGCATCCCCATCGGGACTTGGTCGAGTCGCTCAAAATGGCATTGGGGAAAGTTCGGGGCGCGTACTCGCTGCTGCTCTTGACCCGCGACGCTCTGATCGCGGCCTGCGATCCCCACGGTTTTCGTCCGCTGATCTGGGGCGAACTGCAAGGCCACCCCTGCTTTGCTTCGGAAAGCTGCGCTTTGGATCTGCTCGGCGCTAAAGCCGTGCGCGAGCTCGAACCTGGCGAGATCCTGGTGGCCCGGGCTAGCGCGCCCCGGGCTAGCGCGCCCCGGGCTGGCGCGCCCCGGGGCGAGCAAGTCACCAGCCATCGTCTGCCCTTGCCCGCGCGGCCCAGCCGTTGCCTGTTCGAGCTGGTCTATTTTGCGCGTCCGGACAGCCGAGTGTTCGCGGATGATGTCTCGCTGGCGCGAACCCAAATGGGCGCGGCCCTGGCACGAGAAAGCCCGGCCCCGGGCGATGTCGTGGTCCCGGTGCCAGACAGCGGCCTGTTCTCCGCGCTTGGCTACAGCCGCGCTGCCGGGTTGCCGTTCGAGTTCGGGCTGATCCGCAATCACTACGTCGGGCGCACCTTCATCCAGCCAAGACAAGCGATCCGCGACTTCGGCGTCCGGGTCAAGCTCAACCCCGTGCGCAACCTCCTCGCGGGACGACGTATCATCCTGGTCGATGACTCGATTGTCCGCGGGACCACTTCGCGCAAGATCGTCCGCATGGTGCGGGAAGCCGGGGCCAAAGAGGTCCACATGCGGATCAGTTCCCCCCCGACCAGCTGGCCTTGCCGCTATGGCATTGACACCCCCAACCGCGAAGAGCTCATCGCGGCACACCAAGACGTCGCCGCCATCAGTGCTTTCATCGAAGCTGACAGCCTAGCTTACCTTTCGTTGCCGGGGATGCTCAGCTGTGTCAGCGGCGCTTCCGACTCCTACTGCCACGCCTGCTGGACCGGGGAGTATCGCGTTCCCATTTCCGTCTCCCAACCCTCCGTCCAGCAGGAGCTTTTCGCGGCTGCTGAGGGAGGCGGCTGACGGTGTGCCGGGCCGCAGGTACAGCGGGCGGCGCTGAGTCCGCGGTGAACTTCGCTGGAGCAGGAGCTGATGAACCAGAGTAAGAGCGCCTACAAGGAAGCCGGGGTCGACATCGACGCCCAAGACCGGGCGCTGGTCAAGATCAAGGACCTCGTCCGGTCGACCCGCATTCCTGGGGTTTTGAGCGAGCTCGGCAGCTTCGGCGGGCTGTTTCGCCCAGATCTCGCGGGAATGGTCGAGCCGGTGCTGGTCGCTTCTGCTGACGGTGTCGGGACCAAGTTGATGGTCGCGCGCAATGTGGGCGATCTGTCAACGGTCGGCCGGGACCTCGTCAACCACTGCGTCAATGACATCCTCGTGCAAGGAGCGGTGCCGCTTTTTTTCCTCGACTATGTCGGGGCAGGGGTCCTGGCGCCAGAGAAGGTCGTGCAGCTTGTCGCTGGGGTGGCTGCGGCCTGCCGGGCCAACGGCTGCGCGCTGTTGGGTGGCGAGACCGCAGAAATGCCGGGCTTTTATCAACCAGAGGATTACGAGCTGGTGGGCTTCATCGTAGGGATGGTGGACCGGCCGCTCCTGCGCGATGGCTCGCGCGTGCGGGTCGGTGACTTGCTCTTGGGATTGCCCTCGTCGGGGCTCCACACCAACGGCTACTCGTTGGCACGCCGGATTCTCTTCGAGCAGCTCGGGCTCGCGGTCGATCAACCCGTACCGGGACTGCGTGATTCCCGGCCGGTCGGCCGGCTGTTGCTGGAACCTCATCGCTCCTACCTGCCCTGCCTCCGATCACTGCTCCCCCACCCGGCGCTCCACGCCATGGCCCACATTACCGGCGGCGGGTTGACCGACAACGTGCCAAGGGTCTTGCCGGTGGGAACCCAAGCGAAAATTGAGCTGGGCAGTTGGGAGATCCCGGAACTTTTTCGCGCGCTGGAGCACCACGGTCGCGTTGAGCCGCAGGAGATGCTCCGCGTCTTCAACATGGGGATCGGCATGGTGCTGGTGGTTGCTCCTGAAGGTGCCGAGAACATCGTCCAAGAACTCCACCACCAGGGACAAGCCGCCCTTCGGATCGGCCAGATCGAACCGGGAAGCGGCGGGATTGCTTATGCCGGGACCTACGGCTAGCCATCACACCATGGATGATCGATCAGCGTCGACCAGTGCGCGCGAACCCACCCGCGTAGGTATCCTCCTCTCGGGGCGCGGCAGCAACTTCCTCGCACTCCACGCCGCGATGAAGCGCGGAGAAATTCCGGCGCAAATCGTCCTGGTGGTCAGCAACCGCGCGGACGCACCAGGACTGGCCAAAGCTGCAGAGCTTGGCATTCCGACGAGCCACGTCCCGTTGCGCACCCCGACTCGCGCCGCGGATGAGGCTACCTTGCAAGCCGCACTCACAGCAGCAGCCGTGGAATGGATCTGCCTAGCTGGCTACATGAAGATCCTCTCACCCAAGCTGATTCGCGCCTATCGTCAAAGAATCCTCAACATTCACCCCAGCCTGCTGCCCGCCTTCCCTGGGCTAAACGCGCAGCTCCAGGCGCTGGAGTACGGGGTCAAAGTAACCGGTTGCACCGTCCACTTGGTCGATGAGGGGCTCGACAGCGGTCCCATCGTGCACCAGGAGGCCGTCCCGGTTCTGGATGGAGATTCTGTTGAGGCTCTTGCTGCGCGAATTTTGGCGGTGGAACACAAGATTTACTCTTTTACTCTGCGACGACTCCTGACTGAACCCTGGTCGGTTTCGGGTCGGAGGGTAGTGTTCGCTCCTGGGGCGATTGCAGGGGACTGACTTAAGTAGCCGGAATCAAACGGTTTATCAATTGCTCGCTGGACCTTGCAAAAAGCTGTAGCAGCCCTCCGGGCAGCTTTACCTGAGCACCCCGAAAAAAATCTCAACGACTTTGAAAAAAACCGCGCGAAGGGCTTGACAGCCCCCTGCGAGATCCCTATCATTCGCCTTCCTCGCAGCGGGAACCGCCAAGCGGCGGTCGCAGGTGAGGCGATGCTAGGGAGCCGCCAAGGGGAGGCCCTGGCACCTAAGCCCAGTCATTCCACCAGATCGTCTCAATCAGGTCGTCTGGATCAGACGGTTACATTGAGCTTGGATCGTCGGCAGGTTGACCACGGCGTCCGAAGCCAGAGCCAACAGGTCCGAAACGGATGGGCTTGACAAGTGAGCTAGAGTCGTGTTAGTCTAGAGGACCGCTGCCTTGAAGGCGGCAAGAATCTCCTAAGGCACATGGTCGGTTCTTTG
>CAZCOV010000502.1:0-3337 GCA_964499975.1 uncultured Thermoanaerobaculia bacterium
TTGACGTCCTCCAAGGGGTGAGCCTGGAGGTTGAAAAAGGTGATTTTTTGGCCTTGATGGGACCATCCGGTTCGGGCAAGACCACGTTGCTCAACTTGATCGGCGGACTCGACCGGCCGAGCAGCGGGTTCATCGAAGCTGCTGGCGAGCGCATCGACCGCAGCTCGGGCGGCAAGCTCGCGAAGTGGCGAGCACGGCACATCGGTTTTGTTTTCCAGTTCTACAATTTGCTTCCGGTCCTGACCGCAGAACGCAACGTCGAACTCCCGCTCTTGCTCACCCACTTGAATCGCGCGCAGCGGAAAAAGCACGTCCAAGCAGCGCTCGAAGTGGTCGGGCTGGCCGACCGTGCCAAGCACTTTCCGCGCCAGCTTTCCGGCGGCCAGGAACAGCGGGTGGGCATTGCCCGCGCCATCGTCAGCGACCCTACCCTGCTGCTGTGCGACGAGCCCACCGGTGACCTCGACCGCCAATCCGGCGACGAGATCTTGGACTTACTCGAAGCGCTCAACCGCGAGCACGGCAAAACGATCATCATGGTCACCCACGACCCACGCGCCGCAGCCCGCGCCAAACGGACGGTTTACCTCAACAAGGGAACCCTGAGCACCGAGGTACCGACATGAGATTCCTCCCCCTGATCTGGCGCAACCTGCTGCGTAAGAAGACGCGTACCAGCTTGACCTTGCTGTCGATTTTCGTCTCCTTCGTGCTGTTCGGCCTGTTGACCGCGATCAAAACGGCGTTTGGCATGGGCGTTGACTTGACCGGCATCGACCGGCTGGTGATGCTCAACAAGGTGTCGATCATCCAGCCCTTGCCGATCAGCTACAAGGAGCGCATCGCCGCCACCCCCAATGTGGTCGACGTGACTTATGCCTCGTGGTTCGGCGGGATCTACCAAGACCCCAAGAATCAGTTCGCGCAGATGGCGGTCGAACCCGCGGGCTACTTGCGCCTCTACCCCGAATTCATCGTGCCCGAAGAACAGAAACAAGCCTGGTTCGCCAACCGCACGGGCGTCCTCGTCGGCCGCGCCTTGATCACCAAGTACGGCTGGAAAATCGGCGACCGCATCCCGATCCAAGGCACCATCTATCGGACCCGCGACGGTTCCACTTGGGAGTTCACCGTCGAAGGGATTTACGACGGCGCTGAGAAAGGCACGGACACCACGCAATTTCTCTTCCACTACGATTACTTGAACGAGACCATGGGCAGGTTCGACCAGGTCGGGTGGTACATCATCCGCATCGATGATCCGGACAAGGCTGCGGCCATTGCCGAGAACATCGACCTGCGCTTTGCCAACTCGCCGGCCGAGACCAAAACTTCGACCGAGAAAGCCTTTGTCCAGTCGTTTGCCAACCAGATGGGCAATATCGGGGCGATTGTCACCGGGATCGTCAGCGTGGTGTTTTTCACCCTGCTCTTGGTCGCGGGCAACACCATGGCTCAAGCCGTGCGCGAACGCACCGGTGAACTAGCGGTGCTCAAGACCCTCGGTTTCACCGATGGGCAGACCATGGGGTTAGTCCTGGCGGAATCCTTTGTGCTGGCAGTGGTCGGCGGCGGGGCAGGTCTGGGGTTGATCTACTGGTTGACCCACTCATTCAACCTCGGGGGCACCATGCTCCCGGCGCTGTACATGCCAGCCGAGGCCCTCGGCTGGGGGCTGGCACTGGTGTTTCTGCTCGGCTTGGTGACCGGTGCCATCCCCGCCTACCAGGCGCTCCGGCTGACCATCGTCGATGCTTTGAGGAGAGCGTGATGCGCGCCCTAATCGCTTGGTTCGTCCAGATTTTCACGGTCACGGGTTTCAACTTGCGCAATCTGCCCCAGCGTTGGGGTGCCTCTGCCGCGACCATCGTGGGAGTTGCCGGGGTGGTCATGGTTTTCGTCGGGATTTTGTCGATTGCGAGCGGTTTCAAGGCCACCCTCACGGCCACTGGCGACCCCGCCAACGTGCTGGTCATGCGCGCGGGGAGCGATACCGAGATGACCAGCGGCCTGCGGCTCGATGACACCAAAATCATCACCGATGCCCCGGGGGTGTTGCGCGACGACGCTGGGGCAGTGGCTTCGGCCGAGCTGTTCGTGGTGGTCGACGTGCCCAAGAAGTCGACCGGAACGTCGGCCAACGTGCCGCTGCGCGGGGTGTCGCCAGCAGCGTTTGCCGTCCGCCCGAAGTTCGACATCGTTTCCGGGCGTCGCTTCGCGGCGGGCAAGAATGAGATCCTGGTCGGCGAAGCTGCTGCCCGTGAGTTTGCTGGACTCGAGGTCGGCAATATCTTGCGCTGGGGGGAGACGACCTGGACCGTGGTCGGCACTTTTTCCACCGGCGGAACCGCGGAAGACACCGAACTGTGGTGCGATGCCAAAGTCTTGCAGCCAGCCTATCGGCGGGGCACCTCTTACCAGTCGGTCCATGCGCGGCTAGCTTCCCAGGACACCTTCAACACCTTCAAGGACGCCCTGACCACCGACCCGCGGTTGAGCGTCAAAGTCATTCGCGAGACCGACTACTACGCGGAGCAAGGCCAAGCCTTGACCAACTTCATTCGTGGGTTGGGCGTCCTGATCGCAGGGCTGATGGGTTTTGGCGCGGTTTTTGGTGCGCTCAACACCATGTATTCGGCGGTCTCGGCGCGGACCCGCGAAATCGCGACCTTGCGCGCCCTGGGTTTTGGGGCGGGCCCAGTGGTGATCTCGGTGTTGATCGAGGCCATGGCCCTGGCGCTCATCGGAGGCCTTCTCGGCAGCGTCTTGGCCTACCTGCTGTTCAACGGTTTCCGCGCGGCAACCTTGAACTTTCAGACCTTCAGCCAGATCGCTTTCGCGTTTGCAGTGACCCCGATGTTGATTTTGGGCGGTCTTTTCTACGCCGCTTTCATGGGTTTCATCGGCGGTTTCTTCCCCGCGCTCCGCGCTGCCCGCCTGCCGGTCGCCAGTGCCTTGCGGCATTTGTGAGATCCGGACACCGTGGCGGTGCGAGAAGTCTTTCTTCGTCCGCACCGCCACGCGCTGATCCGGTTAGAACCGGCTGCGCCGACGCAGCTGCCAGAGTGATCCGCTAGCGAGCAGCAAGACGAGCAGCCCGAGCCCCAATTGGGACAGCGTCGGAATCTCGACCACTCCCCGCTGTACCACGAAGCTCGTCGGATCACTGCCCGGCGCGGTATCCGGATCATCGGTCGTCACCGTGGTTTCATTTGTGCCGTTGGCGTCGGCGTCGAAAGAGATCGTGCCCTGGTTGCTGATCGACTGCCCGGAAGTGCCCGTGTTGATGGTCGCTTCGATCGTGATCGTCACCGTGCCGTTGCCCGGCAACGAGCCG
>CAZCOV010000503.1:0-3336 GCA_964499975.1 uncultured Thermoanaerobaculia bacterium
TCCGGCCCGGCAAGGCCCCGACGTCGGAGCGACGATGACCACGAATTTCCGCTTCGTCGCGCACCCCTCCCAAAGACATCCGAACAAACTTGCGGTCGAGCGCGCGAGCGATCGAACGTCCCAGCGATGTTTTGCCGACGCCGGGCGGTCCGACAAAACACAAAATTGGCCCTTTAGTATCTTTTTTAAGCTTTCTCACCGCCAAGAATTCAATGATCCGCTCTTTGACCTTTTCCAAGTTGTAGTGGTCGTTGTCGAGGACTTGGCGGGCATGCGTGAGGTCCAAATTGTCTTCGCTGAGGCTACCCCAGGGCAGCCCGGTGAGCCAGTCGAGGTACGTCCGAATCACACTGTTTTCAGCGCTGTCAGGATGGCTCCGTTCCAGCCGCTTGACCTGTTTGTCCAGCTCTTCTCGCGCTTCCTGCGGCATCCCTTTTTCTTCCGCCAGCCGCTGGTAGAGGGCGACGTCTTCAGCAAACTCGTCGCCTTCGCCGAGCTCTTGTTTGATCGCTTTGAGCTGCTGGCGGAGGAAGTACTCGCGCTGGTTGCGGTCGATCTCACCCCGAGCCTGCGACGAGATCTCTTGTTGCATGGTCAGCAACTCGATCTCGCGGTGCAAATAGTCGCTCACTTTTTGCAGTCGGATCAGCGGTTGTAAGGTCTCGAGCAGGGCCTGCGCTTCCTCGACCTTCAGGTCCAAATTGCTGGCGATGAGGTCCGACAGACGCCCTGGGTCGTCGACGTTGGCCGCCACTACCATGACTTCGGGCGAGATGTTTTTCCCCAAGTGAAGTGCGCGCTCGAGATTCTCGCGGACGCTGCGCACCAGCGCTTCGTCGGGCAATCCTTTTTGGCCTGGCAGGTCGTCCGCCAAGGGCTCGATTTGAGCCTGCAAAAACGGCTCGGTTTGGCTCAAGTGCTCGATCCGCACCCGCACCAAACCCTGCACCAAGACCCGAAGTCGCCCATCTGGAAGCTTGAGCATCCGCATGATCATGGCGGCGGTGCCGATCGCGTGGAGCTGCGCGGGGTCCGGATCCGCACCGTCTTTGGCAGAATCTTTTTGCGCCACGAGCACCACCAAGCGCTGATCGGCCAGCGCATGATCGACCGCCAGAGCGCTTTTGTCCGGTCCGACCGCTAACGGAATGATGATGTAGGGGAAAATGACGACATCTTTGGTCGGCAGTAACGGCAGGACGTCGGGGATCTTCAGGCGATCCAAGTCCTCGTTAGATCGGTAACGATTCATCCTTCAAATCCTTCGACCTGTCCGCTGACTGCTTGGGGTTTTTGCGCAAGCTTTCGACTTCTTCGAGAAAAGCTCCGATGTCTTCGAACTTGCGGTAAACCGAAGCAAACCGGACGTAGGCGATGGGATCCAGCTGGCGCAAGTACTCCATGACGGTGGCGCCGATTTCACTCGTCGAGAGCTCGCGCTCTTCGCGCTGATGAAGCTTTTTTTCAACTTTCGCCGCGATTTCTTCCAGCATTGTGCCCGGAATCGGCCGCTTTTCGCAGGCTTTCCGCAAACCACTGAGCAGCTTGTTCGGGTTGAACGCCTCGCGCCGGCCGTCCTTCTTGACCACCATGTAAGCGATGTCTTCGATCTGCTCGTAGGAAGTGAAGCGGCGAAAACATTCCAAGCACTCTCGCCGACGACGGATCGTGGCGCCGTCGCGACTCTCACGAGAATCAACCACACGATCATTGCTGGCCGAACAGAATGGGCACCGCATGTCAGGAGAATGTCACTCGCTACAAGTCGCTGCTCAAAGTCTCAAATCACGGCTTGAAGTCGCTGGGGTCAGCTAGGGTTTCAGCGAATTCAACGCGATGTTGAGGCGCAGCAACAAGGTTTCCATGGCCCCAGGGCTATCGAGGTCGACCCGGATCCGATGCACTTCGTCGAGCACTTGACGATTCTCATCTTCCAGCTGGAAGGTCAGCAAAAAGTGGCGAGCCCGATGGAAGTTTGCCTTTTTGAGGTCGAGTCGGATTTCCCGGCTGATCTCGTTGCTGCCATTGCTGGAGGCGGCTGACCGTTGGGGTTTGGGGGACAGTGCTTGGCGGCGGATCTTCTCGAGCTCGGCCAGGGCATCCACCCCAGCAGTACGGGATCTCTTGCCCCTGACGTCGAGCTCGCCCAACGCCTTGGGCGCAGCGAGCCGCGCGGGTTGCGCTTCCTGCCCCGCTGGTGCCCCAGACGGTTGGGCTCCGGCGGTGCTGGCTGCCGCTGCCAGTCCGCTGGTCACCGCCGGACCGGTCCAGCCTTCGTTTGCCGAGGCAGGCGGTGAAGGGGCTGCGGTGGGGACGCTTTGCGCCGGCATCCTCTGAGCTGGAGGGCCCTGGGTCAGCGGGTTCCCGGCACTGAGATCCTCGTCACGACCGCGACTGGGAGTTGCTCCAGAAGCGAGCCCTGCTCGCGCCGCCTCAGGACGGGACGCCTCAGGACGGGACGCCTCAGGACGGGACGCCTCAGGACGGGCCACTGCCGGACCACCCTGCGCCGCCGAGGGCGTCACCGAAGGCGCAGCCGAGACCGCCGCCGGGGTCATGCCGACGGCAGGGATGCTCTGGGAGCTAGACGTTGATTTGGGTTCCCCGAGCGCGGCGGGCGGGACGCTGGCCGGGCGAGTCGGCATCGGCGGAGGGGTCATTTCTGGCCGTACCGGCGGCTTCTGTGCGCTTTCGGGCTCGGCAGCTTTGGCTAGGACTGGCGCTGGCGCTGGGCTGGCAACCGGCGTGGGGCGGGCGGCCGGAGTCGGCGTGTCCGGTCGTCCCTTGGTGAGCCGCTTCTTGAGCGCGACCAGGGTCGCTTTGGAAACGGTCTTGAGCGTCTCGAAAACCCCCTGGCCATTGATCGCCGAGCTTTCGACGTGGGGCCAACCACCGCGGTTCAGCGCGGCATTGAGTTCATCGATCGAGCAAATTCCCGGCAGGTCGCGTTTGTTGTACTGCAAGACCAGGGGAATCGTTTCCAGCGAGAGACCCATTTCAGCCAGGTTCTCCTCCAGATTCTGGAACGATTCTTTGTTGGCTTGCACCATCGGCCGCTGGGAATCAGCGACGAAAACCACCCCGTCGACGCCTTTGAGTACCAGCTTGCGGGTGGTGTTGTAGAACACCTGGCCAGGGACGGTGTAGAGCTGAATGCGGGTGCTAAAACCCGCGATCGAGCCGACGTCGATGGGCAGCAGATCAAAAAACAGGGTGCGGTCGGTCTCGGTTGCGAGCGAGACCATCTCGCCCCGCGAGTCCGTGGAGGTGTGCTCGAAGATCCACTGCAGGTTCGTCGTTTTGCCGCACAGACCGGGGCCGTAGTAAACGACTTTG
>CAZCOV010000504.1:0-3328 GCA_964499975.1 uncultured Thermoanaerobaculia bacterium
TGCGCTTGACTAGGTCCTCCAAGCGGTAGACCCGGCGCAGATAGGGCCGCAAGACTAGCGCGCCTTTTCGGACTTCGATCTCCAAATCATCCTTCGCTCGAAGGCCTGCCTGTTGCGCGATGTTTTTAGGGACGCGAACGGCGAGGTGGCGCTGCCGCTCTATGAGGGTCGCATGATCGGGCAGTTTGATTTCAGCAAGAAAGGCTGGGTGCGCGGCAAGGGCCGCAGCGCCGTCTGGCGCGACATCCCGTGGGACGCCAAGGTCATCGAGCCGCAGTACCTGATGGCCGCAGATGACTTCTTCAAAGCAGCTTTATCCAGGGATGATGAAGCGGCTGCATTTCGTGGTCTGAAAATTGGCTTTATGGCTATTGGGTCCGCCACAAACTCGCGATCCATGTTTTGCGCGCACGTATTCGATAGCCCCTGCGGGAATGCTGTGCCGGTTATACAAACCATGAGGGGCCATGGCTGCGGTTTAGCTCTGATGGCTACCTTGAATAGCTATTCGTATGACTATGCACTTCGGGCGAGGCTGGGAGGAATCAATCTCAACTATTTTGTGATCGAAGAAACACCAGTTCTCGGTCCGATAGGATGGCAGGATATCCCGAGTGCAGTTCTGAAAGCGGTGAATCTTGGTTGGCCCCACCTGAGATACTCATCGGAGTGGCTTCGATTGCGGCGCTTGCTCTCTGCTGTAACATGGCGTTCCTGGAAAACAATTTGGGCTTTAACCTTTCACGAACGTCTCCGCCTTCGCTGTCTGCTCGATGCAGTCGTAGCGGAACTCTACGGCCTCGATTGGGATGATCTCGCCTGGATTCTGCGCGACTGCGACCATCCTATTGAACGAATGCGCGACAACTCGCTCACCAGAGCGCTCGACCCGAAAGGATTCTGGCGCGTGGACAAGGAACAGGATCCTGAACTCCGCCACACCGTCCTGACGCTCGCGGCGTTCCATGACTTGAAAGCCATGATCGCGACCCACGGCGGCAACCGCGAAAAAGGCATCGAAGCCTTCTGCACCCAGCACGACGGCGACGGCTGGATGCTGCCGGAGACTCTGCGATTGGACGACCTGGGTCTGGGCCATGACCGCCGCGCCAAGGAACCCCAGCCGGTCCGCGCCCGTCTCGGCGACCGCTTCCTCCCCTGGCAACTCGAGCAATCCGTCGAAGACTCCTGGGCCGAGTGCGAACGTCACGCCAGAAATATCCTTGGCGACGCCGGCTTCGCCCAACTTCAAGCCGAGCTTCGAGGGGAGCCGGCGAGCACTAAAGGAGAGGTTTCGTTAGGGGTGAGCGAATCGAGAGCCTCATATGGGGACGATCACCGCACCCCGAGTCTCTTCCCGGATGAGACCCCGGCTGAGGCCCCGCTCGGCAAGAACGAGCGGACGCGCCGACGCCGGTAGGCCGTTCACGCGATAAAAGATCTGAAAATAGGCTCCCGCGGCGGTCCTGACCGTCGCCGAGGCTGGTCGTCTGCCAGGGTCAGCTTCGTCGCAATCTGTCCTTGACAGAAGGACACCTTACCGTTCAGACTGGCTCCCACGATGCCCCTCCATCCGGTCCTCGAAGAAAAGCTCAATGCCGCCGTCGCGGCGGCGCCGCTGCCGCGCCTGACGCCGCGGGATGCGCAGTTGCCGCGGGTCGCCGGCAAAGTCCACGCCGTGATCGGGATGCGCCGAGCGGGCAAAACCAGCTATCTGCTGCAACTTCAGGCGGAACGGCGGCGGACCCTGCCGCCCGAGCAGGCGGTGTACGTGAGTTTCGATGACGACCGTCTGGCGGACCTGCCGGTCGACCAGCTCAGCTTGCTGCTGGAAACCTACTACCGGCGTTTTCCAGAGCTGCGCGGCCGCCAGCGCGTACACTGGTTTTTCGACGAAATCCAGCTTGTCACGGGCTGGGAGCGCTTTGTGCGACGGGTGCTGGATACCGAACAGGCGACGGTCGTGGTGTCCGGTTCCTCCGCGCGCATGCTGAGCCGCGAAGTGCACACCTCCCTGCGCGGCCGCGGCCTCGAAACCATCATCCGGCCGTTCAGCTTCCGGGAGTTTCTGCGTCACCGCGGTGAGGAACCTGAGAAGCCCGTGCCATCCTTGACGAGCGCCGAACGCTCGCGTGTCGAGAAGCGGTTTCTCGAATATCTGGCCGAGGGCGGCTTCCCCGAGGCCCTGGGGCTCGACCGCGCCCTCCGGACGGAACTGCTCCAGGGGTACGTCCACACGGTGCTGTTCCGGGACGTGGTGGAACGCTACGGCGTCACCCAGGTCGCCGCGCTCAAGTGGCTGACACGCCAGTGTCTGCGCAACCCGGCCGGCAGTTTCAGCGTCCACCGTCTCTGGCAGGACCTCAAGGCTCAAGGGCATGGGATTGCGAAGGACGCGCTCCATGCGATGTTGGGCTATCTGATCGATGCTTTTCTCATCAGCGCGGTACCGCTGTCCACCGAGTCGGAGCGCCGGCGCAACTCCAATCCTCGCAAGCTGTACCCGGTGGATACGGGCTTGATTGCCGCGTTCGACCGGAGCGGGCGATCCAATCTCGGTCACGCGCTGGAAACCGTCGTCCTGCATGAGCTTGAGCGGCGCAAGGCCGACGTGGGGTATCTGAAGACCCCTGAAGGCTTCGAAGTGGATTTTCATGCTCACTTCCCCGGCGGAGGAGAGGAGTTGATCCAGGTCTGCGCCGACCTGGGCGATCAAGCCGGTCGGGAGCGGGAATGGCGCGCCTTGGCCGACGGGGCCCGCACGTATCCGCGGGCGAGCTGCCGGCTGCTGGTGCTCACCCGCGACCAGGTGCCCGCCGCCCCGCCGGGCGTCGTCGTCGTGCAGCCCGCCTATCAGTGGCTGCTCGAGACCGAGAAGTAGGCAGAAGCGGCCCTGTGGCGCGGAGGCCTGAGGCAGGCCGTTTGTCAGGGGAATTATCATGGCTCAGGAAACCAAGATGGGGTCTTGCAATACGACACTCGATACAATTGCACCCCTACCAGGGGCAGTTTACCGATCAGATCAAGGAATGGTGCATGCTCGCAGACCGTCAACCGGCGACACAGCGGGCACAGGCAACTGTACTGACCCGAACAAGGACTCGCGATCGACTTTCGCGTGCTTGTCACAGGATCGACGAGAGGGCATTCGGGCGCTTGATGTCCTTCATTACAGTAACGTGTGGAGCTTGCTCAAGGTTTCTGCGACCACCTCGATGGACGCGGTACCTTTCCTCGTCGCCTTCCTCGCCCTCCAGTCGAGGCTCTTGATCTGGTCGGCCAACACCAGACTGAGAGGATTTACGACATCACCGACCACGACCTCAAA
>CAZCOV010000505.1:0-3293 GCA_964499975.1 uncultured Thermoanaerobaculia bacterium
AGACTATCAAGTCTACCGTGCCCGCAGCGCTTCGGACGGCATGTTCGAGGTGGCCCCGGTCATGGCGGGCAGCTACCGGGTGGAAGCCACGGCCAAAGGCTTTGCCTCCACCTACCGCGAGATCCAGGTCGCCGACGGGCAAGACATCGAGGACTTCGAGCTCACCCTGGCTCGCGGTGGGGCGGTCACCGGGCAGATCCGGGGCCTCGAGGCAGAACAGCTCGCCCGGGTAGAAGTGCGGGCTGACCAGGATCCGGACGCCAGCCAACCGGGCCAGGTCAGCGCCGATGGCCGATTCGAAATCCGCGACCTCGCCTCAGGCGTGTGGGAGCTCCAGGCGACGCTGGTCAGCGAACAGCGCGCGATCACCGTTCGGGTTGCGGTCGTGGCGGGAGAGACGGCCCAGCGCGACCTCGAGTTTGGCAACCGCCTGACACTTTCTGGCCGCGTCGAATACGATGGAGAGCCCTTGCCAGAAGCACGGGTGGCGGTGCGCGCTGCGCATCTCACCCTTGAGCGGTCAGCGGTGACCGGTTACGATGGGAGCTTCCGCATCGAGGACCTGGAGGCCGACACCTACTGGCTGGGGGTGAGCCACAGCCGCGAGATGCTGATCCACAACGACACCCTGACACTCGAGAGCGATCGCGAGCTAGCGATCCGCCTCGAAGCGGGTGCGCTCGAAGGCAGCGTTGCTGACGCGAGCACGGGGAAACCGATCGCGACCGCAACGATCCAGCTTTTCCCGACCGATGGCACGCGCTTCACCGTCGTCGGCAGCAGTGATGAGAAAGGACGGTTCCGCCTCCCGCGGGTTCCGCCTGGGCAGTTCCAGGTTCGTGCCACGGCCGAGGGCTATTCCCCAACAGAACAGATCGTCGAGGTTCCGGGGGGCCTGGCGGGAGCGGCGGTCGAGCTGGCCCTCGAACCTGCAGCCGGGATCGAGCTGCAGGTTCGGCTGGCGTCGGGTGGGATCCCCACCAGAGTCGATTTGCGCGCCTTGACTCCAGCTGGCGCACTGGTGACCGCGGAACAAAAGCAAGTGGATACGGAGGGCCGCGTCCGCATCCAGACCCTGCCCGCAGGAACCTGGCAGCTAGTCCTCGGAGCCAGCGGCAGCGGCATTGTCCGCCTCACCGCCACGGTTCCCGGTCCACCGCTCGCGGTCACCCTTCCAGACGCTGCCCCTTTGCACGTCCACGTACCCCCGATTGCCGAGTCGAACCTGGTGGGGTCCTTGACCCTGTACGACGCCGCGGGCAAGCCGCTCGAAATCCTCAAGCCGACCGGGCAAGTCGAAACCCGGAGCATTGTGGTTGGTGGCCAAGCCACGCTCGCGGACGTGCCCGCAGGCGCCTGGAACGTCCAGGTCGAGACGCCCGATGGTCGGCGCTGGAGCGTGGTCGCCGTCACCAATGGTCAGCAGGAGGCCGTGGTGCAATTGGAGTGAGCTGCTCCCTCTGGCTTGCTTGCTTGTGCCGGATTGAATGCTTGTCGCTGCGCGAATACTGCAACTAGCAGTCTCGTTCACGGTGAAGCAGTACAAGAGCCTCCCTCGCTGGTGAGGGTTGCTCTTCGGGGCTCAGTCCCAAAAGGAGAAAACGCATGTCTGTAAGAAGTACTTGCTTGGGTATGGGGATGGTGGCGCTGGCGCTACTACTTGGCTCCCCTTCAGTGTCGGCCTGCAACATCATTAACGGAACACCCGGAAACGACGTTCTCAACGGGACGAGTTCTGACGATTGCATCTACGGCGGCGCTGGAGACGACAACATCTGGGGAGGCCCCGGCCACGACTACCTATCCGGAGGGGATGGGTTCGACGAGATGTACGGCGCCACCGGATACGACGAACTCGAAGGGGGTGACAAGGCCGATTTGATGTATGGAGGAAGCAGCGATGACATCCTGTACGGCCGGCAAGGTAGTGACACCATGTACGGTGACGATGGGGGAGACAGCCTCATCGGGGGCCGCAACAGCGACTACCTCGATGGAGGAAGCGGCTACGACTACCTCTATGGTGACAGTGAGCCAGACACCTGCGTGAACGGAGAATCAGTCTCGGGGTGTGAGTACTAAAAGCGAGGACTAAAAGTCTGCCCCTACCTGCGAGTTGACGAATCTATTCGGGGGGGGGAGCGCCTCTCCTGCGCGGCGCTCCCCCCAAATACTCCCACCCACAAATGGGCTTCGCTGCCGCGCTGCCCTGATCACAAGTGCCGCACAGCCGTTCCTGGGGTAAAATGGGCCAGTCGCGCGAACGACGGGGCGGAGCCGAGACGATATGGATCAAGAGCTGAAAGAATTGCTGGCCCAACTGCTGGTCGCGCAGGCCGAGACGGAGCGCCAGCTGCGCGAGACCGATCGCCAGATGCACGAGACCGACCGCCGGCTGCGCGAGAGCAAGGAAGAGGTTGACCGGCAGATCAAGGACACCAACACCCAGTTGAAGGAGGTCGGGCGTCAGCTCGGCAAGCTCGGCGAAAAGTTCGGCAGCTTCACCGAGGGCATGGCCCTACCCTCGATGCGCAAGCTGCTGGCAGAGCAATTTGGTCTGGACAACATCGCCCCGCGCTACCGGGTGCAGAAGCAGGGGCGGACGCTGGAGCTCGACGTCTTCGGTTTCTCGAACACCGATCGCAATGTGGCGGTGGTCGTCGAGGTCAAGAGCCATCTGCGCGAGGAAGGCATCGAGCAGCTGCTGCGCATCCTGCGCGAGGTCCCGGATTTCATGCCGCAGCACCGCGACAAGAAGCTTTACGGCATCCTCGCCGCGGTGGACATGCCGGACGACCTGCGCGACCGGGTGCTCAAAGAAGGGCTCTATTTGGCCCGGATCTCGGGCGATACTTTCGAGTTGCAGGTTCCCGCGGGTTTTGTTCCCCGCTCCTTCCAGCGCCCGCCGCTTGCGCCGTGAGCTGACTCGATCGACGTTGGCTGAGCCACTTGCTTGCCGCCCACGCTCCCTCGTTGCGGAGTCGACCTGGCACACCGCGAGCCATGGATCGCCGCGCTGCTGCGCTGCCATGCTGCCATGGTGACAGTGTGCCGCACCCTTGTGGGGTAAAATGGGCCAGCCGCGCGAACGACGGGGCGGAGCCGAGACGATATGGATCAAGAGCTGAAAGAATTGCTGGCCCAACTGCTGGTCGCGCAGGCCGAGACGGAGCGCCAGCTGCGCGAGACCGATCGCCAGCTGCGCGAGACTGATCGCCAGCAGCGTGAGACCGATCGGCAGATGCACGAGACCGACCGCCGGCTGCGCGAGAGCAAGGAAGAGGTTGACCGGC